>QKHC01000072.1 GCA_003251175.1 Gemmatimonadota bacterium
TTCGCCGGCGATCTCGATGAAACGCGTCTTGTAATTGAGGGCGCGCATCTTCCACGCGAGGTAATGCGGATCGATGGGGATGCAGTGCCCCCCGAGGCCGGGGCCGGGTGTGAACTTCATGAACCCGAACGGCTTCGTCGCCGCGGCATCGATCACCTCCCAGACGTCCACGCCCAGCTTGTCACACACGATCGCCATCTCGTTGACGAGCCCGATGTTGACGCTGCGGAACGTGTTCTCCAGGATCTTGACGAGCTCGGCCGCTTCGGTCGAGGACACCGGCACGAGGGTTTCGATCGCCGGGCGATAGATCGCGCACACCGCTTCGAGGCAGGCGGGCGTGATACCGCCGACCACCTTGGGCGTGTTGCGCGTGTGCCAGGTCGGATTCCCGGGATCGACCCGCTCGGGCGAGAACGCCAGGAAGAAATCCTCCCCGACCTTGAGACCAGCGCCTTCGAGCGCCGGCAGCATCAGCTCACGGGTGGTACCCGGGTACGTGGTCGACTCGAGGACCACCGCCTGACCTCGGCGCAGCGTACGCTTCACCGAGTCGGTGGCCGCGAGCACGAAGCTCACGTCGGGATCCTTGGTCTTCGACAGCGGCGTGGGGACGCAGATCGAGACGAGGTCGGGCTCGGCGAGACGGGCGAGGTCGGTGGTGGCGCTGAAGCGGCCGTCCGCGACGGCCCGAGCCACGTCGTCCGAGGACACGTCCTGGATGTGCGAGCGGCCGGCGTTGAGTCCCTCCACCACCCGCGCGTTGACGTCGAAGCCCAGCACCCGGTACCCGGCCCGCACGAATTCGATCACCAGGGGCAGGCCGACGTAGCCCAGGCCCACCACGCCACACAGCGCCGTGCGGTTCCGTCCCTTGGCGATCAGCTCCTCGGCCGCCTGGGGCAGGCGTGTCGCCGTCACAGGCGCACCGGCACCCCGCCCTGACTCAGGGAGCGGGACGCCGCCTCCAGCACCTGTACCACCCGCACGCCGTCGGTGGCGGCCGCCCTGGGGGGCTCCGCCCGGCGCGCCACGCGCACGAAGTGGCTCAACTCGGCTGCCAACGGCTCGACGTTGGCGATCTTCGGTATGAAAATGTCACCCTCCCGTATGGCGAGGCTTTCGCCGAAGGACCCGTATTCGGGGGGTCGGTCGACCCCCTTGTCGTAGATCCGCAACTTCTCCCGTGGCTGCATGTCGTCGAATTCCACCATCTTACGGGATCCCACCACGGTCAGCCGCCGCTCCTTGTGGGGATCCAGCCACGACATCTGCACGTGAGCCAGAATACCGCTTGCAAACTCCATGCTCAGGAAGACCACGTCCTCGATCCCTGCCTGGAGGTAGCTGCGGCCCTGCGCCGCCACCTGGACCGGGGCTTCGCCGAGAAGATCCAGGGCAACCGACACGTCATGCGGGCCGAAGCTCCACAGGGCGTTCTCGTCGGCGCGCACCTGACCCAGGTTGACCCGGAGACTATAGAGATAGAAGACCTGCCCCAACTCTCCGTTGTGCACCATCTGGCGCAGCCGTTCCACAGCGGGGTGGAACAGCAACAGGTGCCCGACCAGCAGGGGGACATCGCGCTCGCCGGCGAGCCGGGCGACCGTCTCGGCGGTCCCGACGTCCAGTGCGAAGGGTTTCTCGACGAGGCACGGGATCCCGCGCGTGATCGCGCGCTGGGCGAGCTCGGCGTGGCTGCGCGCCGGGCTGGCGATGATCACCGCCTCCACGGCATCGAGGCACGCGTCGACGTCGGCCGTCACGAGTGCCTCGGGGTACTGGCGCGCCAGGCGCTCCCGGGTGCGCGGGTCCGCATCGCACACGGCGGCGAGGGAGGCTTCCGGGAGCGCGGCGGCGGTCCGGACGTGGTTGCGGCCCCAAGCGCCGGCGCCGATGACGCCGAGAGGGAGACGGCTCACCGGTAGAAGGCACGGATCGCGTCCACCACGCGATCCAGCTGAGGCGTCGTCAGCTCCGGATACACCGGCAGCGACACCACCTCCCGCGCCGCGCGCTCGGTCTCGGGGAGCGCGCCCGGTCGGTAGCCGAGGTCAGCGAAACAGGGTTGCAGGTGCAGCGGCACCGGGTAGTAGACGGCGTGCCCGATGCCGTTGGCCTTGAGGTGCGCGCTGAGCTCGTCGCGCCGCTCGACGCGCAGAGTGTACTGATGGAAGATGTGCTCGTTCGCCGGATCGATGACCGGCGGCCGTACCGCCGGCAGGTCCCCGAGCGCCGCCGTGTAGTAGGCCGCGTGCGCCCGCCGGCGTGCCGACCAGTCGGCCAGGTGGGGGAGCTTGCGCAGCAGCACCAGCGCCTGGAGCGTGTCGAGTCGCGAATTGGTCCCGATCTCGTCGTGGTGGTACTGCTTCGCGCCGCCGTGGAGCCGAAGCCGGCGCAGGCGCTCGGCGAGCACGGCGTCGTTCGCCACGATCATGCCGCCGTCACCCCACGCGCCGAGGTTCTTGCTGGGGAAGAATGAGAAGGCGCCGGCCCAGCCCAGACCGCCCGCCGCGCGCCACGCGCCATCGATGCGGCGCCGCGCCCCGATCGCCTGACAGGCGTCCTCGATCACAGGCAGCCCGCGCGGCGTCGCGACGGCCAGCAGTCGCTCGATCGGCGCGAGCTGGCCGAACAGATGCACGGGCAGCAGCGCCCGGGTGCGTGGCGTGAGCGCCGCCTCGACGGCGGCCGGCGCAATGTTGAACGTGTCCGGCTCGATGTCCACAAACACCGGACGTCCTCCGGCGTTGTGAATCGCACCCGCCGTGGCGAAGAAGGTGAAGGCGGTCGTCACGACTTCGTCACCGGGCTGCAAGGCGAGCGCTTTCAACGGCAGCAGCAGCGCATCCGTGCCGCTGGCACACCCAATACCATGGGCCGCGTCTGACAGGCGCGCCACCTCGGTTTCCAGCTGCCCGACGGCCGTGCCCATGATGAACTGCTGCGACTCGATCAGCTCCTGGAGCGCAGGCAGAATCTCGTCCTTGATGTCCCGGTACTGCGCCACCAGGTCCAGCAGCGGAACGTTCACCGCGGGGTCTCCTCGATCGGCGATCTGCGCAATGGGCTCAACGTGCAGCAGGATCGCGGGTCATGCGCAGGGCGCCCGCCGTTTCCTCGTATTCGGCGCCGCAGCTCTCACAGCGACCGCGGCCAGCCGACACCCGCAGCCGCTCTCCACACTGGCACATCCAGCCAACCTGCCGGGCCGGCACCCCCACCATCAGCGCGAAGGCCGGGACGTCGGACGTCACGACGGCGCCGGCGCCGATGAAGGAGAAGGTGCCAAGGGTCACGCCGCAGACGATGGTCGCGTTGGCGCCGATCGACGAGCCGCGCTGCACCAGGGTGCGGCGGTACGCGTGCTTGCGGGACACGTGGCTGCGCGGATTCATGACGTTCGTGAACACGCAGGACGGTCCGCAGAACACATCGTCCTCGAGCTCGACGCCCTCGTAGATCGACACGTTGTTCTGGATCTTGCAATTGTTTCCGATCCGGGTGCCCGGCATCACCACCACGTTCTGCCCCAGATTGCAGCGCTCGCCGAGCACCGCGCCGGCCATGACGTGGCAGAAATGCCAGATCTTCGAGCCGGCGCCCACGGTGGCCCCCTCATCGACGAAGCTCGAGGGATGCACGAAGGAGGCACTCACGTACCGATCACCTTGATCTCGAGCGCCAGCTCCACCCCCGTGCGCTTACGGACCGTCTTGCGCACGTGCTCGATGAGCCGCAGCACGTCGCCGGCGGTGGCGCTTCCCGTGTTCACGAAGTAGTTGGCATGCAGCGCGGAGATCTGGGCTCCACCTTCGCGGTGGCCCTTGAGCCCGCACTCGTCGATCAACATGCCGGCGGTCCTGGGACCACCGGGGTTGCGGAACGTCGAGCCCGCGCACGGCTGGTCGAAGGGAGTGCCCGCCTTGCGCCAACGCAGCAGCCGGGTCTGAATCTCCTTCAGCTTGGCGGGCGATTCCTCGCCCAAGCTGAGCTTGGCCTCGAGCACCACCACGTGCCCGAGATTGCTCGCGCGGTACGAGAACGGGATCTGCTTGCGCGACACCGCCCGGACCTGGCCGGCCTGGTCGAGCACGGTGGCCTCGGTCACCACCTCCGCAAACTCGGCGCCGTGACACCCGGCGTTCATGTACACACCGCCCCCCACGGTGCCGGGGATCCCGATGAAACGCTCCACGCCGACGAACCCGGTTTCCGCCGTGCGGCGGGCGAGCAGCGGAATCGGCAGGCCCGCCCCCACGATGGCCGTGGCGCCTTTCATCTCGAAGCGGTCGAGCCCTTTCCCCATCCGGATCACGACGCCGGCGAAGCCGCCATCCTTGACCAGGACATTGGATCCCAGTCCCAGCACGGTCCAGGGCAGGCCGTGCTCGCGCGCGAAGGCCACCGCCCGCGCGACGTCTTCGGGGTCGGCCGGCAGCGCGAGATACCGCGCCGGCCCACCGATCCGCCACGTGGTGTAGCGGGCGAGCAGCTCGTTCTCGATCACGCGCCCTTGCAGCTTCAACTTGGGCGCGCCGGCGCGGGCCCCGCCCGCCAGGCGCTTCGCCTCGGCTGCCGGTTTGCGACCCGGCGCGGCGCCGCGGGCCTTCGGCTTCGCCGCCTTGGCACGGGCCTGGGTGCGTGCCTTGGGCTTCGCCTTTGCCTTGGGTTTGGCCGCGCGGGGGGCTACGCGCCCACGGCCTGCGGACCGTGCCGCGCCGGCGGGCTTGCCGGGCTTGCGGCTGTTACGGCTGCGCTTGTCCTTTCGTGCCATTCCTGAAGGCTCCTTACACTGCCGGTACGGCTGCGCAGAGCGATGACCGCATCGCCCGCGGCACTCGCGGCGGACATCGTGGTGGTGTACGGCACCCGATGCGTCAGGGCCGCCCGTCGGATTGCGTAGTCATCCGCCTGCGTGAACTTGCCCAGCGGAGTGTTGATCAACAGCTGAATCTCCCCCGAGACGATCAGGTCGATCGCGTTGGGGCGTCCTTCGTGCACCTTCATGACCCGCTCGGCCGGGATCCCGCGGGCGCGCAGGTAGGTCTGGGTGCCCTCGGTCGCCAGAATCCGGAACCCCAGCTCGTGGAACCGCCGTACGATCGGCACCACCGTCGGCTTGTCGGAGTCGTTGACCGTCACGAAGATCGCGCCCTCCAGCGGCAGACTGCCGTCCGCGGCGATCTGCGCCTTGGCGAATGCCATCCCGAAGCTGTCGGCGAGACCCATCACCTCGCCCGTCGACCGCATCTCGGGGCCGAGGAGGGTATCCGTGCCGGGCAGTTTGGTAAAGGGGAACACGGCCTCCTTGACCGCCACCCCGGTGACGGGCAGCTCGTCGGGCACCTGCAGCTCGTCGAGCGAGCGACCAGCCATGACGGCCGCCGCGAGCTTGGCGAGCGGGTAGCCCGTGGCCTTGCTCACGAAGGGTACGGTGCGCGAGGCCCGCGGATTCACCTCCAGCACGTACACCACGCCGTCGCGGACGGCGTATTGCACGTTGATGAGGCCGACGACGCCCAGCGCTTGCGCGAACGCGATGGTGTGACGCCGCATTTCGGCCACTTGCCGATCGCCCACGAGGTACGGTGGCAGTACGCACGCCGAGTCTCCCGAATGCACGCCCGCGTCCTCGATGTGCTGCATCACGCCACCGATCACGCAGCGCTGGCCATCGGCGATCGCGTCCACGTCGGCTTCGAAGGCGTCCTCGAGAAACCGGTCAATCAGCACCGGGTGCTCCGGCGAGACGCGCGCGGCCCGCAGGAAATAATCGCGCAGCGAGCCATCGTCGTATACGATCTCCATCGCCCGCCCCCCCAGCACATAGGACGGTCGCACCAGAATCGGGTAGCCGATGCGCGAGGCGACGGCGACCGCTTCCTCCACGGACCGCGCGGCTCCGCTTGGGGGCTGCGCGACGTCCAGCTGCCGCGCCAGGGCCTCGAACCGCCCGCGGTCCTCGGCGGTGTCCACGGCGTCGGGCGGCGTGCCGAGGATCGGCACGCCGGCGGCCTGGAGACGGGTGGTGAGCTGGAGCGGTGTCTGCCCGCCGAGCTGCACCACCACCCCCCGGGGACGCTCGAGGCGGACGATCTCGAGCACATCCTCGAAGGTGAGGGGCTCGAAGTACAGCTTGTCCGAGATATCGAAGTCGGTGGAGACCGTCTCCGGATTGGAGTTGATCATGATGGTCTTCCAGCCGAGCTCGCGGAAAGCGAGGCCGGCGCGGACGCAGCAGTAGTCGAATTCGACCCCCTGCCCGATGCGATTGGGCCCGCTCCCCAGGATGATCACGCCGTCCACGCCGCACGGCTCCGATTCGTTCTCTTCGTCGTAGCAGCTGTAGAGGTACGGTGTCGCCGACGGGAACTCGCCCGCGCACGTGTCCACCATCTTGTAGACGGGATGGACGCCCGCCTCCCATCGCAGCGCGCGGATCGCGTCCTCGGTGGAGGTCCGCAGCGCCGCGAGCTGCGTGTCGCTGAACCCGAGGCGCTTCATGTGGCGCAGGTCGTCGGCGCCGGGCTCGGGCAGCGCGGCGAAGATCCGCTCGGCCTCGACCAGGTCGGCGAGCTGGTGGAGGAACCACGGATCGATGCCGGTCGCGCCCGCGACCTCGGCGACCGACATCCCGGCCCGCAGCGCGCGCTTGATCTGGAAGATCCGCTCCGGGGTCGCCGTGTGCAGGGCCACGCGCAGGTCCTCGAGGCCGTCACCGGTGAGCCGGTCGTCCGCGAGCGTCGCGCCCTCCTGCCAGCCCGGCCGTCCCGCCTCGAGGGCACGGAGGCCCTTCTGCAGCGCCTCCTTGAAGGTCCGTCCGATGGCCATGGCTTCCCCGACAGACTTCATCTGCGTGGTGAGGCGTGGGTCCGCCTGGGGAAATTTTTCGAACGCGAAGCGCGGCACCTTCACCACCACGTAGTCGAGCACCGGCTCGAACGATGCCGGTGTCGTCTTGGTAATGTCGTTGGGCAGCTCGTCGAGGGTGTACCCGATCGCGAGCTTCGTGCCGATGCGAGCGATCGGGAATCCGGTGGCTTTCGACGCGAGCGCTGACGAGCGCGACACGCGCGGATTCATTTCGATCACCAGCAGCTCGCCGTCGGCCGGATTGACCGCGAACTGGATGTTGCACCCTCCGGCCTCTACCCCGATCTCGCGGATGATCGCGATCGCGGCGTCGCGCATCCGCTGGTACTCGCGGTCGGTGAGCGTCATCGCCGGCGCCACCGTGATGGAATCCCCCGTGTGGACGCCCATGGGGTCGAGGTTTTCGATCGAGCACACGATCACCACGTTGTCGCGGCGATCGCGCATCACCTCGAGCTCGAACTCCTTCCAGCCGAGCACGCTCCGCTCCACGAGCACAGTGCGGACCGGTGACAGATCGAGCCCCCGCTCGACCAGCGCCTCGAACTCGGCCCGGTTGTACGCCACGCCGCCGCCGGTGCCCCCGAGCGTGTACGAGGGCCGGATGATCGCGGGATAGCCGGTCTCGGCGACGGCCTCGAGCGCGCCGGCCACGGACCCGACGGTCCGACCGAGCGGCGTCTCCAGCCCGATGCGGCGCATCGCGGCGGCGAAATCCGCCCGGTCTTCCGCCATCTGGATCGCCCGGGCATTCGCGCCGATCAGCTCCACGCCACAGCGGTCGAGGGTGCCGTCCCGGTGGAGCGCCATCGCCACGTTCAGTGCCGTCTGGCCCCCCATGGTCGGCAACAGGGCGTCGGGCCGCTCCCGCTCGATCACCCGCCGGACCCAGTCCGGCGTCACCGGCTCGACGTAGGTGCGGTCGGCCAGCTCCGGGTCGGTCATGATGGTCGCCGGATTCGAGTTCACCAGGATGACGGCGTACCCTTCTTCCTTGAGCGCCTTCACCGCCTGAGTCCCCGAATAGTCGAACTCCGCGGCCTGCCCGATCACGATCGGGCCCGACCCGACGAGCAGGATCGTGGAGAGATCAGTTCGCCGCGGCATCGAGCACCTGGCGCAGGGTCACGTCGAGTGGCGTACGCGCGCTCCACCCCGTGGCCGCGTTAAGCTTGGCGGCGTCCCCGACGAGATGCGGGATGTCGGCCGGCCGCATCAGGTCGGGGTCCGCCTCGGGAATCGGGCGCACGTCGAGCATGGCGGCCATGCGAAGCAGGAGCTGCTCGAGGCTGATACCTTTCCCGCCGGCGACATTGTAGATCTCCCCCGCATGCCCCTTGGTGAGCAAGCGTGCGTAGGCGTCCACCACGTCCTGGACATGCAGCACCTCACGCACGGGTTCGAGGTTCCCGACCTTCACCACGGGGGCGCCGATGCGCCGGGCGAAGACGAGCCGCTGCGCGAAGGCCGGGACGACGAACCGCGGGTCCTGCCCGGGACCGGTGTGCGGAAACGGGCGGGCGATCACCACCCGCAGGCCGTGGCGTCGCCAGGCTTCCAGCGCCGCGACCTCGGCGCCGAGCTTGCTCGCACCATACGGGGAGCATGGCGCGGTCGGGTCCGTCTCGCGCCGCAGCGTCGGCAGGCCCCGTCCGTACACCTCGGCGGTCGAGACCACCAGGATGATCGGGTCCGACCCGTTGTGGCGGCGGCGCTGCGCGAGGACGTCCACCACCCGGGCGGTACCGGCCGCGTTCACGGTCCACGCGTATCCCGGATCACCGAGCGCGTCCATGCCGGACGCCACGCCGGCCAGGTGGACGACGGCATCGAGGGGGCGGTCGAGGCAGTCCCGCACCGAGGCGGCATCCGCCAGCTCCAGCGGCAGCCACTCGACCACCGCGCGCTCCTCGGCGGTGAACGCGTCCGCTCCGGGGGCCGCCCCCGGACGCACCGCCGCGCTCACCCGCCGGCCATCATCAATGAGGCGCCGCACCAGCGTGCGCCCCACGAATCCATCCGCCCCGGTGACCAGAACGTGCATCACGCCAGCCGCGCCAGATCGGCGTCCACCATGGTCTGGACCAGCTCCGCGAACGACATACGCGGCCGCCATCCGAGCCGGCGCCGGGCCTTGCTTGCGTCCGCCTGGAGCAGATCCACGTCCGCGGGGCGCACCAGGGCCGGATCGACCGCCACGTACCGCCGCCAGTCGAGCCCCACGTGTCGGAACGCGATCTCGCACAACTGGCGGACGGAGTGCGTTTCGCCGGTGCCGATCACGTAGTCGTCGGGCGCGGGCTGCTGCAGCATGCGCCACATCGCTTCGACGTAGTCGCCGGCGAAGCCCCAGTCACGACGCGCGTCGAGGTTGCCGAGCGTGAGCCGCGTGGCGAGGCCCCGCACGATGCGGGCGACGCCGTGCGTGACCCGCCGCGTGACGAACTCGAGGCCGCGGCGGGGGGATTCGTGATTGAACAGGATGCCGCTCACAGCGAAGAGGTCGTAGGACTCGCGGTAGTTCACCGTGATCCAGTGCCCGTACACCTTGGCGACGCCGTACGGCGATCGTGGATAGAACGGCGTCGACTCCCGCTGCGGGGTCTCCACCGCCTTGCCGAACATCTCCGACGAGCTCGCTTGGTAGAAGCGCGCCTCGGGATAGGCGAGCCGGACGGCTTCGAGCAGGCGGGTGACGCCCAGTGCGGTGAACTCCCCGGTCAGCACCGGCTGCGACCATGACGTCGGCACGAAGCTCTGGGCGGCCAGATTGTACACCTCGTCGGGGCGCGCATCGCGCACCACCGACGTCAGCGAATGCTGGTCGAGCAGGTCCGCCGGGACGATGCGGACCCGATCCAGCAGATGGCCGATGCGCTCGTAGGAGTCATGGGACGTGCGCCGCACCACGCCGACGACGCGGTAGCCCTTGTCGAGCAGCAGCTCGGCGAGGTACGACCCATCCTGGCCGGTGATACCGGTGATCAGCGCCGTCGGGCGCCGGGGTTGCCGCCGTCCGGGCGTCCGTGTAGCTTTCGCGCGCTTTGCCCCCCGGGCGCCACGCCGCCCCGGGGTGCGTCGTGGACTCATCGCTCCGGAACGTCCGCTATGGCTCGAGTGTGCGAGATCTGTGGCAAGGCGCCGTCGGTTGGGCGCAATGTCAGCCACGCCAACAACAAGACGCCGCGTCGCTGGCTCCCCAACCTCCAGCGCGTCCGCGCGGTCGTCAACGGGAGCACGCGCCGCATCCGCGTGTGCACCCAGTGCCTGCGATCGAACCGGGTGGTGAAAGCCGCCTGACACAAAAGAGGGGACCCGTGGGGGTCCCCCTGTCGCCGCCGCCCCCCGCACTCCGCTCACTCACCCAGCAGTTCGATCCGGGCCACGTCGGCGCCGTCGCCAGGGCGGTGTCCCAGCTTGACGATGCGCGTGTACCCCCCCGGCCGGGCCGCGAAGCGCCTGCCCAGCTCAGTGAACAGCCGGTGCGTCACATCCTTGTCCTTGATGCGGCGCTCGACCAGGCGGCGGGCATGCAGGTCGCCGCGTCGCGCCAGCGTGATCAGCCGCTCCGCATACGGGCGCAGTTCCTTCGCCTTGGCCTCGGTCGTCACGATCCGCTCGTGACGGAAGAGGCTCGTTGCGAGATTGGCCAACAGCGCCCGCCGGTGGCTGGCCGTGCGTGACAGCTGACGGCTCTTGGCGCGGTGCCGCATGGTTACTCCTCGCCGCCCGCCACCGCCTGTGCCACCGGCGGCGTCCCTGCGTCGAGCACCTGAAATGCGCCGTCGTGCTCCTCGAGCTTCATCCCCAGGTTCAGCCCTTCGCGGCGCAGCAGCTCGGCAATCTCGCCCAGCGCCTTCTCACCCACGTTCTTCACGCGCAGCAGATCCTCTTCGCGGAATTGCACCAGATCCGCGAGCGTGCGGATGCTGGAGTTCTTCAGTGAATTGACCGAGCGCACCGAAAGCCCGACGTCGTCGATCGAGCGGCTCAGCAGCTCGTTGAACCCCGCATCGGCGGGCGGCGTGGAAGCAGCCGCCGTCGGCGTCGCCATCGGGATCTTGCCGAAGTCGATGAAGTAGCGGAAATGCTCCTGGGCGAGCGCGGCGGCGTAGGCCACGGCGTCCTCAGGAGAGATGGTGCCGTTGGTCTCGACCGTCAGGGTGAGGCGGTCGTAGTCGGTGCGCTGCCCGACGCGCGTTTCGGCGACGGCGAAGTTCGCCCGGCGGACGGGGTTGTAGATCGAATCGACGCGGACCAGATCCACTGGCAGCGAGCGGTCGATCGGATGCTGGTCCGCCTCCACGTACCCGCGCCCCTTGTTGACGTACAGCTCTCCGGTGATCTCCCGGTCGTCCTGCAGCGTGAAGAGCAGCTGGTCAGGCGCCACGATCGTCACCGCACCCTGCGGCTCGATGTCACGCGCGTAGACCGGTCCCGCCTCCTCGCGGCGGATGTGGAGCACGGCCTCGTCGACGTCGGGCGCCAGGGTCAGCGTCAGCTGCTTGAGCCGCTGGATGATCTGGTGCACGTCCTCCACGACACCGGGGATGGTCTGGTGCTCGTGCACCACGCCACCCAGGCGGAATCCCCACACGGCGGCTCCCCGCAGCGACGACAGCAGCAGACGCCGCAATGAGTTGCCGAGGGTGTATCCGTAGCCGCGCTCGAGCGGCTGCAGCCGGAACTCGGCCGCGTTCGGATCGTCTTCCCGCTTGGTCATCTCGACCACGTGCGGGTGCACCAGTCCCGTCAAATCGAGAGTCATGATCACTTGGAGTAGAGCTCGACGATGAGCTGTTCCTGAGCGGCGATCGGGATCGCATCGCGCGTCGGCCGCTCGGTCATCCGGCCCGCCGCCTTCTCCGGGTCGACCGAGATCCACGCTGGCGGCTGCGTTCGCGCGAACTGCTCCAGCGCCGCCCGTACGCGCAGCAACTCCCGGCTGCCCTCCGCCACGCGCACTTCCTCGCCGATGCGCACCCGGTACGACGGCACGTCGACCGTCCGCCCGTTCACCTGGATGTGGCGATGTCGCACCAACTGACGGGCGTCGCGCCGCGAGGCGCCGAAACCCATGCGGTACACCAGATTGTCCAGCCGGCTCTCCAGGGCCACGAGCAGCGCTTCGCCGGTGACCCCGGGCTCACGCAACACCCGCTCGAACACGCTGCGGAACTGCCGCTCCGACATGCCGTAAATGCGCTTCACCTTCTGCTTCTCACGCAACTGCTTGGCGTACTCCGACGCCTTGCGGCGGCGGCCGGTGGACTGCCCGTGCTGGCCCGGCGCATACGCTCGACGCTCGATCGCGCACTTTTCGGTGAGGCACCGGGTGCCCTTGAGGAACAGCTTGGTCCCCTCGCGGCGGCACAGCTTGCATACCGGGCCCGTGTAGCGTGCCATGCCTCAGACCCTCCGCCGCTTGGGCGGTCGGCAGCCGTTGTGCGGAATCGGCGTCACGTCGCGAATCGATCGGATCTGCAGGCCCGCCGTGGCCAGGGCCTGGATCGCCGACTCGCGGCCTGACCCGGGCCCCTGCACCCGCACGTGGACCCGCTTGACGCCGAGGCTCAGCGCCTCGCGCGCCGCCTGCTCCGCCGCCACCGTCGCCGCGAACGGCGTGGACTTCTTCGAGCCCTTGAAGCCCGCCTTGCCAGCCGAGCCCCAGGTGATGGCGTTGCCCTGCATGTCCGCGATGGTGATCAGCGTGTTGTTGAACGTCGCCGTGATGTGCGCGACGCCCTCAGCCTCCACCACCTTTTTGGCGCGACGCGCGCCGGTGCCTTTTGCCTGTGACATACCCCTACTTCTTCAGTGTCGGCTTTTTCTTGCCCGGAATCGCCCGCCGCGGACCCTTCTTGGTACGCGCGTTGGTGTGGGTCCGCTGCCCGCGGACCGGCAGACCGCGCTTGTGGCGCGCTCCGCGATACGTCCCGATGTCCATCAGCCGCTTGATGTTCATCGCGGTCTCGGTGCGCAACGCCCCCTCGACCCGATAGTCGCGCTCGATGACCTGGCGCAGCCGCGCCACCTCGGCATCGCGCAGATCGCGCACCCGCGTGTCCGGGCTCACGCCCGTCTCCGCGAGAATCCGCTGCGCGTTGTGACGCCCGATGCCGAAAATGTAGGGGAGTGCGAACTCGATCTTCTTCTCGCGCGGCAGATCCACGCCCGCAATACGCGCCATTCGGTTACCCCTGCCGCTGCTTGTGCTTGGGCGTGCGACGGCAAATGACCCGCACCACCCCGCGGCGGCGGACCACCTTGCAATGTTCGCAGATCGGTCGGACGCTGCTCCGTACCTTCACTGAATCCTCGGGTCCCGGGTTCCGATTGAGCCGTGAACTATAGACGGCACTTCGAGTTGCCGCAAGGCCCGGGGCCCGCTCGCTACCCTCCCACGCTGCGCAGCTCCGCCAGGACCCATCGGCCCTCGACGCGCCGGAACCCCAGGAACAGCGACTCCCGACGCTGGTCCGCCGTGCCGCTCACCACATAGCGGCGGTCCAACTCCACGAAGCCGATCCCGGGCTCCACCTCCCGCACCGAGACCACGGTGACTGATCGCTCGCGCGCTCCCCCCAGGTAGCGACGCAGCAGCTCCGCCGCCTGGGGGCGGCCCAAGGGAGAGGACGGATCGGCGCCGGGGATCTGCAGGATGATCCCCGAACTGCCCGCCAGCAGTCCCGACACGTCGTGGACGTACCAGCTCTGCCGTGCCGCCTGGGCCGCGGTCTCGAGGGTCCCCGACTGCGACCACGCCGCCGCGCCGGAGCACCACGCCAGGGTCGCGAGGAGGCAAAACCGCCTCACGTCGCCGCCCGCAGCCGCGCCCATGCGTCGGTCGGATCGGCCGCCGCGCTCACCGGCCGTCCCACCACCAGGTGTGTGGCGCCGAGCCGGACCGCCTCGCCCGGGGTCATGACGCGCGCCTGGTCGTTCGGCGCGTCGCCCGGCAACCGGATGCCCGGCACCACGACCCACGGGGCGTCGCCCAGCGCCGCCCGCAGCAGGCCGACCTCGTGGCCCGACGCCACCACGCCGCGGAGGCCGGCATCTCGGGCGCTGCGCGCCAGCCGCTCGACCTCGACCCCCAGATCGGGCACCCCCCGGCCCAGGACGGCGCCCAGCTCCCCGGCATCGTGCGAGGTGAGCACCGTGACACCGACCAGGGCCAGCGGCCCGGCGGCCGCCACCGCGGCGGCCAGCATCCGCTGTCCGCCGAGGCAGTGCACGGTCGCCATCGCCACACCGAGGTCCCGGGCCGCGGCGACCGCCCCGGCCACCGTATGGGGAATGTCGTGCCATTTGAGGTCGAGAAACACGCGCATGCCACGATCGACGAAGGCGCGCACCAGCGGCGGGCCTTCCCGCACGAACAGCATCGGGCCCAGCTTGACCCACCCCACCTCGGGCAGGCGCTCCGCGAGCGCGAGCGCCTCGCCACCACTGGGGAGGTCGAGAGCCAGCACCAGCTCAGCCACGGGCCAGCTCCCGCGCGATGCGTTCCGGCACGCGGGGGTCGGCGAGCGCGGCGGTGCCGACCGCGACCAGCGTCGCCCCGGCGCGCAGGTATTCGCGCGCGTCGGCTGCGGTCCGGACGCCGCCCACGCCGATCACCGGCATTCCGACCCGCTCGCGGACCAGACGGGTCGCGCGCACGCCGATCGGGAGCAGCGCGGGTCCACTGACCCCGCCGAATCCGTTCCCCAGCCGGCCCGCGAGCTCGCCGGGCAACGTATTCACCAGTGTGACGGCCGCGGCGCCCGCGTCGCGCGCGACCTGCGCCAGCGCTGCGATATCGGGCAGCGCTGGTGACAGCTTGACGATCAGGGGTCGGGTGGCGACGGCGTGGCAGCGCCGCACCAGCGTGCCCAGCTGCTCCGCGCTGGCACCGAACTCGAGCCCCCCGGCGGCGGTGTTGGGGCACGACGCGTTCAGCTCGATGGCGACCACGGCCGTATGATCGGTCACGCGCCGCACGACCGTGACGTAGTCGTCGATGGTGGCCCCGGCCACGTTCACGATGACGCGCGCGCGGCGCAGGCGCGCGAGCCACGGAAGCTCGACCGCGACGACCCGTTCCAATCCGGGGTTCGCGAGCCCCACCGCGTTGAGCATGCCGCCGCGGAACTCAGCGACTCGCGGCCCCGGGTGCCCCGCTCGCGGCTCCGGCGTGACCGCCTTGGTCACCAGTCCCCCCAATGCCTCGAGGTCCATGACGTCGGCCACCTCCCGCCCGAACCCCGCGACCCCCGACGACACCAGGACCGGGTTCTGGAACGTGGCGCCGAGAAACGGGATCCCGGTCACCTCAGAGTCTCGGGCGCACGCGCGCCGTGTCCGGCCGCTGACCGCGGGGGCGGCGCTCGTCGCCTTGGCGGGTCGCGGGGTCCTCCACGGCGGGTGCGGCAAGCCCACCCGCCACCAGGGGTGGCGGTGGGAAGACCACATCCCACCACGGGCCCCGGGGCCCCGGGACGGGGGCGGCGACGCCCCCCGCGCCCCGCACCACCACAGCCACCGGGGCGGCGAGTCCCAGCGCCCGGGCCAGTGAGTCTTCGAGCGCGGCGTAAGCGGGACTGACCTCACCATGCGCGGCGGCCAGGTACGGCGATCCGGGGTAACGGCGCGCCAGCGCGGCCAGCAGCGAGTCGCGCTGCTCGGGGACGAGGGGCAGGGCGGCTACCATCGCCTTCGGCGCGAAGAGCGACTCGGGATAGCGGGCGGCGATGTCGAGGAACAACGCGCTGGCCAGCGCCGGGGCGCGCAGCGAATCGCGCGCCAGCTCCGCGGCCCGAAACGCCGCGACGAGCTCCGTGTCGGCCTGCACGATCCGATTCACCAGCCGGCCGAGGGCGCCCACCTCGGGTCCGGGCCGGGCGCCGCCGCCGATCAGCCGAGCCAGCTCCTCGGACAGCGCCTCGAGCTCTGCCGGGGTGGTGAGGCGCGCGGCCCGCACCCGCAGCAGTCCCGCGCGAGCGGTCACCCCTTCCGGGCGGTCCCCGGCCGCACCGCGCGCGGCAGCGTAGCGCTGTTCCGCGACGGCGAGGTCCCGGGCGGCGAAGCGACGATCGCCGTCTGCCAGCAGCAGGCGCGCCCGCGCGTCCGCCGGGACGCGACGCCGTGCCAGCGCGCGGTCCAGCGCCGCCGAGGCGGCCCCGGCACCGGCCACCGCCGCCGTCGTGTCGAGCAGCGCGCGCCACGACACCTCGTCGAAGCGGGCCGCGAGCACGGTGTCGAGCGTGGCCAGCCCGCGCTCCGCCGGCCCGATCGCCAGCACCACGCGCGCGCGCGCGGGTCCTGCGGCCGCTTCGGCTGAACGACCGTACCACGCCACGGCCCCCTCGAGGTCTCCCCGCGCCTCGGCGGCGCGACCGGCGAGCCAGGTCGCCCGCGACCGCCGCGTGCGGTCGGACGACGCGAGGGCAGGCTCCAGATAGCGCGACGCCACTGCGGGTGCCCCCAGCGTCAGCGCGCACTCTCCGGCCACCAGCGCCATCCGCTCGCTCAGCTCCTGTTCCGCCGCCGCCGACAGCGCCTGCGCGATGGTGGTCCGCGCCTGCGCGCACAGGCCGGCGCGCACCAGCCCCTCGGCATGCAGCACCCACGCGTCGTCCGCCCAACGGCTGTCCGGGTGTCGGACGTGCACCGACTCGGCTTTCGCCGCCGCGCGCATCCAGTGGCCCCGCGCCTCCCCCTGCAGTCCCCGGGCTTCCGCCCGACGCGCCTGCTTGGCGAACCGTTCCGCGCTCCACATCGCGTTGTAGTAGACGCAACCGACGAGAGACAGCGCCAGCGCGCCACCGAGGGCGCTGGCGACGCGCGCGCTCACCGCCCCGCTCCCGCGACCGCGCCCGACTTGCGCTCGTATTCGAGCAGGTAGGCGACGATACCGTCCGCGACGGCGTGAGCGATCTTGCGTTGCCCCAGCGCCGTGCTGAGGAAGGACCCGTCGGACTTGTTGGTGGCGAAGCCCGCCTCCACCAGGATGGCCGGTCGACCGGCGGTGCTGAGCACATGGAGGCCGGCCTGCTGCACGCCGCGGTTGTCACCGGGGTGGATTCCGGCCACCTGCTGCTGGACCAGGTCCGCCAGCCGCGCCGACTCGCGCAGATACTCGTTCTGCTGCAGGTCCCGCAGAATGAACCCGACGTCACCGGTGGCGACCGCGGTCGCGGTCTCGAACCGGATCGCGTCGTTCTCCATCTGTGCCACCCGCCGCTGATCCTCGGTCTTCGCGTCGCTCAGGAAGTACGTCTCGACCCCGTTGGGCACTCCCTGCCGGCGGCCCTTCGGCATGGAGTTGAGATGGATGCTGACGAACAGGTCGCAGTCCTTGCGGCACATGGGCCCGCGATCTCCCAGCGCGATCAGCGTGTCGGTCGTGCGCGTCATCCGTACGATGATCCCGCGTCGCACCAGCTCGGCGCGCAGCAGACGGCCGATCTGTAGGGTGACGTCCTTCTCCGTCTGGCCCGTGGGCAGAAAGCGACCCGGGTTTCCCGGGTCCCGCCCGCCATGGCCGGGATCGACCACCACCGTGTACGATCGCCGCAACCCGGTCAGGGGGTTGGGCGGCGCCAGCGGCGGTGGCGTCGCGACCGCGGGCGTCACCGCCGCAACCGGCGTCACCGCCACGCTGTCGGCGAGGGAATCGGCGGGCAGCTCCTCGAGGCGCGCGGCGCCGGCGATCCACCGGTATCGCCCGCCGGCCGCGCGCGGCAGCGCATCCGTCAGCCACGGCAGCGGCAGCAGCAGCGTGTCTCGCAGCAGCAGCGGTGGCGCGACCAGCGCGTACACCACGTCACCCACGCTGGCGAACGGCGACCCGATCTCGAAACGGAATTCCAGCGTCCCCAGCGTCACCGTGGCGCGCGCGCCCTCGAGCCGCGCCAAGAGACCAAGCGGTGCCGCGAGTCGGGCCGACGCGATGCGAGGCACCCCACCCACCACCACCACCGGCACCACCGCCTCGCCACGCGGCGTCGCGATGATCACCGCTGGAGGCGGGGCGACCCCTCCCGGACCGAGCGCGAGGCTCGCGAACAGCGCAATCACCGGCGCCGCCCCCGCACCACGCGGGCCATTTCGCGCTCGGCGTCGCGACGGCGCAGATCTTCGCGCTTGTCGTGGCGCTTCTTCGGCCGCACCAGCGCGATGCTCAGCTTGGCGAGCCCGCGAGCGTTGAAGTACAGCTCCAGCGGAACGATGGTGAGCCCTTTCTGAGTGGTGGCGCCGAACAGCTGCTGCAGCTGGCGCCGGCGCAGCAGCAGCTTGCGCGAGCGGGCGGGTGGAGGGTTGTTGAACGAGCCGTGCTCGTATGGCGAGATGGTGAGACCTTCGATCCACGCCTCCCCACCGCGGACGTGCGCGTAGGCCTCTCCGAGACTGGCCTGCCTCGCGCGCAACGACTTCACCTCCGGCCCGGTCAACACCAAGCCCGCTTCCCACGTCTCGAGGATGTGGTAGTCGTGCCGGGCGCGGGGGTTACGGGCAATCACGGTCTTGTCCACGGCGCGAACCCAAGATAGGAATCCCCTCGGAATGGGTCAAGCCAATAGTTGACATAGGCTTATACCGCCGTCTATATTCGGCGTTCCATCTGCAGACCCTGCCGAAGTGGTGGAATTGGTAGACGCGCTGCGTTCAGGGCGCAGTGGGCGCAAGCCCGTGTGGGTTCGAGTCCCACCTTCGGCACTGCAGCGCGATGGCCTTCCTGCGCCGCGCACCTAGTACCGCGTCATCTCGGCATCAATCTCGCATGCCCACGCGTCAATCCCTCCGCGCAGGCTGCGGGCGCCGCTGAAACCGGCGGCGCGCAGCAACTGAGCCGCCTGCAGCGATCGCGTCCCGCGGTGACAGTACGCCACGACGCGCGCGCGCCCGTCGAGCTCCGCCAGGCGCCGTGGCAGCTCACCGAGCGGGATGAGGCGTGACCCCGGCAGTCGCACGATCTCGGCCTCGAAGGGCTCGCGCACATCCAGCAGCAGCGGGGCGTCAGCCGCGGCGCCCGCCGCCTGCAGCTCAGCGGGGCTGATTTCCAGGTCCCCGCTGGCGGCCGCTCCACCTCCGCAGAACTGCTCGTAGTCAATGAGTGCCGTCACGCTCGGTCGCGCTCCGCACACCGCGCAGTCGGGATCCTTGCGAACCGCGAGCTCACGGAACCGCAGCGCCCGGCCGTCCAGCAGCAGCAACCGACCCACGAGGGATTCTCCGATTCCCAGCACGAGCTTGATCGTCTCGAGCGCCTGGATCGATCCGATGATGCCCGGCAGCACCCCGAGGACACCGCCCTCGGCGCACGACGCCACGAGATGCGGCGGGGGGGGGTCGGCGAACAGACAGCGATAACACGGTCCCGTGCGCGCATCGAAGACGGCCGCCTGTCCGTCGAACCGGAACACGGCACCGTATACGTTGGGCTTCCCGAGCAGCACGCAGGCGTCGTTGATGAGATAGCGGGTCGGAAAATTGTCACTGCCGTCAATCACGACGTCGAACCGCTCCAGGATCGGCAGCGCATCGGCCGACGACAGGCGGGTGGCGAACGTCTCCACTGCGATATGCGGATTGAGATCGCGCAGCCGCTCGCGGGCCGACGCCAGCTTGGTGCGCCCCACCCCGCTGGTCCCGTGCACCACCTGCCGCTGCAGGTTGGAGAGATCCACGGTGTCGAAATCGACGAGGCCGATGGTGCCCACGCCCGCCGCGGCGAGGTAGAGCGCGGCGGGCGAGCCAAGGCCCCCCGCCCCGACGATGAGCACGCGGGCTGCGGCGAGTTGCTGTTGACCCGTAACACCGACGTCCGGCAGCGCGAGGTGTCGGGCGTACCGGATCAGTTCGTCGTGGGACAGGGAGGGCGGCGTCATGGGCGCGCCGCCGGCGCGGTCAGCTGGAGCTGTTTTCGACCGTCTGATAGACGTACGCTTCGTCGTGCAGCAGATCGGCGAGCGTGATGGCGCCGAGGAAGTCGTTGATCCGCTGCGCGAGCATGCGCCAGACCGGCCGCACGGTACAGGTGGCGCTGGGCGCGCACCGCTCGGCATTGGCCGGATGGCACTCGCAATTGACTTCGAAGGTCACGCGCTCGGACGCCTCGAGCACGTCCTTGACCGTGATGTCCACCGGCGGCCGAGCCAAGCGGTACCCGCCGCGCGCACCGCGCGACGACGCCACCAGCCCGGCACGGCGCAATCGCAGCAGAATCTGCTCCACATAGTCCGGGGGCAGCCGCTCGGCGCCCGCCAGTGCCCGCGCCGGCACCGGCCCATCTGCCGTGCGCCTCGCCAGATGCACGGCGACGAGCATCCCGTACTCGCCCCACGTGGTCACTCGCATGCTGGCAATCTGCGACTCGGGGTGTCGGCATACAATGGCCAAAGTCCGCTGTCTACAGGAAGATAGCGTGAAGAACCGTTCATCAAGATCACCCTCCCGCAGCACTCGCGGGGGTGTTTACTTGAACTGAGCCGCTCGAGGAGGCCCCATGGCGGAGCAGGAAATCGGCGTCGTGACGCACTATTTCGATCGTCCGGCCGTCGCCGTCATCAAGTTGACCACCGGGGAGTTGGCGACCGGTGACCGTGTCCGGTTCCTCGGTCACACCAGCGACTTCATCGAAACCGTCACCTCCATGGAGCAAGACCATGGCAAGGTAACCCACGCGCTGGCCGGAGACGAAGTGGCCATCCAGGTCGTCGCGCGCGCGCGACCGCATGACCGCGTCCTGAAAGTCGTCTGACTGCGCGGAGCGCCGCCTGGTCGCTGTGCAGCGGGCATGAGCAGCCAGCCCGCTCGCTGGGGTCTCTTCTTCCACCACGAGAGGTGTGTGCATGGCACGCATCGCTGGTCTGATCGCCGTCCTGTGCGTGACCGCGACGGGCGGCGCCGTTTCGGCACAGGTCGACCCCGCGCTCCTGGGCGGTCTGCGCCCCCGCAGCATCGGTCCGGCCGGCATGTCCGGCCGCGTCGCCGCGATCGAGGCCGTGGGCTCCGACGCGCGACTCATCTACGTGGGGGCCGCGACCGGGGGCGTCTGGAAATCCGTCAACGGCGGCGTGTCGTTCACGCCGGTCGCGGACTCACTGCGTACCTCATCGATCGGCGCGATCGCGGCATTCGCCGCCAACCCGGACATTGTGTGGGTGGGGACCGGTGAGGGGAACCCGCGGAACTCCGCGGGGGTGGGATACGGCGTCTACAAGAGCCTCGATGGTGGTCGTACCTGGTCGCACCTGGGGCTCGAAAAGACCGAGCACATTCACCGCATCCTGCTCCATCCCACCGACCCAGACATCGCGTACGTGTGCGCGACGGGGACCTTCTGGGGCGAGAACGCGGAGCGCGGGGTGTTCAAGACGACCGACGGTGGACGGACCTGGACGAACATCCTGTTCCTCACGCCCAAGACCGCCTGTGCTGACCTCGTCATGGACCCGGGGAACTTCAACAAGCTGTTCGCGGCGATGTGGGAGTTCCGCCGATGGCCGTGGCTCATGCGCTCAGGCGGACCGTCGAGCGGTCTTCATGTGACCCATGACGGTGGCGCCACGTGGACGCGGCTCACCGAGCGCGACGGCCTGCCCGCGGGCGACCTGGGCCGCATCGGCCTCGCGATCGCCCGCAGCGACCCGAGTGTCGTGTACGCGCTCGTCGAAGCCCGTCGCAGCGCCCTGCTCCGTTCCGACGACGGGGGGCAGAGCTGGCGCGTGGTGAACGACACCCTGGGGATCGCCAACCGGCCGTTCTACTACGGTGACATCCGCGTCGATCCCGCCAACGAGAACCGGGTCTACAACCTCTTCAGCAGCGTCACCATCAGCGAGGATGGCGGCCGGACGTTCCAGAATCTGTCGCGCAGCGGCCTGCACGGCGACCACCATGCGTGGTGGATCGAGCCGACCCGCGGCGAGATCATCCTCAATGGCAACGACGGCGGCGTCGGGATCTCCCACGACCGCGGACGCACGTGGCGCTTTGTGGAAACCCTGCCGCTCGCACAGTACTACCACATCAATGTCGACGATGAGGTCCCGTACCACGTGTACGGCGGATTCCAGGACAACGGATCCTGGCGCGGCCCGAGCGAGGTCTGGCGCGGGGGATTCGGCGGAGGCGGCGGGATCCGCAACGCCGACTGGGTGCGCGTCGGCGGCGGCGATGGCTTCGGCACCCTCGCGATCCCCGGCACGGCAGGGCGGTTCGGCTACGCGATGTCCCAGGGGGGCAATCTCCGCCGCTTCGACATCCTGACCGGCGACTCGAAGGACATTCGCCCGGCGGATCTGGACACGGTGCGTCTGCGCTTCAACTGGAACGCCGCGATCGCCATCGACCCGTTCGACCCGAACACGGTGTACTACGGCTCGCAGTTCGTGCACCGCAGCGCGGACCGGGGCGACACGTGGACGATCATCAGTCCGGATCTGACCACCAACGATCCGACCAAACAGCAGCAGGATTCGAGTGGTGGCCTGACCGCCGACGTGACCGCCGCGGAGAACCACACCACGATCCTCTCGATCGCGCCCAGTGCCCTCGATCGCAATGTGCTGTGGGTCGGCACCGACGACGGCAATCTCCAGGTGACGAGAGACGGCGGGCGCACCTGGAACAACGTGTCCCGCAACATCCGGGGCGTGCCCGCCGCGACCTGGATCCCCCACGTCGAAGCGTCGAAGTTCGACCCGGCCGAGGCCTTCGTGGTCTTCGACGATCACCGGCGGGCCAACTGGACCCCGTACGTGTTTCGCACGAGCGACTACGGCCGCACCTGGACGAGCCTCGCGACCAGCGACCTCTGGGGCTTCGTGCACGTGATCGAGCAGGATCCCGTGCGGCGGGATCTGCTGTACCTGGGTACCGAGTTCGGCCTGTACGTCTCATTCTCGGGCGGGCGCAGCTGGATCCGCTGGCCACAGGGGTTCCCCACGGTTCCCGTCACGGCCCTGATCGTGCACCCGCGCGACCACGATCTCGTGATCGGCACTCACGGCCGCTCAGCCTGGATCCTCGACGACGTGCGCCCGCTGCGGGCCTTGACACCGGAGGTGCTCGCCAGCCCGCTGCACGCGTTCGAGATCGCTCCGGTGATCCAGCACCGCCAGGCCTCCGCCCCGGGGTACTCCTCGACGGGCGACGCCCTCTACAACGGCGAGAACCGCGACTACGGCGCGATCGTGAGCTACTTCGTCAGTCCGGGAAGCGACACCGGTCGGGTCCAGATCGCGATTGTCGACACCACCGGCACCGTCATCCGACAGCTCGATGGCCCGGCCCGCCGCGGCGTGAACCGCACGACGTGGAACCTGCGTCGCGACGCACCGCGTCTGCCGCCCGGCCTGGGCGGCTTCGGCGGGGGTGGATTCGGTGGCGGGCGGTTCGGCCCCGAAGTCCTGCCCGGTCGCTACACCGTTCGCGTCACGCTCGGTGACCAGCAGGCCGAGCAGTCCGTGGTTGTCGTGCCGGACCCGCGGTTTCCGGCGAGCGTGGCCGCCGAGCGGGCGCAGAGCCTGGCGCTGGCCGACAGCGCGGGTCGACTGCTCGAGGTGGCCAGCGAGGCCGTGACGCGGCTGCGCCAGGCCATGCGGGCCATCGGCTCGACCACCGAGGCGCTGAGCGGCAAGCCCGATTCGACGGCGCAAGCGGTCACGCGCAGCGCAGGGGCGCTCCGCGAGACCCTGCAGCGGGCGCTCGACTCGCTGACCGAGCCCACGGATCGCCAGGGGCTGTTCCGCGGCGGCGACGACGTCGTGAGCCAGCTACGCGGCGTCGCCTTCGGGCTCGGGCTGCAATGGGACGCGCCCACCGCGGCCCAGCGCCAGTCCTGGCTCCGAGCCGAGTCGGCATTCGATCGTGGACTCACGCAGTTCAACGGTGCGATGGCCCAAGTCGCCGACTTCCGCCGCGACGCCGAAGCGGCTGGGGCCAGCCCGTTCCCGGTGACCGAGCCACTGACGCGCGAGTGGCAGCCGTCCGAGGCCCCGCGACGCGGCGGGCGCCGGCGTCCGGGGGGCTGAGGCGTTCCCCGGGGGCGGTGCTCAGCCGCCCCCGGTTCCCCGCACTCCCACCTCGGTCATGGCGCGGAGGTCGAGCACCTCGGCGAGCGTTCGCTCGTCGAGCAGGCCTTTGGCGTGCACCAGCTCGCGCACGGTCATGTGCTTCGCTACCGCTTCCTTGGCGATCTTCGCCGCCTCCGCGTACCCGATCTTGGGCGCGAGGGCCGTCACGATGGCCGGGCTCCGCTCCAGCCAGTAGGCGCACTGGGCGGCGTCCGCCTCGATCCCCTCGACGCAGCGCTCGGCAAACACGCGGCTCGCGGTGGTGAGGATGTGCATCGTGAGCACGAGATTGTGCGCAATCACCGGCATCATCACGTTGAGCTCGAGCTGGCCGGCCTCGGTCGCAGCCGCGATGGCGACGTCGTTGCCCATCACCTGGAAACACACCTGGTTCACCATTTCGGCGATCGACGGGTTGACCTTCCCCGGCATGATGCTCGAGCCGGGTTGCACCGCCGGGAGCAGGATCTCCGCCAGCCCGGTGCGCGGACCCGATGCCAGCAGCCGCAGGTCGCTCGCGATCTTGCCCAGATCGACGGCATAGGTGCGGAGGGCACCCGAGAATGCGGCGACGTCACCCATGGACTGCATCAACTGCACCCGATCGCCGCCCACCCGCAGCTCCGCCCCGGTGAGGGTCCGCAGGTGCTCCACCATCAGCGCCGCGTACTGCGGCTCCGCGTTGAGTCCCGTGCCGACGGCCGTACCGCCGATACCGAGGTCGCGCAGGTCGTCGGCCGCGCGGGCCAGCCGGTCACGATTGCGGGCCACGGTGCGCCCGTAGGCGGTGAACTCCTGACCTAATCGAATCGGCGTCGCGTCCTGCAGATGTGTCCGCCCGGACTTGAGGATGTCGTCGAACGCCTGTCCCCTGGCGAGGAACGCTCGGCTGAGTCGCTCCAGCGCGTCGAGCAGCGCGGCAAGGGAGGCGAGCGCCGCCAGGCGGATGGCCGTGGGGATCACGTCGTTGGTCGATTGCGCCATGTTGACGTGATCGTTGGGGTGGACCGGCCGGTACTCGCCGCGCCGTCCGCCCAGGATCTCGTTGGCCCGGTTTGCCAGCACCTCGTTGCAGTTCATGTTGTGCGAAGTGCCGGCGCCGGCCTGGTACGGATCGACAACGAAATCGTCGCGGTGGGCCCCACCGAGCACTTCATCGGCCGCACGCACGATGGCGTCCGCGAGGGCGGGGTCGAGACGGCCAGTCGTCTTGTGCGTCAGGGCCGCTGCCTTCTTGATCCACACCACCGCATCGACGAACGGCGCCAGCGGGCGCAGGCCGGAAATGGGAAAATTGTGGCGGGCGCGCTCGGTCTGGATGCCGTACAGCGCCGCCGCGGGTACGGGCAGCTCGCCGAGCGGGTCGCGCTCGATTCGCGTATCAGTCATGGGTGCCGTCGCTTCGGTGCGGACCCCGTTGGTCGTCAACCAGGAGTCGGTCATATCCACGAGCATCTGCCTGTCTCCCCGGCCTCGCCCCAACCACCGCGAGCCGGGCCTGTCCTGTAACGTACATACCCGCGCGGAGGTCGACAAACGCGGTCACGTGCCGAGCGGTGCGGCGGCGCTCCCGGGTGGCGGCGCTCGGCCTCTCGCCCGTGTCTGTGACCTCGCGCTGGCTCACTGTGTGGCATCGCGGCTGGCCGGCGAGCGCCCCGTCCTGCGGGGCGTCATGGCGACGGCGCCCCACGGGCGCTCGCGCTCAGTCGGAGCAGTCCCCCCGGGGATACAGAAAACCGCAGTTCGCGCAGGGCTGCCGGCAGCCGGTGGGGAGCGGTGCGACGGCGGCCCCGCAGCGCAGGCAGCGTGGTGTGGCGGGCGCCTCAGGAGAAGCGGAACGCACCGGTCGAGCCGGTGAGGAACGGATTGCCCCGCCGCTCCTCGCCGATGGTGGTGTCGGGTCCATGACCACTGTGCACGATCGTGTCATCGGGCAGCGACAGGAACTCGCGCTCGATCGACGCCCGCAGTGTGGCGAAGTCGCCCCCGGGGAGGTCGGTGCGCCCGATCGAGTGCGCAAACAGGACATCGCCGCCAAACACCACACCGTGCCCCACCAGCGCGATGTGCCCCGGCGAATGTCCGGGAACGTGCCGCACCGTGAACGTGAGGTTGCCGACCCGCGCGACGTCGCCATGCGCCCACTCGCCCCGCGGCGCGGGCAGCGGGTCGAGGTGCAGCCCGAAGGCCTCCGCCTGCTGTGGCGCCGCATCGTAGAGCGGCCGGTCCGCCGGGTGCAGAAACACCGGCGCCCCCGTCTCAGCCGCGACGCGGGGCACGCCGATCACGTGATCGACATGGGCGTGCGTGAGCCAGATCGCCGTCGCGCGCGCGCCCGACTCGCCGACCTTGTGCAGAATCAGCCCGGCCTCCTCGCCCGGATCGATCACGGCGCACTCCGCGGCCGTTTCGTCGATCACGATCCAGGTGTTCTCGAGAAAGGAGCCGTTGGGCACCTGCACGATCCGCATCACGATGCCGCCGGCGTGGCTTCTCGCGCCGCGGCCTCACGGCGCGCCGACAGGTACTTCTCCACCGCAATGGCCGCGGTCGTGGCGTCCCCGACCGCGGTCGTGATCTGGCGGGTGAGCTGCGAGCGGACATCCCCCGCAGCGAACAGGCCCTCAATCGAGGTCATCATCCGCTCGTCGGTCACGAAGTACCCGCCCGCGTCATGCTCGAAGTGCTCCTCGATCATCTTCGTGTTGGGCTTGAAGCCGATGAATACGAACACCCCCCCGACGGCCAGCGTGGACCGCGCGCCCGTGGCGGTGTTCTCGAGCACGAGGTGCTCCACGCCCGCCTCCCCGCCGGCGATCTCGACCACCCGCTGGTTCCAGACGAACTCGATCTTCGCATTGGCGAACGCGCGCTCCTGGAGGATGCGGGATGCGCGCAGACGGTCGCGCCGGTGGACGACGAACACCTTGCTCGCATAGCGTGTGAGATAGTCGGCCTCCTCGACCGCCGCATCACCACCACCGATCACCGCCAGGGCGGCGCCCTTGAAGAACGCGCCGTCACACACGGCGCAGTAGGACACGCCGCGCCCGGCGTACTCGCGCTCCCCCGGCACCCCGAGCTTCACCGGCGTTCCCCCGGCCGTGAGGATCACCGCTGGCGCGTGGTACACCTCATCCATCTCCGTGGCGACCTCAAACGTACCATCGGCCTGCTTGCGCACCGACCGGACGGTGTCGGTCACGATCTCGGCACCGAACTTCCGCGCATGATCCGCGAACTTCTGCGCCAGTTCCCAACCGCGGATGCTCTCGAAGCCGATAAAATCTTCGATCAAATCGGTATTGAGGAGCTCCCCTCCCGGGGCCCCGCGCTCGATCGTGAGTGCCCGCAGCATGCCCCGCCCCGCGTACATCGCGGCGCAGAGCCCGGCAGGGCCGGCCCCCACGATGATCACATCGTACGGATTGCGTTCCGCCATGCGCGCGTCCTCTCCCCCTCATGCCCGATCGGTCGGCTCTCCACCAAGATAACGCCGGCATGTTCCCGAGCGGAGCCGACACCATCACCGAATGCTGCGACCCCCGTCCACGGTGATCACGGTGCCGGTCACGTAGTCCGTGTCGGCGAGTAGGAACTGCACGGCGGCCACCACGTCGTCCGGGTGACCCAGCCGCTCCAGTGGTGTGGTGCGTGCCAGCCGGTCTCGGGCTTCGCGGTCCCACTCGTCGGGGACCAGCACGGGGCCCGGCGCCACCGCGTTGACCGCCACCTCCGGCGCCAGCGCCGTCGCGAGGACCTTGGTGAGCATCACGACCCCCGCCTTGCTCACGCAATGCGGGAGGTAGTGGCGCCAGGGCTCGAACGCCGCCACGTCAGCCAGGAACACGATCTTGCCACGCGCGCGGCGGAGCCAGGGGATGGCGCCCTGCGCCGTGAAGAACGCGCCCCGCAGGTTCAGGTCCATGGTCCGGTTCCAGCTGGCGGCGGTGACCTCCGCGACCGATTGCCGCTCCATGACGGCGGCCGAGCAGATGACGACGTCCAGCCGTCCGAGCGATGCCGCGGCCTCGCCGGCGATCCGCTGCGCGGCGCCGGGGTCGGACAGGTCGGCGGGGACCAGTACCGCCCGCCGCCCGATCTCCCCGATGGCGGCCGCGGTTTCCTCGGCCCCGGCGCGGGACCCGCGATAGTGGACCGCCACATCGCAGCCAGCCCGGGCCAGACCTACGGCGATGGCCCGCCCGAGACGGCGACCCGCGCCAGTCACAAGCGCCGCGGCGCCGGTGAGCTGCACGGCTACAGGTCTCCGGCGGTGACGGCGAGAATCTGGCCCGAGACGGCCGCGGCCTCCGGGCTCACGAGATAGCGGACGGCGGCCACGATCTGGTCGAGCTCGACCCAGCGCGCTCTGGGATCGCTGCCCCGCTGCGCCACGTTGTCGGTCGTCCGCACCAGCCCCGGCGCGATCGCGTTCACCCGGATCCCCTCGTCACGCAGCTCGCGGGCGAGCGAGCGGGTGAGCCCCACCACCGCGGTTTTGGCCGCGGCATACGCCGCCATCGGGCTGAGCGGCTTGAGTGCGGCGACGGAGGCAAAATTGACGATTGCGCCGCCGCCGCGCTGCCGCAGCGCCGGGATCGCCGCCTGCGACACGCAGAACGCCGTCCTCACGTTGGCGGCGAACACGCGGTCGAACGCCTCGAGGCCGACCTCGGTGGTGGGTCCGGCTGCTCCGAATCCGCCGGCGGCATTGACGACTGCGTCGAGTCCGCCGAACACCCCCACCGCCGCCGCCACGGCGCGGTTCGCTCCCTCCCGCGTCGCGAGGTCGGCCGCGACGGCCCGCCCGTCGATCCCCTCCGTGGCCAAGGCCTTGACGTGCCCCTCGAGCAGGACGCCATCGCGCCCCGCGAGCACCACGCGGGCGCCGCCGGAGCCGAGCCCCCGGGCCACCGCGTGGCCGATCTGGCCCACCCGGCCCACGCCCGTGACCAGCACGACCATGTGCCCTCGATCAGCCATCGCCCCGCCCCACGGCGGCCACGATCTCATCGACCGGTGGCGCGCCCCGTCGTGCGAACGCGATGCGACCAGCGCGATCGATCACGTACACCGTGCGCTGGATCCCCCGCCCGTCGTCCTTGAGCGCCTGGTAGGCGCGGGCGATAGCCCGGTCCGGATCGGACAGCAGCGGGAACGGAAACGCCATCTTCTCGACGTACTTGCGGTGACTCTCGATGCCCGCCGGATTGACTCCGAAGGGCTGGATACCGGCTTCGTGGAACTTCCGCATCTCATCGCGCACGGCGGAGAGCTGGCGGTTTCACCCCGGGGTGTCGTTGCCGGGATAGAAGAACAGCGCCACATGCTGGCGCGCCAGCACGTCTCCCAGGGTGTACCGGTCTCCATCAGACGCGGCTGCCGCGAACGCTGGCGCCGTGACACCGACGCGCAGGGGATCGGTCATCGTGGTCTCCTTTGCTCCAGTGCGTCCAGCCACGCGGCCGGGACGTCCAGATCTCCGAGGCCGGCATGCGACGACCCGAAATCCGTATCGCCATGCCAGTCGGACCCGCCGGTGATCGCCAGACCAAAGCGGTCGGCGACCTCCATCAGCCGCCGCTCGTCGGTCGCGTCGTGCGAGGGATGGCGTACTTCGACCCCGTCGACGCCGCCTGCCACGAGCTGGCGCGCGCTCACGTCATCGCCACGCGATCCCAAGTGCGCCGCGACGGCGACGCCGCCGACATCGTGAACGAGGCCGGTGACCTCCGCGAGGGGCGGCAGCGGCTTCTCGACGAACGCCGGTCGCCCGCGCCCCAGGAACCGGTGAAACGCCTCGCCCACTGACCCGGTCACCCCGCGCGCCACGAGCGCGCGGGCCACGTGCGGGCGACCCACGGCCGCCTCGCCCACCACCGCGTGCACGGCGGCCGCATCGATGTCGACGCCGATGCGCTGCAGCCGGGTGATCATCTCCTCGCCGCGGCGGCGCCGCGCCGCGCGGCTCTCCGCCAGATACGCGGTGAGCGCAGGATGGTCCGCCGACAGGAAGTATCCGAGGAGGTGGACCTCGCCCCACGATACCCGGACACTGAATTCGCACCCGCCGATGACGCGCAGGCCCACCGCCGCCCCCGCCGCGCTGGCCGCCGGGACGCCGGCCATGGTGTCGTGATCGGTCAGCGCGATCGCGACGAGGCCCGCACCGTGCGCCCGTCGCGCCACTTCGGCCGGCGGGCATTCTCCATCCGACGCCGTCGAGTGGAGATGCAGGTCAACCCACGCCGTAAGCGCTCTCCGGAGCGGTCCACGCCGGTTGCGAGACGTGGAACAGGTCGGTCAGCTGTCGGGTGGATAACTCGGCGAGGGAGGCCTCGCGGCTGCGATGACCCACGGGAGAGTAGCGGGTGAATCGGCGCCGCCGCTCCGTCCCCGTCCCTGCCTGAAAGACGAGTCCGAATTCGTCACGCCCGTACGTCGTGGGATGACCCGACGGATACACTTCCCAGCGTTCACCGTTGACGGTGATGGTGAGCCGCCCCATGTCAGCTCTCCGCCGTCGTGAGCGGGACTTCCGTCCACAGCTCCCAGGCATCCGGAGCGTAGGTCGCGATGGTCTGCAGTTTCTTCTCCAGCTTGATCTCCTCCGGTAGACGCGATGCCTGGGCGCGATGGGACATCTCGGAGCGACTCTCGGAAAACTCAAGGAACAGCTGGGCGTCGGTCGCGTGCCGGAACAGCCAGATCCGCTGGCCACGCGCCTCAGCGAACTGTGTGAGCTCGCGCAGTGTCGCCAGGTACTCCGCTTCGTTGGCGGCAGCTACCCGCACGCGGGAGGCCGTCAGCACCTTGGGCATGATCACACCGCTCCTTCCGGGAATTCCTGGAGCAGGCGCTTGACGTCGGCGAGGAATCGATCGGCGTCCGCCCCGTCCACGATGCGATGGTCGTAGGACATCGTCAGCATCCCCATCGTGCGCACGGCGATGGCGTCGGTGCCGTCTGGCAGCGTCACGACCTTGGGCCGTTTCTCGATCGCGCCCACACCGAGGATCGCGACCTGTGGCTGGTTGATGATCGGAATCCCGGCGTAGGGACCGAACCCGCCCGGATTCGTGATCGTAAACGTCCCGCGCTGCACGTCGTCGGGCGACAGGCGCTTGGTGCGTGCGCGCTCGCCCAGATCGTTGATCGCACGGGCGAGCCCGAGCAGCGACAGCTCGTCAGCGTGCCGGACCACCGGCACGATCAGCCCCCAGTCCAGCGCGACCGCGATCCCGATATTGATGTCGCGGCGGAAGATCGTGCTGTCGCCGGAAACCGCCGCATTCACGACGGGGTGCGTGCGCAGGTTTTCGGCGCAGGCCTTGGCGATGAACGCCAGGAACGTCAGGCTCACCCCGCGCTCAGCGTACCGCGCCTTGTTCGCCGCGCGCAGCTGCGCCACCCGCGTGAAGTCCACTTCGAAGAAGCTCGCCACGTGCGCCGATGTGCGACGCGACTGGATCATGTGATCGGCGGTGATCTTGCGGATCTTGGACCACGGCTCCACGCGGTCGCCGGGCCACGGCTCGGCCACCGGGTGCTCCACGCGACCCGCGGCTACCGGCGGCCCCCCCCCGACCGCGGGCGCGGCCGCGGGCGTCGGGGCGCCGGCCTCGAGGAAGGAGAGAATGTCCCTCTTGGTCACCCGCCCCGCGTATCCGGTGCCGGCTACGGCGCTGAGGTCCACCTGGTGCTCCGCCGCGATCTTGCGGACTAGCGGCGTGGAGCGAGTGCGGAGTCGCTGCTCGAGAGTTTCGGCTCCGTCCCCACGCGGCGCGGGCGCTGGCGGTGGCGCCGTCGGCTGCGGGCGCGTCGGGGCCGGCGGCGGCGCG
>QKHC01000027.1 GCA_003251175.1 Gemmatimonadota bacterium
AGCGCCAGCGCGATGGCCGTACCCGCCCGCACTGCGCCGCGCGGTGGTCGCGGGGCGTCGGGCACAGCGTCAGTCAGAATGAACGCCGTCACCAGCAGCACGGCGAACAGCGGCTCGGAGAACACAACCCCCTGCACCGCCAGCACCGGGATGGCCGTGGCAGCCGCGGCGACGACGAGTCCCGCGATCCACGGCGGCACATGGTCGCCCAGCAGCCGGTACCGCACCGCGTGCCATGCGGTCAGGCCGGCGGCGGCCCCGCCACACCCCAGGTTGATCGCCTTCGCGGCGAAGCCGGCGCTGTCAACCGATAGCAACCCGTACAGCGGGGCGAGCACCAGCGGGTAGAATGGCGGATAGTGCACCGCCGCCGGCATGCCGGGCAGGTGCGGGTGCACGTAGCCGAGCCCGCGCGCCAGCGCCAGCGCCAGCCCGGCGTACAGCCCATCGTCGTAGAACACCCCCACCAGGAATCGGTTGAGCGTCACCGTCCCGATGATGAGGGACACCGCGCCGACGGCGAACGCGACCCGCCGCGGCGCCGGGTCCCGGCTCACGTCCGTCGCCAATCGCCGCCCGGAGGGAGGAGGTTGAAGCGCAGGATATGAAACACGGCGGCGAGACCGTCTCGCCAGGTGATCTTCTTGCCCTCGGCGTAGGTCCGCCCGCTGTAGGAGATCGGCAGCTCCCACAACCGGGCGCCGGCCTGCGCCAGCCTCGCCGTCACTTCGACTTCGAAGCCGAAGCGCTCCGATTGCAGGGGCAGGCGCTTCAGCAGGTCGGCCCGGACGAGCTTGTAGCACGTCTCCATGTCCGACAGCGTGAGGTTGGTCAGCATGTTGGACAGCAGGGTGAGGAAGCGGTTGCCCACGGAATGCCAGAAGAACAGGACCCGGCGCGGCCCGCCCTGGAAGCGCGAGCCGTACACCGCGTCCGCCTCGCCGCGACGGATCGGCTCCAGCAGCGCCGGCAGCTCTTCGGGGTGGTACTCCAGGTCCGCATCCTGCACCACGACGACGTCGCCCGTCGCCATCTGAATCGCCGCCCGCAACCCCGCTCCCTTGCCGCGGTTCACGGGTTGATGGATGACGTGGTCCACGGCACCCTCGCCGCGCAGCCGGTCCAGGATCGCTCCCGTCTCGTCGGTGGAGCAGTCGTTGATCGCGATGATTTCGAGTCGCAGCGGCAACGCCCGTACGCGACGGACGCAGGCCTCGACCGTCGGCGCCTCGTTGTAGGCCGGAATCAGCACCGACAGCGCGAGATCCGGATGTCGATGCGGGATCGTCATGCCGGTTCCCCGATGGCGATCAGTGATTGCCCGACCCGGGCGGGCACGAACCGCTCGAGCCGGAACAGTGGTACCAGCGCGTCGTAGAGCGCCAGCGACGCTGCGGGAATGAGGCGGCGGCGCAGCACACGCCCGGCCAGCCACCACCCGGGGATCGCCGCCAGGTTGAAGTACTCGACGTGCGCCATCGCGAATCCGGTGGCCGCGAACTTCTCGCGCAGCTGCGGCGGCGTGTAGCGCCGGTAGTGGCCCAGCGCTTCGTCCAGCGAGCCGAACAGCACCGGGAGCGCGGGCACCAGGAGCACGAGGCGGCCGCCCGGGGCGAGCAGCGTGTGCATGACCCGCAGGCCGCCGAGGTCGTCCTCCACGTGCTCCAGCACGTTGAGGCAGACGATCGTGTCGAACCGCCGCGTCGCCAGCGCGCCGTCGAGCTCCGGCAGATACAGACGCGCCACGCCCACGTTCGGGTGCCCCGCGAACCGCTGGCGCAGCCGGGCCAGGTAGTCGGGCCGCGTGTCGGTCAGCACGACGTCCCCGCGGTCCACGAGAAACGTCGACAGATTGCCGATGCCAGCGCCGATCTCGAGGATCCGGGACCCGAGCCACGGCGCGATGCGGTCGAACAGCCAGCGGTTGAAGCGCGGCGCGTGCGCGAGCCGTTCCAGGGTCGCGGCACCGATCGGATCCGGATCCTCGTGAGTCATTCGTCTCCCGGGTGCATGGCGGGACGCCTCGTTGTCAGGGCGACGCTGGTGGGGTCGGGACGGCGTCGAGCACGCGCTCGCGCAGGCACTGCGCGTCGCGCGTGACGCGGAAGTAGGCGGCCGCGGACACCGTGTCCGCCAGCACGAGCACGCCCGGGCATCGCGCGGCTACCGTCTCGATGTCGGTTCGCAGGTGGGGCGCCGCGGAATGCCACACGACGACCGTGACGCTGTCGGCCAGGATGCGCTCGGCCAGGTAGCGACCGGGGACGGCGAACACCGACGGCCCGATGGCACTCTCGGTCGGCTCGGCGACCACGGTGTGCCGGCCCGTGTACAGGTACACGGACGCAGGCGCGTCCACCATGATGCGGTCGCCGGGAGCGGTCCGCGCGC
>QKHC01000077.1 GCA_003251175.1 Gemmatimonadota bacterium
ATCTCCTGCTGCTTGCGCGTCTCGAACCAGAGGTAGTGCGTGTGACTCTTCATCCGACCCTCCGGTAGGGGGCTGGCGCCCCGGTAGGGGAAGACAGTGGGCACAGACAGAACGTAGAAGGCCCCGCCGGACGCGGCGGGGCCTTCCTGACGGCAGCCGCTCACGGTCCTCAGCCGCCGAAACGGATGCCGACCATGATCGGGATGAACTTGTCCTTGTCGCGCTGCATGTAGCGAACTTCCCCGAAAAGCTTGCTGAAGCTCACGCCGGCGCCCACGCCCCAGGAGAACTTCCATTCGTTCTCGGACGGCAGGCCGCTGGGCGCACCGAAGTGGTGGTTCAAATACCCGACGCCGCCGATGAGGTAGAGTCCCGCCGGGCCGGTGCCGATGCCGTAGGTCGCCGACGCCATGCCGCCGTACAGCGAAGTGCTCGAGTCAGCGCCCTCGTGGGAGTTGTAGAGGTACAGGCCTTCCACGCGCACGCCGATCGGCAGCGCCGGGAAGGCCAGGTTCACCCCGGCCATTCCACCGTAGCCGGTCTTGGCGTAGTTACCGTAGTCGCCCGATGGCAGTACCAGACCACCGCCCACAAAGAACCCCTGGGCCGGCAGACTCGCCGGCACCCCCGCGACGAGGACCGCCAACGCAACGCACTTGAGCAAACGCGACATGGAACCTCCGGTTGAGACCCTGGATTTGCACGGAACGGCCCCTAGGATAGGGAGTCCGCCCTCTCGCCGCCAGCGTGTCGGGCCGGCGTGTCGAATTGTCGCACCCCCCACCTCCCTCTAGATTGCAGACTTACATGATTCTGCCCTTCCGGCGGCGCATCTTCCTGGTCCTCGTAGCCATGACCGCCGTGCCGGTGGCGCTCGCGGCCATCGGTTGGGTGCTGCTGGTGCGGGGAACGGCTCCGGCGGCCGGTGCGCGCGCCTCGCTCGAGGCGGTCGGGCGTACGGGCGTCGAGGTCCGGGCTGAGCTCGATGCCGCGCGCCTCACGGACCGGCAGCGTGCCGCGCTCGACGCTCACCTGTCAGAGCTGTCCGCTTCGCTCACCCTGGCGCGCCGGGCGGAGCTGTACTCGCGGTACTATCAGGCCGGGTTTGCCATCACCGTGGCGTTGCTCGCTGCGGTCGTACTTTTTGCCGCGGTCCGGTTGGCGGGCCACCTCTCGCGCCAGCTTTCCCGACCGATCGACGAGCTCGTCGGCTGGACCCGACTGATTCGCGAGCACGAGCCGCTGCCGGACGGACCGCCGCAGCGCGGCGCGCCGGAGTTCGCGGCGCTGCGGCTGGCGCTGCGCGACATGGCCGGCGCCCTGGCGACCGCCCGCGAGCGGGAGCTGGAAGCCGAGCGGCTGCGAGCCTTCCGCGAGGTGGCCCGGCGCGTCGCGCACGAGATCAAGAATCCACTCACGGCCATGCGCATCGCCATCGATCAACTGCAGCGGCACGCGGTTGCGACCAACCCGGCTACGGACACCGCCGTACAGGTGCTCGCCGCCGAAGCTGATCGGCTCGAGCTCTTGGCGCGGGAGTTCTCCGAGTTCGGCCGGCTCCCCGAGGGTCCCCCCGCGCCGGTAGATGTGGGCGAGCTGTTGGGGGAGCTGGCGCGCACCGCCGTACCGCCAGCAGTCACCGTCGCGCTGCGTCAGCACGGCGACGTGGTGATCGCCGGGTACTACGAGCCGCTGCGGCGGGCGTTCGCCAATCTGCTCCGCAACGGGGTCGAAGCAATGGAGGGACGCGGCACGATCGATCTGGCGTTGCAGGGTGGTCCGGACGGCGTCACGGTGACGGTCGCCGACCACGGGCCGGGCGTGCCGGGGGAGATGCGTGCGCATGTCTTCGAGCCTTATGTCACCACCAAGCCGGACGGCACGGGTCTGGGACTGGCGCTCGTGCGCCAGACCGTGGAAGCGCACGGCGGGGGCATCAGGCTGTCGGAAACGGCGGGAGGCGGGGCGACGTTCACCCTGACGCTGGCGCGATGAGCGGCCGCATCCTGGTCGTCGACGACGAGGCGAACATCCGCCGGATGCTGATCGCCCTGCTCGAATCCGAAGGGTACGATACTGCCGAGGCGGTCAACGGGTCCGCCGCCGTGACCACCCTGGAAGCCACCGCTCCGGACGCGGTGCTGCTGGATCTCATGATGCCGCCTGGACCCGACGGCCTCGCCACACTCGCGGAGCTGCGCAAGCGCGCCCCCGACGTCCCGGTCGTGATGATGAGCGGCAAGGCGACGCTGGGCGACGCAGTGCGCGCCACCAAGCTCGGCGCATTCCAGTTCCTCGAGAAGCCGCTGACCCCGGAGGGCATCCTCACCACGCTGCGCGCGGCCATGGAGCTCTCCCGAACGATGCGCGACAATCGCCGGTTGCACGCCGCACTGGGCCACGCCGATCCGCTGATCGGCGTGAGCGCGGCGATGGACGAAGTGCGGGCGCTCATCGCACGCATCGCCCCGACCGACGCACGGGTCCTGATCACCGGCGAGTCAGGAACCGGGAAGGAGCTGGTGGCCGCTGCGATCCACCGCCAGAGCCCGCGGGCGGCGGCGCGCTTTGTTTCGGTCAACAGCGCCGCCATTCCGCGCGACCTCGTGGAATCCGAGCTGTTCGGTCACGAGCGCGGGGCCTTCACGGGCGCCTCGGAGCGCCGCATCGGCCGGTTCGAGTTGGCGGACGGCGGAACCCTGTTTCTCGACGAGGTCGCTGATCTCGGTCCCGAAGCACAGGCCAAGCTGCTGCGCGTGCTCGAAACGGCCGTAATCGAGCGCGTCGGGGGAGAGAAGCCGGTGCGCGTGGATGTGCGGGTCATCGCCGCCACCAACAAGGACCTGGACCGCGCGGTCGCCGAGGGTCGGTTCCGGGAGGATCTGCTGTATCGTCTCATGGTGGTCCCGATCCCGATACCACCACTGCGCCAGCGGCCGGTCGACGTCCCGCCCCTGGTGCGGCATTTCGCGGCGCGCCAGCGCGTCAACCTGGGACGGCCGGTGGAGGTCGACGCCGGAGCCATGCAGCTGCTGGCTGCCTACAGCTGGCCCGGCAACGTGCGGGAGTTGGCGAACCTCATCGAGCGACTCGCCATTCTGTCTCCGTCGGGCACGCTCACCGCCGCGGACGTGACCCGGGTGCTGGGCGGAGGAAGCGGACCGGCGCCCGCGGCGGACCAGGAAGCGCTGCCGACGATGCCGCTGCCGGAGGCGCTCGATCGCTATGAGCGCACGCTGATCGCGCGCGCCCTGTCGGCAGCCGGTGGCAACGTCGCCGAAGCGGCGCGGCGGCTCGCCACCGACCGCGCCAATCTGTATCGCCGCATGCGGCGGCTCGGACTCGAGCCACCGCGCCACCTGACGTAGTCGCGGTCGGGCATCCCCTGCGCCGCCCCGACCGTTCCGCCGCAAGGAGTCGTCCCATGCGCATCGCGCTGCTGTTGTCCCTCCTGGCCGTCGGCACCAGCTCGGCCTTGTGGGGTCAGGACACGATCATCGTGATCCACCCCGAAAGCTCCGGCGTGAGCCTCGAGACACCGGATCTGCCGCGCGACATCGTCGACGAGGCGATCCGGTTCTACAACGGCTCCACCACCGCCCGGCTGGCTGGTCGAACCACACTGCCGCCGGGCCATGTGTGGCAGGGCAACGTGGCCATCCGGACCGGCCCGGCGATGCTGGCGGGTCGAGTGGAAGGCTCACTCCTGGTGATCAACGGAGAGCTGGTCCTGGCCCCCGGGGCGGCGGTGACCGGATCGGTGCTGGTGGTGGGAGGCCGTGTCCGCGGCATGGACAGCGTCAGCGTCGCTGCGGGCGTGCGCGCGTACGAGGCTCCTCTGTACTACCGGATCGAGGGCGACACGATCGTGTACACCCCGTCCCTGGCGCGCCGCCTGCGCGGTCTCGGAGCGCGGCAGAGCTGGGGAACGGCCGACTCCCGCGTGTCTCTGCTGCTCGCGACCACCGGGACCTACAACCGCGTGGAGGGGCTCCCGATCGTCTTCGGCCCCACCTTCGATCTCCGCGTGTCACCCCAGACCCGCCTGCGGCTCGACGCCCTGGGGATGATCCGAACGGGCGGTCAGGCAGCGGGCGAGGGGACGGACGTGGGATTCATGGTCCGCGGCGAGCTGCGCCGGGGAGAGGTGACCGGCGTGGGGGTCGGTGCGCGGGCGTTCGATGTCGTTTCGCCCGTCGAAGACTGGACGCTGCGGAACAGCGAGGTCGGGTGGGCGACCTTCCTTCTGCACCGGGACTACCGCGACTACTACCAGAACCTGGGGTACGCCGGTCGGCTGTTTGCCCAGCCGGCGCCGCCGCTGGTGCTCGGGCTCGAGCTGCTCTACAGCCGCCACCGCTCGGCTCCCACCAACGATCCCCTCGCGTTACTGCGCAACGACGAGTCGTGGCGACTCAATCCGCCGGTCGACGAAGGACACTTCCTGACCGCCACGGGATCCGTGAGCTACGATACGCGCAACGACCGCTGGGACCCGACCGCCGGCTGGTACGTGCGCGGGACGATAGAGAACGGTGGCAGCAGCGATGTGCAGCCCGTCCCGGGGGTCCCGCCAGCGGTCCGGGACTCGCTGCCGACGTCCGGGTACCGCTACTGGCGGCTGTGGCTCGACGCGCGCCGCTACACCCGGTTCACCGCCTCCACGCGGATGAACCTGCGCGCGCTCGCCGGTGGATGGCTGGGCGGCGACCCCGTCCCGCTGCAGCGCCGCCTGTCTCTGGGGGGGGCCGACCCGTTTCCCGGCTACGGCTTCCGCTACCGGTCGTGCGGCGCCGCCGTCAGCGACAGTGCCCTCGCCGCCTCGCAGGTCGCGTTGTGTGACCGCGTGCTCCTCCTCCAGGCCGAATTCCGGGGCCACATCTCGTTGCGCTGGGTCTACGACCCGGAGCGCGATCGGGGAGGCAGCAGTGGTTTGATGGCGGCGTGGGTCGACGGGCTGGACGTCGTGATCTTCGCCAACGCGGGCGACGCGTGGCTCGTCGGAGACGGACCCGGCCGCTACGGTCCTTCGCGCCTGCCGCCGCTCAAGGGGTGGCTCGCCGATCTCGGGGTCGGGCTCGATTGGGGTGGATTCGGCATCTACGTGGCCAAGTCCGTCTCGTCGGACGAACCGGTCCGCGCGGCGTTGCGCCTGGCACACCGGTTCTAGGGATCGCGTGGCACGTCTCGCGACGCTCACGCTCGCCCTGGTCACGGGCGCAACCGCAGCCGCGGCGCAGCGCCCCGTACTCACCGTCAGCGGCGACACTGGCGGGGCGCGCGTGCAGGCGTTCGGACTGCTGGCTGACAGCCAGTTCATCGGGCTGCTGCGCTCGGGATTTCCGCTCCGGTTGCATTACCGGCTGGAGCTGTGGCGGGTGCGATCGAGCTGGTTCGACGAGTTCGTGCGCGAGGTGCACTGGGACGTCGTCGTGCGGCACGATCCCCTGAGTGACGAGTTCGCCTTGCTGCGCACCGGCGGGGCCACGACGCGGCACTCCGGGGTCGCGGATCTCGCCCGCGCCATCGCGCTGCCCTATCGGGTGGCCGTGTCGCCGCACGGGGAGGGCGAGTTCTACTACATGTGCCGCCTCGAGGCGACCACCCTCAACGAATCCGACCTCGAGGAGGTGACCCGCTGGCTGCGGGGGGACGTGGGACCAGCGGTCTCCCAGCGTGGCAACGTGGGCGACGCGCTGGCGCGCGGGGCGCAGCGCACGCTGCTGCGGCTGGCCGGGCTGCCTCGGTTGACGCTGGAGGCGCGCTCCGACCGGTTCCGCGCCGGGCGCTAGCCGACCGCGTGAGCGCTCACAGGCCCTCGAGGGTCCGGAGCACGTCGGCGCCGTAGAACGTCTTGATGTAGCGGGATTGAATACGCGTGAGGCGACGCACCGCCCAGGCCAGATGCACGAAGTGCGGCTCCACCGGGGCCCGGAGAGGATGCATGCCCGCCTCCTCGGGGAGGAGGTTGCCCTTACGCGTGTTGCACGTGCTGCACGCCGTGAGCACGTTGCTCCAGCCGTTGTGGCCGCCGCGCGACAGGGGGATCAGGTGGTCGCGCGTGAGGCACTCCCGATGGCGCAGGTCGTGCTGCGACCGGCCGCAGAACTGGCATCGGTACCCGTCGCGGGCGAACAGGAAGATGTTCGTCACCTGGCGGCGGAAGCGCCGCGGCACGTGCACGAACTTCACGAGACGGATCACGGCCGGTCGGGGCACCGCCAACCGTTCGCTGCGCACCGATGTGCCTTCGGCTTCGACGATCTCGGCCTTGCCGTCGATGACGAGGCGGACCGCGCGCCGGACCGGCACCATGGTCAGGGGTTCGAACGACGCATTGAGCGCGAGACAGCGCACCCTGCTCCTCCGCGCAAAAAACCGCCGTCCCGTCCGGCGGACGTGACGGCAGCCGAATGCTAACCTCGCCCGCGAACGCCGGGCAAGGCCGGTCAATCCACGCGCAGTGAATCCACGAAGAGGTGTTGCAGCTCCAGCAGCTGCGCCTGCACCGACGCGCGCGCCGACCCCCCCGGGGTGGCCCGGCGCTCGACCGAGTCATTCCAGTCCCCCAACGCGCGCAGGGCGTCCGGCAGATCGGGATGGATCGCCGCGGCGGCGCCCTCCGGCACGGCATCGAGGGGCACCCCCAGCCGCTCGGCCTCGCGCACCAGGCGGCCGACGATGCCGTGACTGGCGCGGAACGGCACGCCCGCGTCGACCAGCAGATCCGCCAGATCGGTGGCACGCAACGATGGATCGAGCGCGGCTTGCATCTTCGTCGCGTCGACCGTCATGGTCGCGATGGCGCCAGTGACGGCGGGAAGGACCAAGCCGAGCGTGTCGACGGCGTCGAACAGCAGGGCCTTGTCCTCCTGAAAGTCCTTGCTGTAGCCGGCCTGCACCCCCTTGAGCGTGCCGAGCAGCGCCACCAGGTCGCCGGTGAGACGGGCGGCCTTGGCACGGGCCAACTCAAAAACGTCCGGATTGCGTTTCTGCGGCAACAGGCTCGACCCAGTGGAATACGCATCGGCCAGCCGCACGAAGCCGAACTCCGCGGTCGAATACAGCACGATCTCCGCGCCCAGTCGTGACAGGTGCGTGGCCAACAGAGCCAGGACGAAGAGCACCTCGGCGACGAAGTCGCGGTCTCCGGTGGCGTCGAGCGCGTGCGGCGAAATGGCGCGGAAGCCCAGCGCCTCCTTGAGCAGCACCCGGTCCACCGCGAAGCCGGACCCGGCGAGCGCCCCTGAGCCCAGGGGCAGTTCGGCCACACGGCGCCGCGCGTCGGCGAGGCGCTGCCGATCACGGACCAGAGGCCATGCGTGCGCGATCAGCGCGTACGCCCACCGCACCGGCTGGGCACGCTGACTGTGGGTGTAGCCCGGAAGCAGGATGTCGATCCCCTCGCGGGCGCGACCCACCAGCGTCGCTCCCAGCACCGCGAGGTCAGCATCGAGCTGATCGAGCGCCTCCAGCGTCCAGAGCCGCAGATCTGTCGCCACCTGATCGTTGCGCGACCGCCCGGTGTGCAGCTTGCCGGCGAGGTCTCCGATCTCCTCGAACAGCAGGCGCTCTACCAGGGTGTGGACGTCCTCGTCCGGCGCGCCCAGCGCCGCCCCGTCGGCGAGACGCTCGGCCACGCGGTCGAGGCCGATGAGGATCAGCCCCTCTTCATCAGCCGCGAGTACGCCAGCCCGCCCCAAGGCGTGCGCCCACGCGCGACTGGCGGCGACATCCTGGGGCCACAGCCGGTGGTCGACGCCGAGCGAGCGATTCAGCGCGTCGAGTGCCTCGCTCGGTCCCCCGGCGAAGCGACCGCCCCACATCAGGTGGGGCGGAGCCGGGGTGGGGGGATCAGCGGCCATCAGTCGGCGATGGCGTCATAGGCCCGCGCGCGCTCGGCATCGATGCCGGCACCGATCCGGATCGGGAGGCCGAAGAGGCGAATGAACCCCTCCGCATGACGCTGGTCGTAGACGTTGTCGCGGCCGAAGGTCGCATACGACGGCTGGTACAGACTGAAGGGGCTGGAGCGCCCGGCGACCGTGATCCCGCCCTTGAACAGCTTCAGGCGCACGCGTCCGGTGACCCGCATCTGAGTCGAGGCCACGAGCGCGTCGAGCGCATCCCGCTCGGGCGTCCACCACCGCCCATCGTACAGCAGATCGGCGTAGCGCAGCGCGAGCTCGTCCTTCATCCGCAGCGTGCGGCGGTCGAGCACGAGCTGCTCGAGCTCGCGATGCGCCGCATACAGCACCGTGCCGCCGGGCGTCTCGTACACGCCTCGGGACTTCATGCCGACCAGTCGGTCTTCGACGACGTCGGCCCGGCCGATCCCGTGATCGCCTGCGATGGCGTTCAGAGCAGTGAGCAGCTCGACTGGTCCCAGCGGAACGTGATCCAGCTCCACCGGGATCCCCTCCTCGAAACCCAGCTCAACCACGGTTGGCTGATCGGGCGCATCGAGGGGGTCGCGCGTCATGACGAAGATGTGCTGGGGAGCCTCTTCGGCGGGGTCTTCGAGGATCCCACCCTCGTGCGAGCAATGCCAGAGATTGCGGTCGGTCGAATACGGTTTGTCGATCGTGGCGTGGACCGGGATTCCCTGCGCCGCGACGTAGGCGAGGAGATCTTCCCGCCCCCGAAACTCCCACTCCCGCCACGGTGCGATGACGTCGAGCTCCGGTGCCAGCGCGGCAAAGGTGAGCTCGAAGCGCACCTGGTCGTTACCCTTCCCCGTGCACCCATGGGCGAGGGCCGTGGCACCGAGCCGCCGGGCAGCGGCCACCTGATGCGCGGCGATCACGGGCCGCGCCATCGCCGTACCCAGCAGGTAGGTGCGGGCGTAGACCGCCCCGGCCCGCAGCGTCGGGAAGACGACGTCCCGAACGAATTCTTCGCGGACATCCACGACCACGCAATCCTCGGCCCCTGACCGTCGCGCCTTCTCCGCGAGGCCGTCGAGCTCCGCGGTCCCCTGCCCCACGTCCGCGGCGAAGCACACGACCCGCGCGCCGTACCGCTCACGCAACCACGGGACGATGGCCGAGGTATCGAGACCTCCGGAATACGCGAGCACGACGAGCGGACCCATGCGCCTGGCCTCCGATGGTTTATGCAATTGACTGCATAAACATACGGCTGGTGGCCCTGCCGTCAATGGCCCGGCTCAGGGCAGGCCGGCGAGGGTGCGGAACCGGGTCTGCACGGCGCGACAGGCCCGGGTCCCCCGCGTGATCACCAGCACGGTGTCATCGCCGGCGATGGTGCCGATGACGTCGGTCCAGCCCGCCTGGTCGATCGCCACACCGAGCGACTGCGCGGCGCCGGCGGGGGTGCGGAGGACGACGAGCGGCCCGACCGCGTCGAGCGACACGAGGGTGGTGGGCAACAGCTGCTCGAGATGGGGACGAATCGCGGCAGTGCCATCGGGGGGTGACGCGTAGTGCGCCGCGCCGTCGGGGCCCGGGACCTTGGCGAGCCCGAGCTCGCGGATGTCGCGCGACAGCGTCGCCTGCGTCACGTCGAAGCCCTCGGTCCGCAGGAGGGCACGCAGGTGCTCCTGACTCGAGACCTTCTGCCGCCGGATGACGCGCAGGATAGCCGCGTGACGCTGTGTCTTCATGGCGAGAATCTACCCCGCCGGCGCGGGCGCCGCGCTGTGCCGGTGCACGACCCGCCCCCCGACCACGGTCAGCAGCGCCGCTCCCGTCGGCGGGATCGAGCGGAACACCGCCAAATCGGCCTCCTTGCCGACCTCGAGCGAACCGATCGCGCTTTCCCACTCCAGCGTCCGTGCACCCTCCCACGTGAGGGCGCGCAGCGCCGCCTCCCCCCCGATGCCGACCGCGGCCGCCTCGGCCCACAGATCCATTTCGGGCACGCTCACTACCGAGTCGGTGCCGAGCCCCACCGGTATCCCGGCGCGGCGCAGGGCGGCCAGCGGCGCGCTGCCATGACCGTGAGCCAGATTCGAGCGGGGACAAACCGCCACCACCGCGCGCACGTCGCTGAGCAGGGCGACGTCAGCGGCATCCACCTGCACGCAGTGAATGCACAGGGTTCGGGGTCCGTCGCCGCCGGCCGGCGGTCCCAGCACGCCGAGATCGGCGAGATACCGCACCGGCGAGCTCGCGCGAGCCGCGACGATGATACCCCGCCGCCGTAACCGGTCGGCAAACGGTCCCGTCCCGTGCCGCACGAGCGCAGCCTCTGCCGGGGATTCCGCGAGGTGCACCGCCAGGGGGAGTCGCTCGAGCCGCGCCAGCTCGCTGACGGCGCGGTACAGCGCGGCGCTCACGGTGTACGGGGCGTGCGGCGAAAGGCCCAGCCGCACACGATCGGAGACGAACGGATTGAGCCGCACCACCGCCGCCTCGAGCTCAACGACGGCGTCGGCGCAGCTTGCGGGGTCGGGGCCGAACACCTCGTGAAACACGACGCCCCGCCCCCCGAGCCGCGCGAGCGCCGCCATCACGGCCCCCGTGCTGCCTGTTTCCGCGACGCACGTCACGCCGGCCGCCCAGCTGTCCCGGATGCCCTGCTCCGCCGCCCGGGCGAACTCCTCCTCGGACGTCGCCTCCTTCAGCGCGCGGACCCGCCGCACCCAGTCGGGAAACTGTGTCTCACCGTTCCGTCCGCGGAGGTGCGTCAACTCGAGATGGGTGTGACAGTTGACCAGCCCCGGGACGAGCACTCCCTGCGGGAAGCTCAGTTCCTCAGCCGTCGCAGGCCGGGGAACACGCGCATCGGGACCCACCGCAACGATGCGGGAGCCTTCAACGAGGACGGCGCCAGTCTCGATCGGTGGCGCCGTGACGGGGTGCAGCTGACCAACCCTGATGCGCAGCACGCTAGGGCGTCAGGCTGGGACCGAACATGGAGTGTACCGGGCAAACCCGCACCGGCTCGGTCCCCGGGTAGAACCAGTCCCAGTGCCGGTCGTTGAGGGGGCAGAACGGCGTGGCGAGAAACCCCGTATTGCGATCCACCTCGCGTGTGACCAGCTCATCGGGACGCTCCCAGTCCGCCGGCACGGGGCGCCGCTCGTAGACCGCCTGCATGAACGCCGTCCAGGCGGGAGCGACGATCCGCCCGCCGCCAGCGTTGTCCATGATGCGCTGCTGGAAGTCGTAGCCCATCCAGATGCCGGCCACGATGTCGGGGGTGAAGCCGATGAACCACGCGTCGGTGTGATCGTCGGTGGTCCCGGTCTTGCCGCCGGCCGGGACGCGGAAGCCAGCCGCCCAGACAGCTGGGTACGCGGTGCCGCGGCGCACCACATCGCGCAGCATGTCGGTGACCAGCCACGCGTGCGCCGAGTCCATCACCTGCTCGTGCTGCGGGGACGGCTGCCAGAGGATCGTGCCGTCGCGATCTTCGACGCGCACGACCGTGATGGGCGAGACGCGGCTCCCGAGAGTCGCGAATGTGGAGTACGCGGCAACGATCTCGAGCGGGCGTACGCCCGCCGAGCCGATGTGGATCGACGGGTAGGGGGGGATGGGCGTGGAGATACCGTAGCGGCGGGCCTCGCCGATCACCGCCGCCTCACCTAGCTGCATCCCCAACTTGATGGTCGAGAGGTTGCGGGACAGATACAGCGACTGGCGCATCGGCAAAAAGCCGAGCGTGGTGTCGTCGTAGTCCCGCGGTGCCCACAACGTGCTGTCCAGCTGCAGGATCGGCACGGCGAGGGGCGAGTCGTCGAGGATCTCGGTGACCGGGTGACCGGCCCGAATCGCGGCGGAGTACACGAACGGCTTGAACGTCGACCCCGGCTGGCGGATCGCCTGTGTGGCCCGATTGTACTTCGAATCCACGAAGTCCCGCCCGCCGATCATGGCGACCACGTACCCGCTGTGGACGTCCATGGCGACCAGGGCCCCCTGCAGGTACGGAGTGAACGGTCCCCGGTCGATTCCCTCGCTTTCGAGCGTCTCCTGGTACTCGCGGTACGTCAGGTCGCGCGGGAACTTGCCGCCCGGCGAATAGCTGCCCGCCTCCACCGCATCGAGCTGGGCGAGCAGCGCCCGCTCGGCCGCTTCCTGAACGTCGAGGTCGAGCGTGGTATGGATGCGCAGGCCGCCTTCGTACAGGCGCCGTCCGAAGCGCGCATCGAGGTCGCGGCGGATGTGCTCCACGAAGTACGGCGCCACGTCGCCGTAGCTGGTGCGTCGTGTGGTGAGGAGCACCGGGTACGCCTTCCACCGCTCCGCATCCACATCGCTCAGGAAGCCCTGCTCCCGCATGAGACTGAGGACCACGTTGCGTCGCGCAACGGCCCGGTCCGGGTGGGTGCGCGGATTGTAGTACCCTGGCAGCTTGGCCAGCGCCGCGAGCATCGCCGCCTCGGCCACGTTGACATCGCGCACCGACTTGCCGAAGAAGACCTGCGCGGCAGCCTCGACGCCATACGCGCCGGGGCCGAGGTTGATTTGGTTGAGATAGAGCTGGAGGATCGTGTCCTTGGCGAACGTGCGCTCCAGCTCGCGCGCCACCCGCGCCTCCTTCAGCTTGCGGGTGAGCTTCTTCTCGTTCCCCACCTGCTCGGGGAACACGTTGCGCGCCAGCTGCATCGTGATGGTCGAGAACCCCTGCGAATACCGCAGCGTCAGGATGTTGGCCTTGACGGCTCCGAAGATCCGGAAGTAGTCGATGCCGTGGTGACTGTAGAAGCGCTTGTCCTCGGTGGCGAGGAATGCCTCGCGGACGTGCACCGGGATCTCCGTGAGCGGTAGGACCGTGCGTCGCTCGGTGCCGAACTCGGTAATCAGCCGACCGTCGGCGGCGTAGACCTTGGAGGTCTGGTGCGGGCTGTACGAATCGACCAGTCGGGAGATGGACGGGCAGCGCTCGGCAGCGCACACACGGGTCCACGAGCCGTACGCCAGGCCGACACCGTACGCGCCGAGCAGGCCACCGGAGACGAGCGCGACGAACCACCCCCGCCGGAGGCGCGAGCCCGGCGTCCCGAACACCCGCTTCGCCGCCGGACGCCGCAACAGCCACGCCGGCGCCGGGATGCGGGGCCGGTTGGGCGGAGGGGGTGGGGGAGTCGGGGGGGTCGGGGGAGGCATCGCGCTCATCGCCGCTGCAACCTAGCGAGCGGCGCGCACGCTTGCCAGCGCCGGGACCCGACCCTACGATTCCGCGCCATGGCTGACGTGCTCACCGAGCTGCGCTGGCGCGGGCTGCTCCAGGACGCGACCCCGGGGCTGGACGTCCACCTCCGCGAGTCCCGGGTGGCGTACTGCGGTTTCGATCCGACGGCCCCGAGTCTGCAACTGGGCAACCTGGTGCCGCTGATGCTGCTGCGTCACCTGCAGCACCACGGGCACACCCCGATCGCGTTGATGGGGGGCGGGACCGGGCTGATCGGCGATCCAGCGGGCAAGCGCACCGAGCGGCCGTTGCTGCCGCGCGAGCAGATTCGAGCGCACGTGGATCGACAGCGTACGCAGATGGAGCAGTTTCTGGACTTCGGGCCCGGTCGCGCAGCGGCCAGGCTGCTGGACAACGCCGCGTGGCTCGAGCCGCTGGCGCTGGTGTCGTTCCTGCGGGATATCGGCAAGCATTTCACCGTCAACGTGATGCTGCAAAAGGAATCGGTGCAGTCGCGTCTGGAGGCCGGCCTCTCCTACACCGAATTCTCCTACATGTTGCTCCAGGCGTACGACTTCCTGCAGCTGTACCGCCAGGAGCGCTGCACCCTCCAGGTGGGGGGCGCGGACCAGTGGGGGAACATCACCGCCGGTGTCGACCTCATCCGCCGCGTGGAGGGCGGCGAGGCGCACGCCCTCGTGGCACCGCTGGTGACGACCAGTTCCGGCGTCAAGTTCGGCAAGTCCGACGCCGGCGCGATCTACCTGGATCCCGAGCTGACGTCGCCCTACCGCTTCTATCAGTTCTGGATCAACACCGCGGACGGGGATGTCGAAACGTACCTCAAGTACTTCACCGAGCGGTCCGCGGACGACGTCACAGCCTTGCTGGACGCCCACCGGCGCGACCCGGCCGAACGCGCCGCCCAGCGTGCGCTGGCGGACTCCGTGTGCACCCTGGTGCACGGGCCGGCACCGACGGCGCGGGTCGCCGCTGCCGCACGGGTCCTGTTCGGCGAATTCGATCCGCGTGACGCGGACCCCGCGGTGTTCGAGGTCCTCGCCGCGGAAGTCCCGACGACGGTCGCCGACACGGACAGCATCCTGCTGGTGGACGCCCTGGTCCAAATCGGCCTTGCCACCTCCCGGGCCGACGCGCGTCGCACGGTCACGCAAGGGGGCGCGTACGTGAATCAGCAGCGCGTGGCCGACGCCGGGCGCACCCTGGGCCCGGACGACTGGCTGGGTGGGAGCAGCATCCTCCTGAGGAAGGGCAAGAAGGACTACGCGCTGCTGCGCCGCCGTCAGCGGAAGTAGATCGGGCCGCTCGAGATGCCGATCATCCCCGTTGGGCCGTAGCCCCACGGACTGCCGATCGGCACGCCGACCCCCACGCTGACCGAGCCCTGGCAGGCGGCCACAGCGAGCGCGGCACACAACGCCACGAAGACGAGACGGCGAGTCGTGCGGTTCACGGAGGCCTCCGTCAGTAGGGGTAGCGTTGCAGCGCGAGCGCCGCCCCGGTCGGGTCCGACACGATGGCGGTGCTGCCCGAGCGGATGTCCTCCCGCGGCGCCATGATCACCCGACCGCCGAGGCGCTCGGCCTCCCCCGCCGCGCGCGCGGCATCGCTCACCAGTACATAGGGCAGCCAGTTCGATGACACTTCGGGAGACGGCGTGTGTACCATCCCGGCGCGCTCGGCGCCGCCCCGGGTGAACACCCAGTACCGGGGCGCCACCTCGCGAGTCTCGAATCCAATCAGATCCGCGTAGAACGCCCGGGCGGAGTCGGGACTGCTGGCGAGGTAGTCCACCCACAACCACTCGTGTGAGCGCGGCGCCCGGCCGTCGGGCGGATCACCGGACTCGGAGTGAATGAGACCCAGGGGTGCACCGAGCGGGTCGGCAGCCACCGCGATGCGCCCGAGCCCGGGCACCGTGACCGGGCCCCGGTAGAGGCGTCCGCGCTCGCGGCACAGCTCAGCCGCTGCCGCGATGTCCGGCACCGACAGAAAGGAAATCCATTGCGCAATCGCCTCGCCTGCATGCGTCGGCTTCACCTCGACCATGGCTCCGACGGGGCGATCACCGGAGCGAATCACCCACGCCTTCTTGTCTCCCGGCACGGACTCGAAGCGCCAGCCGAGGAGGTCGTGGTAGAATGTCTGGGCGGCGGCGGGATCGTGCGTGATCAGTCCAAACCATACGAACTTTCCGGGGATGTGCTGCGCCCCCGCCGCATCGCTGACCGGGGGCAGCGGGGCACTCGACGCGCATCCGACCGCCAGGTACGCGACGGCGGCCGAGAGGGCGAAGAGCCAACCGGGGCGGAGCCGCCCCCGGAGCGTGGAACAACGGGCGTCGGCAGACATGCGTTCTCCCTCGTGGTTCAGGCGGTCCGCGTGACCGCGTCGAGTATCTCCACGACCTGCTCCATCTCCGTCACCGTGTTGTAGCAGTGCGGCGAGAGCCGGATCGCGCCTTCGCGCAGGGCACACACCACACCCGCCCCTTTGAGTGCGCGATACGCCGCCACCGGGTCCGCCGGGGCCACGCACAGGATCGCGGAACGATGGTGGTCGTCGCGCGGTGAGACGATCCGCACCCCGTGGGCGTCGGCCCACTGGACGACCGGTGCATGGAGCGAGCGGGTGTGCTCGGCGATGGCAGCGATGCCGAGCTCGCTGAGCAGGCCCAGCGATGTGAGCATGCCGTGGAAGTCCTGGAACGGCAGGGTGGCCATTTCGAACCGCCGCGCATCCGACCGGAAGGTCGGATCGTACTCGGTCAGCCGTGTGAAGTCGTCACTGCCGGCGAACGCCATCCACCCAGCCACCACCGGCTCGATCGTGGTGACGAGCGCGGGCCGCACGTACACGAAGCCCGACCCCCACGGGGACAGCAGCCACTTCTGCCCCCCGCATGCCAGGACGTCGATGGGAGTCTCGCGGACGTCGAAGGGCGAGTTCCCCAGGCCCTGAATCGCGTCCACCACCAGAAACGCGCCGTTCGTCCGACAGGCTGCCCCGAGTCGCGCGAGGTCCGCGCGGTACCCGGTCGCGAATTGCACGTACGAGATTGCCAGCACACGCACGCGCGGATCGGTCAGCCGGTCAACCAGATAGTCCTCGTCGGGCCATCCTCCGGCCGCGCACGGTGCGAGCTCGACTGTGACGCCGCGTTTCCGCAGCAACAACCACGGATAGATGTTGGCGGGGAATTCGCGATCCGATACCAGCACGACGTCTCCCCGCTCGAGCGGCAGCGCACTCGCCGCGAGGTTGAGGCCGTGACTGGTGTTCGTCGCCAGGGCGATAGCGCTCGCGTCCGCGCCGATGAGTGCTGCAGCGGCGGCCCGGGCTCCTGCCAGCATCCCCTGCAGCTCGCGCTCCGGCAGCTGATGCGGCGTCGTGCGGCGGGCGTTGAACGCATCCAGCGCGCGGCGCGTGCGCTCGGGAATCGGTCCACTGGAGGCGTTGTTGAGGTACGGCGTTCGGCTCGCGCCGGGAAACTCGCCGGCGCGCAGCGCAGTAAGGTCGTAACCCGGGACCCGGGTCACCAGGGGCTCCGATCGCGCGGGCGATCGCTGGAGCCGACACGCTGAGTCACCGCGAGTGGCGCGAGCATGGTACGGGTTACTACGTTACTCGCGACCCGAAGATCGGAGCAAGCCGAGCGCCGTGCTGACGCCTGACGCGTCGTTCACCCTCGTTCTCGGAGGCGGCGGGATGAAAGGCCTCGCGCACGTGGGCGTCCTGCACGCCCTCGTGGACCGGGGGCTGCGTCCGTCTCGCATCGTCGGATCGAGCATCGGCGCGCTGGTCGGGACGGCGTGGGCGTCGGGGATCGGTGTCGCGAAGCTCCGCGAGCTGGCGGTCACGGTCCATCGCCGCGACATCTTCCGCGTCGCCCACGCCGACATGGCGTTCAAGCGGATGCTCTCACCAGCCTTGTTCCGCCGGGAGCCGCTGGAAACGCTGATCGAGAGCGTGATCGGCGATGTCCGGTTCGATCAACTGGACCCGCCCGTGGTCGTGAACACGGTGGATATCAATTCCGGCATGCAGGTGTTCTGGGGGCTGCCCGGACTGGACAACGTCCCGGTTCGCGACGCCGTGTTTGCCTCCTGCGCCCTGCCCGGCTACCTGCCGCCGCGGGAGATCCGCGGCCGCTTCTACGTCGACGGCGCGGCCGTCGACAATCTACCGGTCGGCGTCGCCCGCGCGTTCGGCACTCAGTACGTCGTGGCGGTGGACATCTCGGCGTCGAGCGCGCTCCGCGAGGACACCCAGGAGGAAGGGTTTGCGCGGGTGTTCGCCCGCGCCACAGAGATCGCGATGCACTCGCTCCTCGAGCAACGCCTCAAACGCTGGACGACCCCGCCGCTGTACTACATTCACCCACGCGTCGAGCACATCGGGCTGTTCAACTTCGACCGCCTGCGCGAGGTCGTGGAAGAGGGCTACCGGGCCACGCAGACCGGGCTCGATGAGCCGGAGTCGTGGCCGCGGCCGGACGAAGCCGGGGTGTTTCCGCGACGCCAAGTCATGGTGCGCGTGCAGCGCGAGCGCTGCATCGGCTGCGGAGCGTGCCTGGTGCACGGGCCCCGCGGCATGTTCGCACTCGATCCGCAAGGCAAGGCCGTCGTCGCCAACCCGGTCCAGGAATGGGACCCCGCGGACGGATCGTTCATCCGCCACTGCCCCACCTACGCGATCACGGCGCGGCCGCACTCGACTGGCGCCGACGATGCGTCGCGTCGATCCGCCGCAGATCGGCGGTCACGCGGTTCCAGTTGAAGTACGTTTCCACGGCACGCCGCCCTCCGGCGCCGAGTCGGCGACGCAGGTCGGCGTCCTCGAGCAAGCGGGTGATGGCCGCGGCCACAGCCGCCGTATCCTCCGCGTCGACCAGCAGGCCGGTCTCACCGTCGCGCACGGCCTCCGGCACCCCACCACTGCGCCCGCCGAGCACCGCCAGCCCGCTGGCGGAGGCCTCCACCAGGGAAATCCCGAATCCTTCCACCAGCAGCTCGTGGTAGCGGGACACCCCGACGTAGAGATCGACCGCGTTATAGAGCGCTGGTAGGTCGCCGTCGGGAACGAAGCCGAGAAACCGGACGGCATCCCCGACCCCGGCCGCCCGCGCCAACGCTTCGAGCTCGGCCCGCCGGCCCACGCCCGCGACGGCGTAGCAGGCCCCGGGGACGCGGGCGCGCACCCGCACCAGCGCCTCAATCACCGTATCGATCCCCTTGTGCCACTCGAGGCGCGACACCGTGAGGATCCACGGCCCCCCCTCGAGACCATAGCGTCCCCGCACCTCGCGCGGGTCGAGGCCCGGTCGGAACTGGGCAGGCTCGGTCCCGAGCGGCACCACCTCGACCCGCTGCTGCGCCTCGGGTCGCCCCACCGCCTGGAGCACCGCGCGCGCCCGATCGGCGGTCCACTGGGAATTGGCCACCAAAACCGCGGCGTCGGCGAGCAGGGCCCCGGCGACGCGTCGTCGCCAGCGGCTGCGGCTGGCTTTGTGCGCGAGCAGGAGCAGCTCGGTGCCATGGAGCATCACACCGTAGGGGAGCTCGTGCCGTGCGGCCAGGCGCCGCGCCGGATATCCGGCCGGTTTCAGCTCGGCACACCACACGAACCCGGGATGGTGCGACCGCACGAGCTGATGGGCACGCCGGGACCACCGCACCAGACCGGGCAGCGTGCGCAGGCGCGTCGCTCGAATGCCGACGCGATCGACGAGCTGCGACAGCGACGCGTCGAAGGTCGCGCTGTCGGCGTACTGTCCGGTTGAAACGACCAGCGATTTCGGGGGATAGCGGCGGGCGACCTCGCCCATCATGCGCGCGATGCCGCCACCGTGGGGCGGAAAATTGAAGGCGAGCAGCAGCGTCGGTTCCACTGCCTTCGCCGACGTCACGCGACCTGGAATTCGATCTCGCGCAGGTCGCGAATCACGCGGTCCCAGTTGTAGTACGACTCCACCGCCTTGCGGCCCGCCTGGCCAAGCCGTCGCGCGAGGAGCTGGTCGGTCACGACGCGCCCCAGCGCAGCCGCCACCGCAGCCGGGTCGTCAGGCTCCACCACGAAGCCAGTCTCGCCCTCCTTCACGGCCTCTGCCAGCCCGCCGCTACGCCCCGCCACGACCGGGAGGGCACAGGCACTCGCCTCCGCCAGCGCCACACCGAATCCCTCTACCCGCGTATGCCCAGTGCGGCGCGAGACGCCGAGATACGCCTCGGCAACGTTGTACAACGCCGGCAGGTCGCCATCGGGAACGCTGCCGATGAACCGCACCGCGTCGCCGATCCCCAGCTCCGCCGCGAGCTGTCGGAAAGCTGCGCGCTTCTTCCCCGCTCCGACGACGAGGTAACTGACGGCGGTCCCGTCGCGCCGCAACCGGGCGACCGCGCGCAGCGCGACGTCGATGCCCTTGTACGGCTCCAGTCTCCCGACGCTGATCACCCAGCGGTCGTCTCCCAGCCGATATCGCGCGCGCACCTCGCGGGTGTCCATTCCGGGGCGGAAGCGCTCGGGATCGGTACCGAGGGGAACGACGCGTACGCCATCCGCGAGCGGATCGAGTCCCAGCTCGCGCAGCACCTTCTGCGCCTGCTCACGCGTCCACTGGCTGTTGGCCACGACCGCCGCCGCCGACCCCATCAGTGCGCGCGCAGTGCGTCGGGCAAACCGCGAGTGATGCACGCGGTGGAGCTCCGCCAACAGGTCGCCGCCATGGACCAGGACGCCATAGGGGATTCGGACGCGCTCATGCACCCATTTCGCGGCGTACGCGCACGGACGGATCGAGTCCGACCAGATGAAGCCCGGGCGGCGGTGTCGCGCCAGCGCCGCCGCGCGGCGCGACCACAGCAACAGCCCCGGCAGCGTCCGCAGGCCCCGGCTCGGCACTGGCAGTCGGTCGATCATGCCCGCCGGCAACCGCGCGTCGGTCTCCAGCGAGTCCCGATGCTGGCCGGTGGACACGACCAGCTCGCCCGCCGGATAGCGCTGCGCGATCTCTCCCATCAGCCGCGCAATGCCGGTCTGGATCGGCGGAAACTCGTCGGTGATCAGGAAGGTCCTAGGCATGGGTCTCCTGTTGCAGCTCCCAGAGTCGCGCGTACTTGAGAAACACGCTGAAGGCCCCGAATCCCGCCAGCAGAGCGCCGCGCCAGCCGTCCAGGACCCCGAGTTGGAAGACGTACATCCACACAAACCGCGCGGCGGGGCGCACCGTCACATCCTGCAGTCGCGCGCGGCGGCTGCGGTCCCGCAGGTCGAGCGCGGCCAGCGCCGAGTACCGGTTCAGTTTGGCGATGTGATGCGCGAGATCCCGATACGGCACGTGGTCGAGCGGCTCGCGCAACGCGCCCGCATCAGGCAGCGGACCGAGCCCTTCGTGCACGCGGCGCTCGAGGTAGCGTCGCTCGCGCCGGAACAGCCGGCTCACCCAGTCCTGTCCCCATCCGCCGTGACGCACTTCGCGCCCCAGATAGGCATTGCGGCGGCGGACCTGGTAGACCTCATGACGCGGCGCGGCGACGACGGCGGCAATCTCGCCCGCGAGCGCCGGACTCACGCGTTCGTCCGCATCGAGTGCGAACACCCACTCGTGACGGGCCTGCGCGATCGCCGCATTGCGCTGCGCCGCGATCGTGGCGAACTCGCCGGTCAGTACGGTGGCGCCCGCGGCGCGCGCCAGCTCCGGGGTGCCATCGGTTGATCCCCCGTCCGCCACCACAATCTCACCAGCCCACGCGGTGTGCCGTACGCAGTCGGCGATCTGCGCACCTTCGTCGAGGGTCGGGATCACCACCGTAACCGGCACCGGCATCCGGCCCGAATGTTAACGGCGGGCTTCGCCGCGAAGCAATCGGCGCCGCTCCAGCGCTTCGCGGTACACCGCCTCGGTCCGCTCCGCGACACCCTCCAGACTGTGCGTCGCTCGCACGTGGCGGCGCGCCGCCTCGCCGAGCCGCCGACGCAGATCGGCATCCCGCGCCAAGCGTTCCAGCGCGTCGGCCCACGCGTCCGGCCGACGAAAGGGCACGAGGAGACCCGTGACGCCGTCGGTCACGAGCTCCGGATTCCCTCCGGTGTCGGTCGCCGCCACCGGCAACCCCAGTGCCATCGCTTCCAGGAGCGCCTGCGAAAACCCCTCGATGCGGGTCGGCAGCGCCGCGGCCACCGCGAGGTGGTAGAACGCGAGTGGTCGCTCGGTGAAGGGGACGTAGACCACCCGGTGACGGGGGGGCAAGCGCGCTTCGAGCTCGCGCAGCTGTGCGTCGGCCTCGATCCCGACGAAGGCCACGACCAGCGGCGACGTCACGTGGGGCAACTGGGCGAGCAGCACGTGCTGGTCCTTGCGACGGGACACGACGACCACCAGCGGGCGCCCGCCGACCTCGCCGAGCGCCGCTCGCGCCAAGCCCAGGTCCGCTGCCGACAGTGGCGCATCGACGCGCGCCAGGTCGATCCCGTTGTGCACCACCCGCAACCGCGCGGTCGGCTGGCCGCGTCGCCGCAGTGCGCGCGCCACCGCGCTGCTCACCGCGACGACCCTGTCGGCCGTGAGCCCCACTGCGATGATGGCGGGGGGCGAGGTGAGCGGCATTGTGCGGCGCGTGACGACCAGACCCTGGCGCAGCCGGCCGCGCCATCGCAGCCAGGTCAGCGCGCGGCGGTCGCGCGAATCGTGGCTGTTGACCACGTCCACGCGCGCGGCGGCGATGGTGCGCTCGATGGTGCGCGCTGTCGCGCCCGGTCGGCTGAAGTCCACCGCGACCGCCTCGAGGCCCGGGACACCCGCGTCCTCCACCCATTGCCATAAGAGCGACTGCGGGCGGCAACCCACCAGGACGCGATGGCCGCGACGCGCGAGATACAGACTCAGTGAGAAGATGGACTGCGTCGATCCGGCTCCGTGACCCGCGTGCGTAATCTGCAAAACGGTCAACGGGCCGTTGCGCATCCGATCAAGGTAGTGCTACCGTAGCAGCGATGCACGTCGTCGTGGCGACGAACCACCGCCTTCCCGTGCGCGGGTACGGCGGCCCGCAGCGCGTCGTCGTCGCGCTGGTGCGCGGCCTGGCGGCCATGGGCCATCGCGTGACGCTCATCGCCCAGCCCGGCAGCAGGGTGCCCGAAGCGCACCGCATGATCGAGGTTCCCCCCCGCGCGCTCAAGGACGGGAACGGTCTCGCTCGTCTCGTCCCTGATAATGCGGACGTGCTGCACGCCCACTACCCGTCGGCCGGCGCGCCCCGGGGACTGCCGCTGCTGCACACACTGCACACCAACGCGAAGCCCGGCAGCGCGCTGCCGATTCATACCGTGTTCCTGTCGCGCGACCACGCTCGCCGACATGGCGGCGAGTGCTTCGTATACAACGGCCTCGATCCGGCGGACTTGTTCTTCCGGCCCCGCAAGGAGCGCTGGGACCTGTTCCTCGGACAGCTGCACAGCAATCGCGGCTACCAGTGGGCCATCGAGGCGGCGAAACGCAGCGGCCGTCGACTGCTGGTGGCTGGCGGCTGGCGGCCGAGCTTCACGGGGACGATCAAGTTCGTCGGCGAGGTGGACAATCATCGCAAACAGGCGCTGCTCGCCCGGGCGCGCTGCGTGTGGAACCCGGCGCTGTGGGACGACCCGTTCGGCCTCGTCAATATCGAGGCGCTGCTCTCCGGCACGCCGTTGCTCGGCACCCGCCGCGGGGCGCTTCCCGAGATCGTGACTCCGGAGGTGGGACAGCTCGGTGACACACTCGAGGAGCTGATCGAGCTCGCGGAGACCATCGACCGATGCGCGCCGGACGCGTGCCGCGCGCGCGCGGAGCGGTACTTCACCCACCTGGGCATGGCCGGCGAGTACGTGCGGGTGTACGAGCATCTCATCACGGCGGGCACCCTGCCAGCCGGGCGTGTCGCCGGCGTCGCCTGAGTGCACGTCGCCGTCGTCTCACACTATCAGCTGCCGGTCGTCGGATATGGCGGCACCGAGCGCATCGTGGCCGCGCTGGTGCGGGGCCTCGCGGAGCGCGGACACCGGGTGACCCTGCTGGCGCGCCCCGGCAGCGCGCTCCCCGAGGTCGCCCGTGTGGTCGCCCTCCCGGAGCGCGCCTTCCGCAATCCGGCGATCGAACTGCCCCGCTACGTTCCCGACGACACCGACGTCGTCCACGCGCACTTCCCCGTCACGATGGCCCCGCCGGGGCCGCCGTTCCTGCAGTCGCTCTACGGCAACATGCGGGCGGGCGACGTGCTGCCGCCGCATACCGTGTGCCTGTCGCGCAACCACGCCCTGCGGCATGGTGGCCGCGCCTGGGTCTATTGTGGTCTCGATCCCCGCGAATTCACCTTCCGGCGTGAGAAGGACGACTACGACCTCTTCATCGGTCGGATTCATTCCACGAAGGGCTACCGGTGGGCGATCGCGGGAGCGAAACGCACGCGACACCGCCTGGTGATCGCCGGCGGCTGGCGGCCCAGCTTCAGCCGCTATGTGCGCTATGTTGGCGAAGTGGACGGCGCTCGCAAACGGGAGCTGCTGGCGGCAGCCCGATGCGTCTGGATGCCGGCTCAGTGGGACGAACCGTTCGGTCTCACCCTCATTGAGCCCCTGTTCTCCGGCACACCTGTGCTCGGGACGCGACGCGGGTCGCTCCCCGAGATCCTCACGCCCGAGGTCGGGGCGCTGTGCGATACACTGGAGGAGATGATCGCCGCGTCGCGTACCATCGGTTCGCGATCGGCTGATGCGTGTCGGGCACACGCCGAGCGCTACTTCTCGCACCACGCGATGGCGGACGCGTACGTCGACGTGTATCGCTCACTGGCACAGACGGGCGAGCTCCCCGACGGGTGCCCCACCCCGTGGTCCCCTCAGATCACGTCGTAGTTGCGGAATTCAAACAGCCGCTCCCCGGTGAGCTGCTCGATCCAATCCGACAGGTAGTAGCGGAGGTGACGCGGCCGCAGCCGGCGTGGTCCGATGTGTCGCCGGGGGTCACCCGCCCGGTCGGCGACCCACGACTGCGCCACGCTCGGGTGGTGCCCCTCGAACCGCCGCAGCAGCGGCATCCACTCCAGGTGACCACGCGCCTGCTGCCGCTTGATGACGGCCGCGCCCTCCACCCAGATGCGCTTGTTGGCCTCGTACTTCTCTTCAATGGCCCATGCGGGCCGGGCCCAGCCGTAGTGGAACATGGTCGCGTCCACCAGGTGGACGCGGACCCGCCGCGCCGCCGCGCCCACCCGGAACCCCTGGGCGTCGCGATAGGAGCGTACGCCCGCACCCAGCCGGATCACGCGGATCTCGCGCCGATACCACCGGCGGTTGGTGGCGATCGTGTCGAACCCGCCGTAGAAATGCAGGAAGCGCACGGCCAGCCCCTCCACGCGCTGGTCGGCATCGTGCTCCGTGAGGGCGTCGCGCAGGCTGGCGACCCCGTGCTCATGCAGCACTTCATCCGCCTGCACGTAGAGCCCCCACCGTCCGCGGCAGGCCTCGAGGGCGCGCTGCGTCTCGACTGCCAGCACGCGACTGCCGGCCGAGAAATCCCACTCGGTGTCGAGGATGCGAATGCGAGGATCGTCGATCGAGGTGATCAGCTCGCGCGTGTCGTCGTCCGAGCGGCCGACATTGACGACGAACTCGTCGCACAGGTTCAACACCGAGCGGATGGCAGGCACGATCGGATAATCCAGTCGCACCGCGTTACGGACGATCGTGAACCCCGATCGCACGTCAGCTGCGGAACTGCAGGTCGTAGAGGCGGCGGTACAATCCCCCCGCCGCGTACAGCTCTGCATGCGTGCCGCGCTCGGTGATGCGCCCATCGCTGAGCACCGCGATGAAATCGGCGTGCTGCACGGTGGCCAGACGGTGGGCAATCACCAGCACGGTGCGCTGCTTCATGAGCCGGTCGATCGCCTCCTGCACGGAGCGCTCCGACTCGGTGTCGAGCGCGCTCGTGGCCTCGTCGAGAATCAGGATCGGCGGATCGCGGAGTAGCGCCCGCGCGATGGCGATGCGCTGCCGCTGTCCACCGGAGAGGCGCGCACCGCGGTCCCCGAGCACCGTGTCGTAGCCGAGCGGGAGACGCATGATGAACTCGTCGGCGTTGGCCGCCCGTGCAACGGCGCGAACCTGCTCGAGCGACACCGCAGCTCGTCCGTAGGCGATATTGGCCATGACGGTGTCATTCAGGACCACCGTCTCCTGCGCCACGATCCCCATCAGACGGCGCAGCGACTGTCGCGTGTATCGGGTGATCGGTACGCCATCGAGGTCGATGCCTCCGCTGGTCGGCTCGTAGAAGCGCGGCAGCAGGTCGACCAGGGTCGTCTTGCCCGCGCCTGACGGGCCGACGAGCGCCACGACCTGCCCGGCCGCAATCTCGAGATCGACGTCGTGGAGCACGGGGGCCTCGTCACCGTACGCGAACGACACGCCGCGGTAGCTGATCCGTTCCCGGAAGCGGGCGGCGCCCTCCCCCGGTCGGTCGCCCTCGTCCGCGGGGACATCCAGCACCTCGAACACGCGCTCGGCGGCGGCAACCGCTCCGGCCAGAACGGCCGGAAAGTTCGCCACCGACTTCACGGGCGACATCATGCGCAGCGCGACGGCGAGGAACGCCATGAGGACTTCGGGCTGCAGGGCGGCCGGCTGCCGCAGCGCCAGCCCGGCCCCGATCCACAGCATCGTCACCAGCATCAGTCCGCCGAACACCTCGCTCACCGGATGCGTGAGCGCGGAATACCGCTGCGCCCGGAGCACGCCCTTGCGGTAGCGCTCGGCGAGGTGTGCGAACCGCGCGGCCTCGAACTCCTCCGCGACGAATGCCCGCACCAGCTTCACCGACTGGACGAACTCGTTCACGTAGCTCGTTACTTCACCACGCTCGACGACCAGCTCGCGCGATCGCCGCCGCAGGCGGCGCAGCAGCGGCCGAATGACGATCACGAGGAGCGGCGCGAGCAGTAGCGCGACCAGACTCAAGCGCCAGGACAACGCGAACAGAATCGCGAGGTACACCAGAATCACACTCACGTTCTGCAACAGGGACGCCAGCGCCGCGCTGACCGCCATCTTCGCCTGGTCGGTGTCGTTGATGATGCGCGACAGCAGCTGGCCCCCCTTGGTCCGGTGGAAGAACCCGAGCGGCAGGAGCTGGAGGTGCCGCACCAACGCGAGACGCATGTCGCGGACGACACTTTCCTGAATCGCGACGCTCACCAGCGAGTGGGCGTAGTACATCACGTTCTTCAGCACCAGCGCGATCAACAGCACGATCACGACGTTGCGGAGCGCCACCTCCGGAGCGCCGGACCGCAGGAAGGGTCCCGCCACCAGGTCGAGCACGCCTTCCACGGCCGACCCGCCCTCCACGGGCAGCGTCGGCTGGCCGAACAGCGCCCGCACGAAGGGAATGAGCAGCACGAAGGTGAATCCGTCGAACGCGGAGGACAGCACCGTCGCCACGATGCCCCCGCCGAACAGCAGCCAGTAGGGACGGAGGTAGCCGAAGAGCTGCCGACCGGCGGTCATCCGCGCGACGCTCCCGCGCCGCGCCGTGGCGTGAGCAGTGCCACCGGGAGGATCATCTCCTCGGGGGACACGCCGCCGTGAAGGAACGCGCCCCGGTAGCGCGCCTGGTACTCCCGCAGTTTGGTGGGATAGACGAAGAACCGATCCTCCGTCGCCAGCAGCAACCGCTTCCCGAGACCGAGGGGAGGCAGGCCCCACGCCTCCAGGTTGTCCACGTCGATGGCCGCGCCCGGCTGCTCCGCCCGCAGATCCTCCCCGAACTTGTAGCGCAGGTTTTGCGTCGCGTCGCGCTTGGCGAACACGGTCGCCGGCGTCTCGCAGTGTATCGAGCCATGATCGGAGGTCAGCAGCACCGTCACACCGCGCCGTTCCGCCTCGATCAGCGCGGCGCGCACGGGCGAGCGCTCAAACCAGGTGCGTGTCAACCCGCGGAGCGCCGCCGCGTCGCGGGCGACCTCGTAGAGGATGGCGCTCTCCGAGCGACCGTGCGTGAGCTGGTCCACGAAATTGAAGACGAGCGCCGTCACACCGTCCTGCGCCAGATGCGCAGGCAGGCGGCGCATCAGATCGCCCACGTCGCTCGCCGAAAACAGCTTCTCGTAGCGGACGGGGACGGGCTCACCCAGCAGGTCCCTCAGATGCTCCACGAGCAGCTCGGCCTCATGGGCGTTGAGACTCTCGTCGTCCGATGCGTGCCGCCACCACTCCGGGTGTCGCTGCGCGATCTCGGACGGAAAGAGGCCGGCGAAGAGCGCATTGCGCGCGTAAGGCGTCGCCGAGGGCAGGATGCTGTAGTAGTGCGCCACCTCGACGTCGAAGAGTGGCGTGACGAGGCTGCGCAGTGCCTCCCACTGATCCAGCCGCAGACAATCGATCACGATCAGCAGCGCACGCCGCGAGGCCCGCAGCACCGGCGCGAGAAACTCGGCCCCAACGTCAACCGACAGGGGCGGCCGGTCGCCGTCCGGACTCGCGAGCCACCGCGGATAGTTCCGGGCGACGAACGCCACGAAGTCGCGCCGCAACCCGGATTGCAGCGTCGCCAGCGCCTCCGACAGCCCGGGCTCGTGCACCTCGCCCAGCCGCACCTCCCAGCGCGCCAGCTCCGCGATCAGCTCGATCCATTCCCGCCAGGCCAGCGCGTCGCGGCGCCGCGCCTCCAGCTCGCGAAAGCGGACGACAAAGTCGCGGGCCATCCACTGGTGCCGGATGCGATCGCCTTCCAGCAGCCGCGTGATGGCGGACAGCACCTGCCGCGGGTGCACCGGCTTCACGAGATAGTCGTCCACCGCGGTGCCAATGGCCTCCCGCATGGTGCCCTCGTCCTCGCTCTTGGTCACCATGACGACGGAGGTTCCGGGATCGATGGCGCGAATCTCGTGCAGCAGCTCCAGCCCGCGTCGCCCGGGCAGCTGCTCGTCCAGCAGTACCACGCTGTAGGGCTCGCGCCGGAGCAAGGTCAGCGCGTCGTCCCCATGCGCCGCCTGCTCGACGGTGAAGCCTTGCTGTTCGAGAAAGCGACGGTGGGCTTCGAGGCTCTCGAGCTCGTCGTCCACCCAGAGGATCTTCTTGGGGCGCGGCATCGTCGTGGGCGAAACCTATTTCGGGTGGCGATGCGGCACAACGCACGGCTACATTGTCCGCCGTGTTGCGCGTGCTGATCGTGCGCTTCAGCTCCATTGGCGACGTCCTGCTCACCACGCCGCTGGTGCGGGCCCTACGGCGCCGCCACCCCGATGCCGAGCTGGTGTTCGTCACCAAGCGGGCGATGTTCCCCCTCGTCAGCGACAACCCGCACCTCACGCTCGTCGCCGCCCTCGAGCCCGGCGAGGGTGTCACCCATCTGGCCGGGCGGCTGCGGGCGCTGGCTCCGACGCACGGATTGGACCTCCACGGCAGCCTCCGCTCGGTGGCGCTGCGGGCGCTGGTGCGCGCCCGCTGGGCGGGATACCGCAAGCGCAAGCTCGCCCGCACCCTGCTGGTCGCCACCAAGGTGGACGCGTATGGGACCCCGACCCCGGTTCCCGAGCGCTATTTCGAGGCGGCGCGTCGCCTCGATGTGAGTCCCGACGGCGGTGCGCCGGAGTTCCACCTCGGCCCCGCCGCCAGGGACCGAGTGGCCAGCTGGCTCGAAGAGCGCGGTCTCGCAACGGCGCCGCTCGTGGCTCTGGCCCCGGGCGCTGCCCACGCTACCAAACGCTGGGCGGTGCGCCACTGGATCGAGCTGATCGATCGGCTTGGCGCGCAGGGACTCCAGCCCGTCGTGCTGGGCGGGCCGGGCGACCGCGGCATCGCCCAGCAGCTGCCGGCCCCGAGCGCAGCCGGGGAATTCTCGCTGCAGGAGACCGGGGCGCTGCTCGCCCGATCCCGCGTGGTGGTATCCGGCGATACGGGCGTCATGCACATGGCCACCGGCGTCGGTGCCCCCGTCGTCGCCCTGTTTGGTCCGACGGTGGCACAGTTCGGCTTCTTCCCGTATCGCGCGCCCCACACCGTGCTGCAGCACGACCTGGCGTGCCGACCCTGTTCCTCGATGGGCTCGGCACGGTGCCCCCACGGGCACCACCGCTGCCTCGAGAGCATCGCCGCCGCGGCCGTCGCCGGGGCCGTACAGCAGCTCGTGGCATGACCGGCACAACGAGCGGCGGCGAGCAGCGCCTGGTCGCCCTGGCGGCCGCGGAGACCCGGGGGCCCCGGCGCGACGGCCTGTTCGCCTTGTGGCTCGTAGTGCGGGCCGCCGAAGGGGTACTGCCACCCGACCCGGTGCCTCCTGCCGCGCATCGGCGGCGCGTGCAGTCCATCGGTACCCGCGTAGGCGCGCTGGCACTGCCCGGCCCCCTGAAGCGCGCGTTGAGCGCAGCGTGCCATCACCTGGAACCCGCCACGCCCGAGGCCGCCGTGCTCGTACTGCGCCAGCTGATTGCTCCCACCCGCGACGTGCTGGGGAACGACGCGGCCGACGCGGTGACGCACGCGGCGCGCGGCGCGCGTACGCGCGGGGTGGGCCGGTGACCCCGCGGCGTCGCGCCCCCCGCCCGTCCCCCGACACCATCGTCGAGCGGGTCGATGCCAGCCCCCGCGGCGAACCGGACGTGGACACCATCGCCACCGGGTTCCCATCGATCGACCGCATCCTCGGCGGCGGAATGCGGCGTCGCGACCTCGTGGCCCTCGGAGGGGACGTCGGCGTCGGGAAGTCAGCGCTGGCCCTCGGGATCGCGTTGCGCGTGGCGCGCAGCGACGTCCCGGTCACGTTTCTCTCGGGCGAGATGGGCCAGGAACGGCTGCTGGAACGAGCCATCGCACTGGAGGGCCGGGTGGCGGTGGACGATCTGCGCTCGGCCCGCATGCGCCCCCCCGAGCGGGCCGGGATCGGCGCCGCCGCGGTGCGGCTGCGAGGACTGCCGCTGCACTTCGCGCCGCTCGCGGGTCCCGATCTCGACACGGTGGTCGGGAGACTCGACGAATGGCCCGGCACCGGGCTGGTGGTGGTGGACTACCTACAGCTCACACCGACCCCGTCCCGGCAGAATCGGGCCACCCAGGACGAGGATGTCGCACTGGTGCTGCGCGCGCTCAAGCAGATGACGCTGGAGCGTCGGGTCGCGTGTCTCGCGGTCACCCAGCTGCCACGGCTCGACCGCGCCCGAGCCGATCGCCGTCCGTCACTCGACGACTATGGCCACCTCGGTGCCGTGAAGCACCATGCCGATGTGGTGCTGTCGCTGTATCGCGAGGAGATGTACAACCCGGGCATCGGGGTCTCGGGCGCGACGGAGTTGATCGTCGCCAAGAACCGCAACGGGCCGACGGGGTTCGTGGATCTGTACTTCCATCAGCGGTGGATGCGGTTCGAGGACATCCTCGACCCGGACCGCTGACGCAGCCCGTTACGGAGTGGAATCGGCCTCGACGACGGCGCCAACCACCGTGTAACTGGTGCCCGGTCCCCTTTCGCTGGTGCGCACCGTAATCCAGAGCGGCCGACCGTCCTTGACTGCGTACAACACCACGCTGCCATCTCCGCGGCGCTCGTCGCTCAGCATCTGCCAACCGTTCAGGCGCAGGAACTGCCGATACCAATCCGCGACCTTCCCGGCCGAGGTCGGAGCGACCAAGGTGACCTCAGCCGCTTCGTCGCCGGCCGAGATCTGGGTGATCCTGGAACGCGGGTACGACAGTATGTTGGGAATGGCTCGTATGGCGACCTCGCGCTCGCGCGAACCGGGGGCGGGACGCTCGCAGGCGACACTTACCAGCAGCAGGGTGGCTGCGGCGACACGAACAGGCAACGGCATCGGATGGGAATCCTACCGGTGGCGGGGCGATTCGGTCAAGTTGTAAGTTGCCGCGTGCACTGCACACCGCGGCGGGGGCGGTTCGGTCGTCCGGGATCCGGGGCGCATTATGGCTGGCCATTCCAAATGGAAACAGAT
>QKHC01000102.1 GCA_003251175.1 Gemmatimonadota bacterium
GTGGGCTCGCCCATCACCACGCGCAGTTCGTGCACCGCGCCGTCATCGACCAGTGGAATGGCCCCGGCGTCGGCCGGGGCACCGTCCAGCAACGCCATCGCGACGCCACGATTGCGGCGCCCCGGGTTCTCGACCGTGATGTCGTAGGTGGTCCGGCCGTGGCGCCAGCACAGGTGGAACCCGCCCCACGAGGCGGGAATGCACGGTGCGACGGAAAAGCGGCGGCCCCGGAGCCTCAGCCCGAGGATCGACTCGAGACCAAGGCGGTACATCCATGCGGCCGAACCCGTGTACCAGGTCCAACCGCCCCGCCCGACGTGCGCCGGGTGCGTGTAGACGTCGGCCGCGACGACATAGGGTTCCACCTGGTAGCGCTCGACATCCGCCAGTGTGCGGGTGTGGTTGATGGGGTTGAGCATGTGGAATAGCTCGACCGCCTCGTCGCCGCTGCCGAGATGCGCGATCGCCATCACCGTCCAGAGAGCGGCGTGCGTGTACTGGCCGCCGTTCTCGCGCACGCCCGGCAGGTAACCCTTGATGTAGCCGGGATCGAGCGGCGACCGGTCGAAGGGTGGCGCGAGCAATTGGATCACTCGCGTGTCGCGCCGGATCAGCTGCATGCGAAGCGCGTCCATCGCACACTCGGCGTGACGTCGGGGTGCCGCACCCGAGAGCACGGCCCAGCTCTGAGAGATCGCGTCGATCCTACACTCCTGACCCTGGGCGGACCCGAGCGGGGTGCCGTCGTCGAAGTAGGCGCGGCGGTACCAGTCGCCATCCCAGGCCTGCTCGAGCATCTGCACCATGCGCTCGCGTTCGGCACGCCAGCGGGCGGCGCGCTCCCGATCGCCGCGCGCTCTGACCACTGCCGCGAAGTCGGCAAGGATCTTCGACAGGAACCATCCCAGCCACACACTCTCGCCGCGGCCCTGAGGCCCGACGCGATTCAGGCCGTCGTTCCAGTCGCCGGTGCCGATCAACGGCAGGCCGTGCGCACCTACGACCAGGCGGCGCTCGATCGCGCGGACGCAGTGCTCGTAGAGCGTCCCACTCTCGGCCGACACCGCGGGCTGACCATAGGCCTCCGACTCCCCCGGCGGAAGCGGCGGCGATTCCAGGAAGGCCACCGGCACGTCGAGGATGTCCTGGTCGCCGGTGCACTTGAGATAATGGGTCACCGCATAGGGTAGCCACAACAGGTCGTCGGAGCAGCGACTCCGCACCCCGCGGCCGGTGTGTTCGTGCCACCAGTGCTGAACGTCTCCCTCGATGAACTGACGAGCGGCGCAGCGCAGCAGGTGCTCGCGGAAGAGATCCGGCCGCGCGAATCCGAATGCCATCACGTCCTGCAGCTGGTCCCGGAAGCCGTACGCGCCGCCGGGCTGGAAGAAGCCGGTGCGGCCCCACAGTCGTGAACTCGCTGCCTGATAGAGCAGCCAGCGGTTCATGATCAGGTCGAAGGAGTCGTCCGGGGTCTCGACCTCCACGGTGCCGAGCAGGTCGTCCCAGCGCCGCTCGACCTCCTCCAGCGCCGAGCGTGCCGCCGCGACGCTGCCGAATCGGTTCACCAGTGCCAGGGCATGCGCACGATCGTCGCCCTGGCCCAACAACAGCACGATCTCCCGCGTCTCGCCCGGCCCGAGATCGACCCGAATCTGAAGTGCGGCGCACGGGTCGAGCCCGGCGCCAAAGCGCTGCCCGAGGGCCACACGTGCCAGCGCTGCCGGTCGCCGCAGCGAGCCGTTGCGGCCCAGGAACTCGAGCCGGTCCCCGGTCGCAGACGCGGGCGGTTGGCTCGCGTGCACGAACGCCACCCGCCCGGGGAAGTCGGCGTTGTAGGGATTGCGCGCCAGCACGGCGCCCGTCCCGCTTTCCTGCTCGGTGACGACGAAGCGATGTTCGCCGGCGCGCGGTGGGCACAGCGCCCACTCGTGGTAGGCGAACACGCTCAGATGCCGGGCCACCGCGGAGTGATTGGTGAGGTAGAGGTGAGAGATCTTGACGGGCTCCTGAGCGTGGACGAACACGGCGAGTTCACAGGTGACGCCGTGCGCGCGGTGCGCGTAGCGAGTGACACCGGCGCCGTGGCGCGTGACCCAGCGGCCACCGTCACGTGCCCGCGGCAATGGCCCCGCGGTGGCCCCCCACACCTCTCCCAGGACTTCGTCTCGCAGGTAGAGTGCCTCGCCTCCGAACTCGCCGACCGGGTCGTTGCCGAACGGTGTGAGGCGGTTCTCGCGGCTGTTTCCAGCCCAGGTCCAGGCGGCGCCGGTGGCGCCGACCACGGTGCCGAAGCGCTCGTT
>QKHC01000094.1 GCA_003251175.1 Gemmatimonadota bacterium
CGTCGACGCCATCGTCACGGCGGAAGACACCCGGGCAACCGTCGCCTTCCTGTTGCGCGTGGCCGCTGAGTACGCCGGTCCCCACGTCGGACCGTACGTGCTCCCGGACCGCCTGTGATCCGCACCGCGCGACTCGCGACGGCACTGGCGCTCGCCGGATGCGGGAGCGGCACCAGCGGCGCTCCGCCTGCGCCCCCACGCCCGGTGGCGCCTCCGGTCCGGGCCGCCGGGGCCGATGCCAGCAGCGCGATGACGGCCCGCCGCGAGCCCGTGCTGCCGCCGCCCGTCGCCTTCCAGGCGGGCCTGATGCCGCTCGCGACCACCGGCGTGCTCGACTTTCGCGCCGCGCGGCCGACGGCTGACGGGCGTGGCGTCGTGATCGCGATTCTCGACAGCGGCATCGACCCGGGCACCCTCGGGCTCATTACCACCTCCACGGGAGCACCCAAGGTGGCCGACCTGCGCGACTTCTCCGCGGAGGGGCAGGTGGCCCTCGCCGCGGTGGAACCGGCAGGCGACGGCACGGTCGCGATTGCGGGACACCGCATCGCGGGGGCTGGCAGGATACAGCGGCTCGCGGTTCGTCAGCCGTGGTACGGCGGCATCTTCCGTGAGCAGACGCTCGGTCCCCCGCCGGCGGGGGACGTGAACGGCAACGGGACAACCAGCGACGAGTTCCCCCTCGTCGTGATCCGGGCATCGGATGGCTGGGCGGTGTTCCTCGATTCCAACGGCGACGGGTCGTTCGAGGACGAGATGCCGCTGCACGATTACCGCTATGGTCGGGAGACGATCGCCCTCGGCGCGCGACCACTCACGCTCGCGGCCAACCTGGCCGACAGCGCCGGGATCCCCCGCCTCGATCTGTATTTCGACACGTACGGGCACGGCACGGCGGTGGCCGGTGTCGCCGCCGGCCACAACCTGTTCAACGTTGCCGGCTTTCACGGCGTCGCCCCGGGCGCCACGCTGCTCGGTCTCAAGATCGCGAACAACGTCCGCGGCGGCATTTCGGTGACCGGATCGTTCCTGCGCGCCCTCGCGTACGCGGTGGACTTCGCGGCGGCGCGGGGCCAGCCGCTGGTGGCCAACCTGAGTTTCGGCGTCGGCAACGAACCGGGGTTCCGGGCCAGCATCGACTCGCTGCTGGACGAATTTCTGCTGCGCCACCCCGACGTGCTGCTCGTGGTCAGCGCCGGCAATGACGGACCGGGGCTGTCGACGGTGGGATTTCCAGCCACCGCCGATCGCGTGCTCGCCGTGGGATCCACGCTGCCAGGCGCCCTGGTGCGCTCGGGGGGGGTGGTGCCCGCCGACCGCGTGGGCTCGTGGAGCGCGCGTGGCGGCACCGCCGCCAGGCCGGCGCTGGTGGCTCCCGGCGTCGTGTTTTCCGTCGTGCCCTCGTGGAATTCCGGTAACGAAGTGCACGCGGGCACCAGCTTCTCGGCCCCGCACGTGGCCGGGCTGGCCGCCTGCCTCCTGTCGGCGGCGCTGCAGGACGGGCGCCGGGTGGAGGCCGCCGCGATCGTCCAGGCGCTGCTGGCGACAGCGACGCCGCTGCGCGACGCGACCGTGCTGGACGACGGGGCGGGGATGCCGCGACTCGCCGCCGCCTACCGCTGGCTCGCTGCCGGTCATCAGGGAGCGCGCTACGCGACCCGGGCTGAGCACGGGGGGTCGGCGGCGCTGCGCCGCAACGGGCTCGCGCGCGGCGACACGCTGGAGCGGTTCACCGTGTGGCATCTCGACGGGTTGCGGGCCGCGCGTTTCCTGCTGCGCAGCGACGCGGCCTGGCTGGGGTTCCCCGACACGGTGATCGCGCAGCCGGGCCCGACCGAGGTTCCCGTGACGTACCGATCGGAGGCCCTGCGGCGCACCGGACTGTACGTGGGAACCGTGACCGGCTGGAACCCGGGCGACACGCTCGCGGGCCCGCTGTTCTCGCTCGTCAACACCATCATCGTACCGCACGACCTGACGGCTGGACCGCTGGAGGCACGCGCGCGGCGCACGTCGTCGTTGCGCGTGGAACGGTATTTCCTCCGGGTGCCGTTCGCCGACGCGACGTTGCACGCGACCGTGGTGCTTCCCGATTCGAGCAGCGATCACGTGGCGGTGAGTCTGTTCGACGCGGCAGGCCGGCCGGTGCCCGACGCTCCGGAGGGCATGGAGCTCGACGAAACACGTGGGACGGCGCAGTTCACCGTGCGCGCGGACGACGTCGTGCCGGGGGTGTACGAGCTGGCGATTGTGACGGCGCCGCTCGCGGCTCCCGATTCCGCCGTGGTGACGATCCACGCCGAGCTGGCCCCGGTCACGCTGGCGGCCGCGCCGGCAATCGAGGTGTCAAACCGGGGCGACGCGACGCAACGCGTGCGCCTGACGCAACAGGTGATCGGTGTCGAGCGAGTCGCCCGCCTGACCGCGCGCGGCAGCGTGCCGGAGACACTCACCGTGCGCGTCCCCAGCTGGGCGCGGGCGGCCACGGTCGACGTGGCCCTCGAGTCGGAGCAGTGGGCGCAGTTCACCGACCTCGGCATCACGGTGTGGGATGCAGCCGGGGGGCGGGTCGCACATGAGCCACAGAACCATGCGCGGGGGCGGCTGCGGTTTCCGCTCGACTCCAGCCGCGCCGGTGAGCCACTGGCCATTGAGCTGTTTCCCGCGTGGGCCGACCCGCGGGCGGCGCGCCCCTGGCCCGTCACGGTGACGGCGCGGTTCTTCAGCGATTCGGGCACCACGGTCGGGGAGGCAAGCGAGATTCAGGTGGTTGCGGGCGGCCGAGCCACGGTCGCGCGGGCCCCGACCAGCCTGGAGGGAATCCCGGAGGGATTCACCCCGCTGCTCGAGGTGACCGGGGTGTCGCCCGACGCGCACGCCACCGCCGTGCGCTGGGTGTCAGGGACGGCACCATGACGCGACGCGTGCGCATCGCGGCCGGGCAGGGCTTCTGGGGCGACTGGCTCGAGGCGCCCTACCGGCAAGTCACCGGCGGGCCGATCGACTATCTGATGATGGACTACCTCGCCGAAGTCACCATGTCCATCATGCAGAAACAGCGGTCGCGTGACCCGTCTGCCGGCTACGCCCGGGACTTCGTGCCCCTGATGGAGCGCATCCTGCCGCTGATCGTGGAGCGGGGTGTCCGGGTCACCACCAACGCCGGCGGCGTGAATCCCCGCGCCTGTGCCGAGGCACTCGCGGCGACGGCGCGTCGCCTCGGGCTCGGTGGCAAGGTGACGATCGGTGTGGTCACGGGCGACGATCTGCTGTCACGACTGGACGAACTGCTCAGCCGCGGCCACACGCTCACCAACCTGGACACCGGCCGCCCCCTGCAGGACGTCCGCGATCGGGTGCAATCGGCGAACGCCTACCTCGGGGCCTGGCCCGTGGTGGACGCGCTGCGCCAGGGCGCCACCGTGGTGGTGACCGGGCGTGTGACCGACACCGGCCTCACCCTCGCGCCGATGGCCCATGCCTTCGGGTGGAGCGCCGACGCATGGGATCTACTCGCCGCGGGCACCGTGGCCGGCCACATCATCGAGTGCGGCGCCCAGGCCAGCGGCGGCAACTGCCTCATCGGATGGGAGCGCATCCCCGATCTCGCGAACGTGGGCTACCCGATCGTCGACGCCGGCCCGGACGGGACGTTCGAAGTGGGAAAGCACCCCCGCACGGGCGGGCGCGTCACGGTAGCCGGCGTCACCGAGCAGCTGCTGTACGAGATGGGTGATCCGCGTGCATACATCACGCCCGATTGCGTGGCGGACTTCACCAGCATCCGCCTGCAGCAGGCGGGTCGCGACCGGGTGCGGGTGAGCGGGGTGCGCGGTCGTCCTGCGACGGACCGGCTCAAGGTGTCGATCGCGTATTCCTACGGATACAAGGCCGTGGGCACGCTGGTGTACGCCTGGCCGGACGCGGTGCGCAAGGCACGCCTGGCCGACCGCGTGCTACGGCAGCGGCTGGCGGATCTGGAGCTCCAGTTCGAGGCGGTGCACACCGAGCTGGTGGGATTCGACGCCACGCATGGCCGATTGGGGTCGCGCGGCGTGGACGAGGCCGCGGTACCCGAAGTCCAGCTGCGCGTCGGCGTTCGCGCGCGCGAGCGCGCACCGGTGGAGCGCTTTACGCGGGAGATCGCACCACTCATTTTGAACGGTCCGCCCAGCGTGACGGGGTTCGCGGGGGGACGTCCCAAGGTGGAGGAGATCGTGGCCTACTGGCCCGCGCTGATCGACAAGCGAGAGGTGACGCCGTGCGTCGAGCTGGTCACCGCGTGACCCGACGGCGGACCGTCGAGCTGCGCGAGCTGGCCCATGCGCGCTCGGGGGACAAGGGGGATACCGCCAACGTGGGACTGATCGCGCGGCGGGCGCGCGACTACCCGCTGCTGGTACGGCAGGTGACGGCGCGTCGCGTGGCGCGGCACTTTGCCGGCGAGATCCAGGGACCGGTGACGCGCTACGAGCTGCCCAACCTGCACGCGCTCAACTTCCTGCTGCACGGCGCTCTCGACGGCGGCGGCACCATCTCCCTCAAGACCGACGCGCAGGGCAAGGTGTTTTCGACGGCGCTGCTGCGACTCAAGATCCGGGTGCCGCGATGACGGAGCGCGTCATCGTGGCCCTGCACGGCGGTGTGCTCACCGGCACGCTCAACCGGCCCGAGAAGAAGAACGCCATCGATACCGCGACGATAGAGGAACTGGCAGCGCTGCTGGACCGAGCCGACCTCGACGCGGAGGTGCGCGTGGTGGCCATTCGGGGCGCCGGCAGCGACTTCTGCGCCGGGATGGACTTGGCCGAGCTGCTGGCGTCAGCCGATCACACACCGGAGCAGAACCGTGCGGCCGCGCTGCAGTTCGGGGGGCTGTTCGTGCGGATGCGACAGGTCCCCAAGCCGATCGTGGCGCTGGTTCACGGTCGCGCCCTGGCCGGCGGGTGCGGTCTCGCCACGGCGTGCGATCTCGTGCTGGCCACAGAATCAGCGCGCTTCGGGTACCCCGAGGTGCAGCGGGGCTTCGTGCCTGCTATCGTTATGAACATGCTGCGACGCGCAGTCGGCGAAAAGGTCGCTTTCGATCTGGTGGCCACCGGGCGGCTGCTCTCGGCCGACGAGGCCGCGGCGGTTGGCCTGGTATCGCGGGTGTACGAGGATGCGGACTTCGAAGAGCAGGCGGGCGACGTGCTGCGCACGCTGACGGGCATTTCGGCCAGCTCGCTCGCCCTCACGAAGCGGGTGTTTTACCAGCTCGACGGCATGGCCTTCGAAGCCGGGATCGGACTCTCGGCCGACGTCAACGCAGCGAGTCGGCAGACGGCCGACTTCCGGGCTGCCCTGCAGACATTCCTCGCGAAGTGACGCAGCCTCCGGGGAAGGGGCCGAACCTGTCACGACCCGAGCTCGCCTCCGAGCTCGTGCATGACATTCTCAAGAACAAGCTCGAGGAGCGACGCCAGGGCTCGAGCGGCGGCGGGAAGAACGCGTCCGCCCGGCAGCGGCGCTTCCGGCTGGCGTTCGCCATCCTGTTGCCGATCTTCCTGGGACTGGCCGCGTGGAACGTCACGGTCGGGAGCAAGCCGCCGACCGTGTTCACCCAGGAGGAGATCGACGCGGGCGTGCGATTCAAGATCTTCCTCGCGGTGCAGGCGCTGAAAGCGTACCGTGATTCGACCGGCCAGTGGCCGGCGTCCCTGGCGTATGTCGGGTTCGCCGAGGAGGGCCTGAACTACCAGCAGCAGGATACGTCGTATGTCATCACCGCGATGAGCGGCGATGTGCCCTACACCTATCGCAGCGGCGACGACCTGACGTTCTTCCGCGATGCGCCGCAGGTGATGATGCAATGAGCGCCCGCAACCGCCGTGGATGGACGATGATCGAGCTGATCGTCGTCCTCACCGTGATAGGGATTCTGGTGAATCTCGCGGTACCGGCATTGCGGACCATCCGGCGGCGAGCGGAAGCCGCGCACGTCATCGGCGACGTGCACGCGATCCACATCGCCGCACAATCGCACCACGCCGAGCGTGGCGTCTTTCCCCCGACAGAGAATCTCGGCGTGGTGCCGGCATCGATGATCCCGATGCTCCCTCAGGGATTCGAATTCCGCTACGGGGATGTCCGGTACCGCTGGCACCGCTTCGCCCTCCCCGACGGCTTGCCCGCCTTTCCGGGCCAGACGATGCTGCTCGCCGTGGAAGTGCAGACGCCGGACGCGACGCTGGCAGCGACGATTCGGGCGCTGTACCGGGGAGAGCTGACCCTGGGATCCCCCACCAACCTGTTCTTCGCCCTGGAGTGACGCGTCGCCAGCAATGGCGCGCCGGCCTCGGCGCCGCCGGGATAGCACTGGGACTGGCGGGCATGGCCCTGGAATGGCGTCCCCTCGTCTGGGCCGCGCTCGTGGTCCTCGGCGCCGCCGTGCTGCTGCGCCTCGCCGATCGACCATCGACTCGATCGGTCACCCCGGCAGATCGGTGACGCGCCTGCGATGCACGTCCTGAACGATCCGGGAGCTGGCGATCCGACCAGCGCCATGCGTGCGGAGCTGACGCGCCTCGGGTTCGAGGAGCTGCGCACGCCGGACGAGGTGGACGCCGCGCTGAGTGGCGCGGCGGTGCCCACGCTGGTGTTCGTGAACTCGGTATGCGGGTGTGCGGCCGGTGCGGCGCGGCCCGCCGTGGGGCTGGCGTTGCGCGACGCGTCGCGGCGGCCCGCGCGGCTCGCGACGGTGTTCGCGGGCCAGGACGCGGCGGCTACAGCGCGGGCGCGCGAATACTTCACGGGCTTCGAGCCGTCGTCTCCGTCGGCCGCGCTGCTGGTCGGGGGTCGCACCGTGTGGATGCTCGAGCGGCGAGACATCCAGGGCCGCGAGCCGCGAGACATTGCGGCCGACATCATGGCCGCGTTCGAGCGCTGGTGTCCGTAGTGTCGCCGGAGACGGCGGAGCTGCCGCCGGACCTCGATGCAGCCATCGACGCGGCGTGGCAGCAGATCCGGGCGGCGCCCGGGTTTCTGACCGAACGCGAGGGGCGTTTCCTGGCGCTGCTCGCCGCCGCCACACCCGCACGCGGCACGATCGTGGAGATCGGCAGCTTCAAGGGGAAGTCCACCGTCGGGCTCGCGACGATCGCGGCTCGCTACGGCACCGGTCCTGTGGTCGCCATGGACCCGCATACGGCCCCCTCGGCGACCGACCCCGACCTCGAAGGACAGGCGTCGTCGTGGGAGGACTTCACGGCGTCCCTGCGCCGGGCTGGCGTGGCGGAGGTGGTGGAGGCGCACCGGGCGTTCTCGCGCGACGTGGCTGCGGGGTGGTCGCGACCGATCCGGTTGTTGTGGATCGACGGCGACCACACCTACGCGGGCGCCCGGGAGGACCTCGATCTCTACCTGCCGCACGTCGTCCCCGGGGGCATCGTGGCGCTACACGACGTGCTGCACGACTTCGACGGCCCGATCCGGGTGTTCGTGCACGACATGCTCGCCTCGAACGCGTTCGGTCCGGCGGGCGTGTGCGGCTCCATCGGATGGGCGCAGTACCGGCCCGAGGACGGCGACCGCTTTGCATCAGAGCGACGCCGCCTGGCACGACGCGCGGCGCGCCTGATTCCGCTGTCCAGCGGGGCACCCCAGGGAACCCTGGCGAAGCTCCGCTACAAGCTGTGGCGCGCACGGGTGCCGCACGGTACGGTGCTCCCCGCCGAGTGGGCGCTCCGGGTGACCATGCCACCCGAGGCGGCGCCGTGATCGGGGCGTTAACTTGTGTGTATGGATGAAGAACCGAACCCCCGTCGGCTGATCGTCGTCGGCGACCGGGTGCTCATTGCCCCGGAAGAGGGGGAGGAGCGGACCAATGTCGGCCTGTACCTCCCCGCCACGGCCGTCGAGAGCCGGCAGGTGCAGGGCGGACGGATCATGGCGACCGGCCCGGGCACGCCGATGAGCGAGCCCACGGCCATGGACGACGAGCCGTGGAAGATCCGGCTGCCGGACGTGAAGTATCTGCCGATGCAGGCCGACGTGGGTGATTACGCGCTGTTCTTTCGCAAGGCAGCCGTCGAGATCACCTTCGAAGGCAAGACGTACCTCGTGGTCCCGCAAGCAGCGATCCTGGTGCTGCTGCGGGAAGGACGGGAACCCGAGTAGCGCGTGGCGGCTGTCGCGTGCAGGAGGCGGTGACGATGCCAGCTCCAGCGGCCCATGCAGAGATCCTCCAGATGTCGCAGAATCAGGTGCAGGCGCTGCGACAGAAGCTGCAGGACATCGACTGGGGACTGACGGCCGGCCGATTCCCTCGGGACGCCGTCGAGGATCTCAAGGTTGCGGTGGACGACCTGCGGTCGCGCGTGTGGGCCATCATGACCGCGTACAGCAGCAGCGAGGGGGTGGCGACGCTGCAGCGATTCCGGCTGCGGCGCGGCGCTCAGAACCTCGCTGGTCTGATGGCCGAACTGCGTGCCGATCCCCGCATGTGGCACGAGCGGGAGGTCGACAGCGTCAAGCGCACTGCCGAGGAATTCCTCCAGCTGGTCGCTGATCACCCCGGGTCCTGACCAGCGCAGCAGACAATCTGCCCCCAGCCGCGTAGATCGGGGCTCCGCGCCGAACGCGGGGCCCCGTTTGCGTGGCAGCGATGGTTCCGTCCCTCGGTCTCGCTGCCGCCCGCGCTGCCTTGGCCCGTCACTGGGGCTACCCGGGGTTCCGAGCGCACCAACTGCGGGTAATCGGGCCGCTGCTGGCCCAGCGGGATG
>QKHC01000099.1 GCA_003251175.1 Gemmatimonadota bacterium
GTCGCGGCGGGGCTGATGCTCGGCGCGAGCTTCGCGCTCGTCGTCGAGGGCAGCCGCTCCGGCCCGGGCGCCACGGAGCTTGGTGCCGCCCTGGGCGTTGCGTTCGTCCTCACGGCGGAGCGCTTGTTGCGCGATCGGCCGATCCAGTTCGGTGCCGTTAACGGGGCGACCGGCCGGCGTATGCTCCTGATGGTGGCGGTGATGACCGTGCACTCGGCCGCTGAGGGGATCGCGGTGGGTGTGGCCTTCGGGGGCGCCGGTGCGCTCGCGGCCGCGATCACCATCGCGATCGCCGTGCACAACGTCCCCGAGGGTCTCGCCATCACGGCAGTGCTGCGGCCGGGCGGCGTGCCCGTGTCGCGCTGCGCGGCATGGAGCGTGTTCTCCTCGCTCCCGCAACCGCTGCTGGCGGTCCCGGCCTTTCTCTTCGTGCAGGCGTTTGCCACCGCGCTGCCCTACGGCCTGGGGTTCGCCGCCGGGGCGATGATGTTCATGGTGTTCGAGGAATTGCTGCCGGAAGCGTATCGGGACGCGCCGCGCGGAGTGGTGGCGGCCCTCGTCAGCGTGGCCATGGTGGCCATGGTCGTGTTCCAGCAGCATCTGTAGCACGGTCCCGCGGTGCATCCGTGCGCACCGCCTAACGCGATTTGTGACAATAGGTTATACCCTTCACCTCGGCTTCACAGCGATGCCATTAGCTTGAAGGCCCGAAGCGCGGGAGAGAGTGATGCCGGGGACCACGCTGATCCTGGGCTTGGGCGACGAACGGGACGGTGATGACGCGTTCGGCCCGCGTGCCCTGGCCGAGTTGGAGCGTCTGTACCAGTTCGACGCTCACGTCATTGTCGCCGAGGCGCGCAGCATCGGGATGCGGTTGCTCCCGCTCCTGTCGTCGGTGGGGCACGTTCTCGTCGTGACCGCGGTGGAGTTGGGCGCCGCCCCGGGCGGGGTGCACCGCCTTGAGTGGCAGGGTCGTCCCGAAGATCTCGGGCCTCGCCTGCCGGCGCTGCGTCGCGACGGCATCGAGCTGTTGCGGAGCCTGCATTTCTGGGTGGACCCCGTCCCCGAACTCGTGGTACTGGGGGTGGAAGGGGAACACCACAGCGGTCAGTGGCTCAGTCCCTTCGTGGCCCTCGCCGTGCATCCGGCGGTTGAGGCGTGCGTAGCCGAGCTGCGGCGGTGGGGCCATGAAGTGACGCTGCGCACCGTGACCGCCGAGCAGGTGGGGGCGTAGCGCTCGCTGTCTCTGCTGCAGTACAGAACCCGCGTTCTCACGAATGCGGCCGAGCAACGACCTGCGGCCAGCGCCCGAGAGAGCGCTGGCCGTTCGTGCGTACGCTGCGCGCTCTCATGCGGGCGACACCGTGAGGCCACGATTTCGGGAGGGGACTGGGTGCGATGCCGCGGAGACTGAGCACGCGTATCGCGCTGCTGGCGGGTGTGCTGGCACTCGGTGGGGTGGGGACCCTGTCCTTCATCTTGATCCGGGAGCAGCGCAATCACATTCTCGCCGAGGTTGTGCACAGTTCGGAGCAGGTCGCCGAGACCATCCAGTTGAGCATCAGGCACGACATGCTCGGCAATCGCCGCGACGGGGTGCGCGAGGTCATCGAATCCGTGGGTGGGCATTCCGGGATCGCCGGCGTGCGCCTCTTCAACAAGGAAGGGCGGATCAGTTACTCCTCCCGCGCCGCGGAAGTGGGTCACGTCGTCGACAAGCAATCCGAAGCCTGCGTGCAGTGCCACAGCGCGTCGCGCCCGTTCAGCGAGCTCGACCTGGAGTCGCGGTCGCGGGTCTACAATCATCCAGAGCACGGCCGGGTCCTGTCCACCATCGCGGTGATTCGCAACGAACCGGGATGTCACCCGTCGGGTTGCCACAAGTCACCCAGCGTGCAAAGTGTGCTGGGCGTGCTGGATGTCACGATGTCGCTCGACTCTGCCGAAGCGCGCATGCTCGTTTCGACGCGCCAAGCGACCATGCTTTCCCTGGGCGCGGTGATCCTGATCACCGGGGCATTATTGATTCTGGTACAGCAAACGGTGCGTCGCCCCATCAACCGGCTGATTGCCGCGACGCAACGCGTGGCCGGGGGCGACTATGAGCTCCAGGTCCCCTCGGGGGCGACTGATGAACTTGGATTTCTCGCGCGCTCGTTCAATGAGATGATTGAGAGTCTCAACACCTCGCAGCAGAACCTCGAGGCCAAGGTCGCCCAGAAGGCGGACGAGCTGCGATCGGCGCAGTTTCAGGTCGTGCAGGCCGAAAAACTCTCATCGGTTGGTCTCGTGGCCGCGGGAATCGCGCACGAATTGAACAGTCCGCTCATGGCCATTTCGACCTTCGGCCATCTGGTTCAAAAGAGATTGTCCCCCGGCTCTCAGGAATCCGAGGATGTGCGCATGATCCTGCGCGAGACCGACCGATGCGCGGCGATCATCAGAACGCTGCTCGATTTCTCACGAGATCAATCGACCAACCAGGCGCTCGAACTCTGTGACGTGTCGGCGATCATTGACCGGGCGGTGAAGATCCTGCAGGTTGCCATGCGGGCGAATGCGGTGGATACCAGCGTATCGATCGCCCCCGATACGCCACCGGTTGAGGCGAACTCAGTGCAGATCACGCAGGTCCTGGTGAATCTGCTGCTCAATGCGATCCAGGCAATGCCCACCGGCGGCCGAATCACGATTCGCCTCGATGGCGTGGCCCGCAGTGACTATCCGCAGGTGAAGATGCCGCCGCCGCTGCGGACGCAGCTGGTGCGGCTGCGGGTCGCCGATACCGGATCAGGTATTCCACGCGAGCTCTTGAGCAAGGTCTTCGATCCGTTCTTCACGACCAAGCCCGTCGGCCAAGGATCCGGGTTGGGCCTGTCGGTGTCGCACGCGATCATTCAACGACATCGCGGCGTGATCCTGGTCGAGAGTGACGGTCGCAGCGGGACGGAGTTCACGGTGCTACTGCCGGCCGCGGAGCCGACTTCCGGAGTCGTCCAGTCATGAGCGGCGATCGCGAGTGGACCGAGACCCCGCGGGTGCTGACCGTCGATGACGAACCGATTGTGTGCGAGAGTATCCGCCGCGTGCTGAGCGAAGAAGGATACGAGGTGGCAACGGCCACGTCCGCGCGCCAGGGTCTCGATCTCATCGGCCGTGAGAACTTCGATCTGCTGCTGCTCGATATCCGGATGCCCGAGATGGGTGGCATCGACTTCCTGCGGGAGGCGCGCGGTCTCTCACCCGACACCGAGGTGATCATCATCACCGGTCATGCGACGATCCAGACCGCCGTGGAGGCGATCAAGCTGGGCGCCACCGACTACCTGCAGAAGCCGGTGAGCCCCGACAAGCTGATCGTTGCGGCGGCCAGGGCGCTGGAGCGGCGACACCTGATCGGACTGACCCGCAGGCTGCGCTCTGAGCTCGACACTCGCTACCGCATCGGCAACGTCATCTGCTCATCGCCGGCGATGCGGAAAGTCATGCGGTTGGTGGAACGGGTGGCGCCGGCGAACAGTACCGTGCTCATCCAGGGGGAAACGGGTACGGGCAAGGAGCTGATCGCCCGTGCCATCCACTACAACAGTCCCCGCAAGGACGCACCGTTCGTGGTGGCGGATTGTGCCGCCATCTCCGAGTCGCTGCTCGAGAGCGAGCTCTTCGGACACGTGCGTGGGGCGTTCACCGGAGCGGTGAGGGACCGCAAGGGCTTGGTTGAAGCGGCGCGCGGCGGCACCCTGTTTCTCGACGAGATCGGTACCATCTCCCCATCCATCCAGGGTAGTCTGCTACGGCTCATCCAGGAGCACGAGATCCGCCCGGTCGGGGCGGACCGCGCGGTGTCCGTGGATGTCCGAGTGGTCGCCGCCACGAACCGGGATCTCAATGCCGAGGCCGCGGAAGGCACGTTCCGTGACGACCTGTACTACCGCCTCAGCGTGTTCACGATCAGCCTCCCCCCCCTGCGGGAACGCACCGAGGAGATCCCGCTGCTCGCGCACCACTTCATCACCGAGTTCGCTCAGGAGTTCCAGAAGCGTATCGACGGGATCACGCCCCGGGCGTTGACCGCCCTTGAGTTGCATGAGTGGCCTGGCAACGTCCGCGAGCTGCAGAACGTCATCGAGCGCGCTTGCCTCCTCGCGGATGATCACCTCATCGACGTGGATGCACTGCCCACTGTCGTCGGCGAGCACCCCACCGCCGAGTGGGATGACGTGCCACTCGACGCCCAGGGGCTGGCTCAAAAAAAGAAAGAGCTGCGCGCCGAGGCCGTCGATCGGCTCGAGAAGCTGTTCGTGCTGAAGGCCTTGCAGCGGGCGCACTGGAATGTCTCCAACGCGGCGCGCGCCGTGGGCATGTTGCGGCCGAATCTCCACGCCATGATGCGCAAGCACGGTATCACGCTGCCGCGTCCCGCGCCCGGCCAGGAAGACACAGCCGAGGACTCATCGAGCTGACCCACCAGGGCTCACCGGCTCACTCCCCATCCACCGCTGACCTGTGTTGAACTGATATACACCGGCCGCACGGCATCCCCGGCGGACCGCCTCCCGCTGATGCGCAGATTGTCGCCGGTTCACGGGCCCCGTGCCTGGGGCACGCCCCGCGCCCGCCCGTCGCTCGCTCCCAGCAGCCCCGACGATGTATGAAGCGCATGTACACCAGGCCGCTCATGCGCGCGACCTCGCCGCCGCGCGGCAGGGAGTAGACCCAAGAAAGACATACAGTTGTGTGATCGGGCGGCGATCGCCTGGAGGTGGCATGGAGTGTGATATAGAAGAGGGCGGTCGAATGGGAGTACGCCGTCCACGGGCACCTACACCCGCGTGATGGCCGGTCGAAGAGGGGTGTGGAGGGGGAGCGATGCAGCACAACGCAGCGGTCATGCTCTCCGATTTCCGGGACGACTCTTCGGTCGCGGCCAACCTGTCCCGGCGCAGTTGCCAGGTGGAGTGCTACACGAGTCTCGATCGGTTGTTCGAGGAGCATCCGCCCGGTTCGATCCCCGTTCTCATCTTCCATCTGCACGAGCGGCCCAAGGGCAGTTTGCTGGTCGTGATCGGCCGTCTGGCCGTTGAGCACCCGGGGATCCAGAAGGTCGTGGTGACCGAAGCCCCGCTGCCGCTCGAGGTGGCGGGGTTCTTGACGGCCTGTGATGTCGATCTGGTTCCGCTGGAGCGGGACGGGCAGGACGCGAGTCAGCTGGCGTCGGTCGTGACTCGCATGCACGAGCGGCGGCAACGGTGTCTCGCGGTGAGCTGACCCGGACCGCCCATACACAAAGGCAGGTGTACCATGTTGCGCACTAACCAGGTGATGTTCGTGGACGACGAGGAAGGCGTCCGCACAAGCTGGCAACGCTTCCTCCGGGAACGCGGCGTCTCCACGACGACCGCGCCCGACGGCGCCAGCGCGATCGATCAGCTCTCCCGGGAGCCGGTGGAAGTCGTGGTGTCCGATCTGCGGATGCCCGGCAAGGACGGTATGGAGTTGCTGGAGTGGCTGCAGGCCCGGCAGCCCGACACGCGGTTCATCATGCTCACGGGGTACGGAGACAAAGGTCTCGAAGGGCGCATCCGTGCGTTGGGTGCTGTCGACTATCTCGAGAAGCCCGTCTCGCCCGATGTGCTGGCCCGTGCCGTGGAGCGCGCGCTGGCGGCGGACCGGGTCACCCGCCGCCCCGTCGAGGCGGTGGAAGCGGAGCAGGAGGCGCCCACGGAAGCGCTCGTCGTCGAGACGAGTGCCGCCGTCAAGCAGTCGCCGGTGAAGACGCTCGGCATGATCGTGGCGGCTCCGATTCTCGGCCTCGCGTTCGTGGTGTTCCTGCCGGTGCTCGGCATCGGTACCCTCCTCTGGGTGCTGGGCCGGGAGCTCAAGTCTGCGCTCTGGCCGGCAGGTGCTTGAACACACTGGCGCGGGAGGCGGTCATGATCAGCTGGATCGCGTGCCCGAGCGGGGTCCGGGGCCCCCGGTGGGTGGCTGCGCGTAGTCACGGCGAGCCGCACACCGGGGCCCGGGCCATGGCGCTGGCGGTCGGGCTGGGAGCGTTGGTCACAGTGGTCTCGCCGCCGCTGGTGTGGTCGCAGGGTGCACAGGTGACTGCGCCAGGGCCGGCGGTCGGAGCAAGCATCGAGGGTCAGCTGTGCGCCGACTGTCACGCGGTGGAGGCACTCCGGGCGGGTGTGCACGGCGCAACCGTGTCGTGCCTCTCCTGCCACGCCAGGGATCGGCACCGGGAGATGCCACTCGACGCCGCCGCAGCCGCCCAGACCCGATCGCAGTTGTGCATCGGCTGCCACCCGAACGTCCAACTGTCGCATCCCCAGGGTGCTGGCGCGCCGCTCTGCACGGATTGCCATTCGGCACACGCGGACCCACCGCTCGTGGAAGGGACCGCGCCGATCGCGCGCCGCTGTGGCTCGTGTCACACTCCGGAGCTGGCGGGTTTTGAGCGGGGCGCCCACGCGGATGCCCTCGCGTACCCCCCAAACCGCGATCTGCCGAACTGCGTCAACTGCCACGCGAGTCATGGTGCAGCACTCTCGGTCGCTGCAGCGCGGCGCGAGGCCACGGCACGGTGTGTCGAGTGCCACTCCAATGACACGCTGGCGCGCAAGTATCAACTGCCGTCCAGAGCGGGGAAGTCGTATGCCGATGACTTCCACGGCGCCACCATGCGGTTCCTCGCCCGGCCGGTTACTGGGGCGGCACAACCCGCGGTGCTCATCTGCGCGGACTGTCACGGTGCCCACGATGTCGCGTCAATGGACCGAGCCCAGATCGCGGCGGTGTGCCTGGACTGTCATCAACGGGCGGACCAGCGGATCGCAGGGGCCTGGCTGGGACACGAGCCCATTAACCGAAGCAACGGCATCATCATCTGGGCGATCCGGCTGTTCTACTACGTCTTCATTCCCCTGGTGCTGGGTGGGCTCCTCATCCACATCCTGTTCGATGTCCGTCACCAGTTGAGAAAGCGGCGCACGCGTCCGCACGGAGGGGCGGGTCACGCGATCCGGGTCACGCGGTTCAGCCCGATCGAGCGGATCGAACACCTGCTCTCGATGACGAGCTTCACGCTGCTCGTGCTGACCGGACTCCCGCAGGCGTGGCCAGCCTCGGCGGTCGGCAACTGGCTCATCCAGCTGTTCGGCGGCATCGCCTCCACGCGCATTGTCCATCGGACGACGGGCGTCGTGTTCGTGACGCTGCTCGTGCTACATGTGAGCAGAGCCGTCGTCGGGATCGTCAGGAATCGGCGGCTACCCGTGATGTTCGCCACCCGGCGCGACTTCACCGACGTGTGGCAGACGCTCCGTCATCTACTGGGGCGGGGACCTGCGCCCAAGGTCGGCAAGTTCGACTTTCGCGAGAAGTTCGAGTACTGGGGACTGTTCCTGGGCGGCATGCTGATGACGGTCACCGGGTTGCTGCTGATGTTCCCGGATGCGGCTTCCCGCCTGCTGCCGGGTGTCGTGCTGGCGGGCGCCCGGGTGATGCACGGCCTCGAGGCCACGTTTGCCGTGCTGGTGGTCGTGCTGTGGCACACGTGGGGTGTGATCCTGCGGCCGGAGGTGTTTCCGCTCGACACGTCGATCTTCACTGGCAAAATCAGCCTGGAGCGGCTCGCGGACGAGCACGCGCTGGAATACGATCGGATCTTCGGGACCGGACGCGTGGACGAGGGGCGCGATGGTGAGGCCATCGTGGAGGGGGCGCGACCCGACGGGCCGCCTCGCCCGATGAGCGCCGAGCAGGTGCGGGTGTAGCGCGCTAGCCGTCACCACTGAAGCGCGGCGCCCGTTTGCCGAAGAACGCAGCCAACCCCTCGGCGAAGTTCGCGCCATCAGCAATGCGTGCCAGGTGCCGCAGCTCCTCGTCGAGGTGGTAGTCCAGCTGATCGACCCCGGCCGCCTGGTTGATGAGGCTCTTGGCGACGGCGTACGCTCGCGTGGGTCCCTCGGCAAGCTGCCGCGCAACGGCCAGCACCTCGCCCTCGAGCTGGTGGTCGGCCAGAACGTCGGTGATCAGACCTGTCGCTTTCGCCTCGCGCGCCGACAACCGGGGGTTGAGCAGCACCAACTCCAGGGCCCGCCGGATGCCGACGAGCCGCGGGAGGAAGAAGGTGGAGCTCTCGGCACCGGTGAGCCCCGTCTTGTGGTACGCCCACTCGAAGCTCGCGCTCTCTGCAGCGTAGACGAGGTCGCACGCCATCGCGATCCCGAACCCTCCCGCGGCGGCAACGCCTTCGACCATGGCGATGAACGGCTTTGGCGCGCGCTTGATCTCGGAGATGGTGCTGTGCAGGTACTCGAGGATCTGCTTGAAGCTTTCGCCGTACCCCTGCTCGGGCGCGCCCGCCTCAGGGTGCAGATAGGCGAAGTCGCCGGCATCGCCGCGTTCACGGATGTACTTGAGATCCGCCCCCGAGCAGAACACGCCCCCGGCGCCGCGGATGATGACGCACCGAACATCGTCCGCGCGCGCCATCTGGAGTCCAGCCTTGCGGAACTCCTGCGCGGTGATCACGTCGAGGGAGTTGAAGCGGTCCCGCCGGTCGATGGTGATGATGCCGACCGCTCCGTCGCGGGTCATGCGAATGTGCTCCATCACGGATCCTCGCGCGTCTCGCGTCTCATCGTGTTCAACAAATGCGCGGCAATGGCTCTCCCTCCACTTCACTGACGAGCCGTCGGCCGATACCCGTGTCGAGGATGACGCGGCCGGCATGCTCCACAATGCACTCGCCCACCACGGCGGCATCGCGACCCAGAGGCTGTGCTCGGAGCGCGGCGAGAACGCGTCCGGCGGCGTCGGGACGGACGCCGAGCAATGCTTTGCCCTCGTTGGCGATGTGCAGCGGATCGAGACCCAGCATCTCGGCCGCCGAGCGCACCACACTGCTGACCGGCAGCGCCGGCTCTTGCAGCACGACACCCACCCTGCTCTTTTCCGCCATCTCGTGGAGCGCGCTCGCCACACCGCCCCGGGTCGGGTCCTTCATCGCGCTCACCAGTCCGGGGGCGGCCGCCAGGGCGGCAGCAATCAACCGGTTCAACGGTGCCACATCGGAACGCAGCTCACCCTCCAGGGCGAGAACGTGCCGCTTGGCCATCAGCGCCATACCGTGGTCCCCGATGGTCCCGGTAACGATGACGCGATCGCCGGGGCGCAGCCCCGCGTCGGGCACGATGGCGTCAGCCAGCGCAATACCGGTGGTGTTGATGACGATGCCGTCGAGTTCCCCCCGGCCCATGACCTTGGTGTCGCCGGCCACCACCGTAGCACCCGCTTCGTCGCAGGTCTCCTGCATCGAGCGGTGGATACGCTCGAGATCGGCGCGCCGGAACCCTTCCTCGACGATGACCGCGCAGGTGAGCGCCAGCGGTGTCGTGGCCCCCATCATCGCGAGGTCGTTGACCGTGCCCGCCACGGCCAGCCGGCCGATGTCCCCGCCGGGGAAGAACACAGGGTGCACGACGTGAGAATCGGTCGTGACCACGAGCCAGCGCTCGCCGACGCGGATCGCCGCTCCGTCGTCCATGGCCGCGAGTCCGATGCCGTCCGGAGGGCCGGGCGCGAATCCCTGCGCCAGGATGTCGGCAATCAATCGCCGCATCGCCTGCCCGCCAGCGCCGTGTTTGAGCGTCACCACCTCTTCCCGGATCGTCTCGCCGGGACTTCGCAGCACGGTGCTCATAGCTCGGGGTGCCCTCCGTACTGGTACCAGATCTTGCAGGTCCCTTCGCTCGAGACCATGCAGGCGCCGACCGGGCTTTCCGGGACGCACTCCTTGCCGAACAGCGGGCAATTCTCCGGAGCGTTGAGCCCCGCCATGATCTCGCCGCAGATACAGACCTGGGTGAGCGCCGAAGGGGCATGGGTCCACAGCCGGCGCAGGTCGATGGGATAGCGACTGCGCGCATCGAGGTGCGCGAATTCGTCCCGCAAGCGCAGATTTCCGTTGGGAACGTGCGCGATCCCGCGCCAGCGCCCACCCTGGGTCCGAAACACACGCCACAGCTGGCGCTGGGCATTGCGGTTGCCATCGGGCGTCACGCACCGCGGGAACATGTTTTCGACCCGGGGCGTCCCGTCGCGGACGAGCTCGATCAGCTTGACGAGACCGGCGAGGATGTCGAGCGGCTCGAATCCCGCGACCACCACGGGGACGCGGTGCTTTTCGACGAACCGCTCGAAGATCTTCCAGCCGGTGATCGCTGCGGCGTGGCCGGCCGCCAAAAAGCCCTCGACCCGGCTGTCCGGCATCTCGGCCACAATCTCCATCACGGGCGGGATGTACTTGTGTGCTGAGAGAATGGAGAAATTGGGCGGCACGTCGCCCAGTGCGACGGCCGCCGTCGCGACCGCCGTCGTCTCGAAGCCGCTGGCGAAGAACACGACATCGTCGGTCGTGTCGCGCGCCAGCTCCACGGCCTGAGCCGCGCTGTACACGACTTCGATCCGGCCCCCCAGGGCCTGTGCGTCGGCGAGCGACTGCGCCGTGCCAGGGACCTTGAGCATATCCCCGTAGCTCGCGATGATCTTGCCATCCTGGGCGAGGACAACCGCCTCGTCGACTTCGGGAAGATCCGTGACGCACACGGGACACCCGGGGCCCATGATGACGTTGAGCCCTTTGGGCAAAATGGTCCGCAGGCCGAACTTGGCGATGGCCTGCTCGTGGCTGCCGCACACGTGCATGACGGACACGGGAGCGTGTCCCACTTCCCGGGTGACCTTCCCCAGCGCGGCTGCCAGCGCGCGCGCCTTGGCCGGGTCACGGAACTTCAGCTCGTCAACGGCTGACGGAACGGCGGTCTCAGGCATCGGGGCCATCCTCTGCGACCGGGGCGGCGTCGATCTCCCCGCGCACATCCGCCGCCATGATATCGTGCTCGGCCTCCCGCAGCAGCATCTCGTACAACGCCAGCGTCTCCCCGATCTCGGGCGTCGGGATCTTCCGAATGGCGAAGCCGACGTGATTGAGGATGTAGTCGCCCGGCGCCACCGGTTCATCGACCACGTCGAGCCGGGTCTCACGCCGCACGCCGAAGAAGTCCACGACTGCGGTTTGCCCGCGGACCTCGAGCACTCTGCCCGGTACGCCGAGGCACATGTCAGCCTCCTTGGGGATCTGCGGCGGCGAGCTGCGCAGCCGCTACCGCGGCCTGTCCGAAGCTCACCGCTCCGTCGTTGGGACTCAAGCGCTGCGGCACGAGGACCCGCAGCTCCCGCTCCGTGAGCAGCCGACGCACGGTGCCCAGAAGCCGCGCGTTCTGGAAGGCGCCTCCCGCCAGCACCACCGTGTCGAGAGCCGCCCAGCGTGCGGCACGGGCGGCCAGCTCGACTGCGCCGGCTGCAACCGCTTCGTGGAACGCGGCGGCGAGCTTCGCCGTCGGCACACCCGCGCGACGGCCTGCCGCCAGCGCAACCAGCAGCGGCACCGGCTCGAGGGTCCATTGCCCCAGGGCGCCGCTGACGGGGAGCGGCAGCGGCTCGGCGGGCCCGTCGCCCGCCAGCGCCTCCAGCTCCATGGCCGCCTGCGCCTCGTAGTGCGCTACGCGCCGCACGCCGAGGAGCGCCGCCGCGGCGTCGAACAGTCGCCCGACGGAGGAAGCGAGGGGAGCGTTGATGCCGGCAGCCACCTGCCGCCCCGCGAGCGCCACCTCGCGCGGGTCGATGTCCGCCCACCCGGGCTCCAACACCGCCACGACCGCGGGATCGAGCGTCGCATAGCCGCGGAGCACCCGCCACGGCTGGCGCGTCGCGAGATCTCCGCCAGGCAGCGGGGCGTAGCGGAGTTGTCCGACGCGCTGATACCGGCGCAGGTCGGCAATCAGCGTCTCCGCGCCCCAGATGTTGCCGTCGTCGCCGTACCCGGTGCCGTCAAATGCCAATCCGACCGCCGGTCCCCGCTCGCCATGCTCGGCGAGGACCGCGGCGATGTGGGCATGATGGTGCTGCACCGCGATGACTCGTTCGAGCCCGAGCTGCTGCGCGACCTCCGTGGAGAGGTAACCGGGGTGCAGGTCGTGGACCGCGGCCGTGGGCGAAACCCGGAACAGATTCCGATAGGCGTGGAAGGTGGCGCGGAAATGCTCCAGCGTCTCCAGGTTCTCGAGGTCGCCGATGTGCTGGCTGACGTACCCACGGTCACCATGCACCAGGGTGAACGTGTGCTTGAGATGCGGCCCGACCGCGACCAGTGGCATCGGGCTGGGTACCGGGAGGTGGACCGGCAGGGGGGCGTAGCCACGCGCGCGCCGCAGAAACAGGGGTCGGTCCTGCACGACGCGCACGACCGAGTCGTCGTAGCGTGAGACGATCTCGCGGTCGTGCAGCAACAGCGCGTCGGCGATGCCGTCGAGACGCTGCCGGGCGTCAGCGTTGGTAATCGCGATCGGCTCCTCGGAGCGATTGCCGCTCGTCATGACCAGGGGCCGCTCGACGGCCATGAGCAGTAGATGATGTAGGGGGGTGTACGCCAGCATCACTCCCACGCAGTCCAGGCCGGGGGCGACACTCGGCGCGAGCGGGCTTCGCGCACGCGCACGCAGCAACACGATGGGTCGCTCGCCAGACTGCAGCAGCGCGGCTGCGGCAGGCGGCACCTCGGCCAGCGCCCGGGCTTCCTCGAGGGTTCGGACCATGACGGCGAGCGGCTTGGCGTCGCGGTGCTTGCGCACTCGCAGACGGCGCACGGCGCCATCGTCAGCCGCATCAACCGCGAGGTGGAATCCGCCAAGTCCCTTCACCGCCACAATGCGACCATCGCGCAGCAGCGCGCCCGCGGCTTCGAGCGCGCGCTCCGATCCATCGGTACGACCGCCCGCGACTTCGAGCCACAGTGTCGGTCCGCACTGCGCACAGCTGTTCGACTCGGAGTGATGCCGCCGATCGCCCGGCGTGCGGTACTCCGTGAGGCACGCCCCGCATTGCGGGAACATCCGCATGCTGGTGCGCTCGCGGTCGTAGGGCATTGCCTCGATGACCGTGAAGCGCGGGCCGCAGTCCGTACACGTAATGAAGGGATAATGGAAGCGGCGATTGCGGGGATCCAACAGCTCGGCCTCGCAGGCGGCACACAGCGCCACGTCGGGGGAGACGGGCTGGCGCTGGGTCGGATCATCGCGACTCGGTGCGATGACGAAATCCGCACAGCCGGTCGGCTCGATCGTTTCGATGGCGACGTGCTCGAGGCGGGCGAGGGGTGGCGCCTCGCTGCGCAGTGCGGCGATGAATCGCTCAATCGCCGCCGCCCCACCCTCGACCACAATCTCGACCCCCGCGGCGCGATTGCGCACCCAGCCGGCGAGCTCCAGGCGGCTTGCGAGTCGGTGCACGAACGGGCGGAACCCCACGCCCTGCACGAGACCGGTCACGTGCAGGCGCGCGGCTCCCCGGGGGAGTGCGGCGGTCGTCAGGCGGCCCGGCGCTGGTGCAGCTGGGCCCGCAGGAATCCGTACCACTCCTCGAGCCCCTCCGGGAGGATCGTGGAGGTGAACAGCACCTGAAGATCGGGGTTGACCTCGAGCGCGTAGCCCACCGCGCGCTCGAGCGAAAAGGGAACGTGCGGGATCAGATCGAGCTTGGTCAGCACCAGCGTCGTCGCCCGCTGAAACGCGCTCGGGTACTTGAGTGGCTTGTCTTCTCCCTCGGTCACCGAGAGCAGCACGACCTTGCCAGTTTCGCCGAGATCCCACGCGGCGGGACACACCAGGTTACCCACGTTTTCGATGAACAGCAGGTCGGTGGCGTCGAGATCGATGGCGTCGAGGGCCGTCGCGATCTGCAGCGCGTCGAGATGACAGGCCCCGTTGGTCACGACCGCCTGCACCAGCCGATCGGTGTGCCGTGCCAGCCGATCGGCGTCGTTCTGAGTCTGTACGTCTCCCGTGATCACAGCGATACGGTACGTGCGGCTCAGGTCGGCAAGGGTGCGCTCGAGGAGTGCCGTCTTACCCGCGCCCGGCGACGACACCAGGTTGAGCGCGGGCACGCCGGTCCCGGCCAGCCGTTCGCGGATGCCGCTCGCCAACTGGTCATTGCGCGCCATCACGCGCTCGCGTACGTCAATCGTCCGGACGGCCATCCTCGACCTCCAGATAACTGACGCGCAGCACGTCGCCCGGGCAGCGCTCGATTACCGGTGCGGCGCCGGTGAACGGGGGCGCCCCGAGCAGGGTCTCGAGACAGAACACCAAGCTCCCGATCTCGATTCCTGCTTGTTCACCGACCTCGAGGCCTACCGCACGGACGGCGGGGAGGGTGTCGGTTCCGACTTGCTCCTCCGCAATGCGGCAGACCTCGAGGGCGATGCTCATTTCATGCATGTGCCGCTTCTCGCCGGGGTTCCACGGTGTGACCCCAGTGCGCCAGGCGTGCCAACGTCGCGGCCACCACCTCATCGAGATGACCACGCAGCGCCGGGCTCAACTCACTCGACAATTCGACCAGGTCGGGCTCGAGGCCGATCACCACGGTGTCCCGCGGCAGCGTGCCGCGGAGCTCGGCGAGCGCCAGGACGTCACGCAGATCGACCTGATGGGGAGACAGCTTGGTCGTGAGATAGCGGGGCAGGTCGTCCCGCTCCACGACATGCAGCGTCCCCGGCGGCGCACCGGCGCGCACCGCATCGAGCAGCAGCACCCGCTGGGCATCTTCGATGGTGGGCAGCAGGCTCATCCCCCACGTCCCGCCGTCCACCAGCACAACGTCGGCGGGAATCGACCACTCGCTGCGCAGCCGCTCGAGCGCCGCCAAGCCAAGGCCGTCATCGGCCATCAACGGGTTCCCCAGGCCGATGACGACGGTCTGGTGAACCTCAGACGATGTCCGAGTCCACATAGTCAATGTCCTTGTTGACGAATCGGCCGCCGCTGATGATCGACGAGATGGTGCCGGTCCGTTCCATATGATCCGCCCGGATGGCCAGATACAAGTGGAACGGTACGAAGATGATGAACCACCAGGTCAGCACATGGTGCACGAAGTGCACTGGCTGGATCCCGCCGAACAGTCGCACGATCCAATCCGTGGTTGCGTAGAAGAACCCGCCCGGATTGGACTGCCCGTACATGGCGAATCCCGTCAGCACCTGTACCAGGGCGACGCCGTACATCGCCGTATACGACAGCTGCTGTAGTGGGTTGTGGCCCAGGTAGGTGGGCGCCTCCTCGGGCGTGATCAACAGATAGAACTTGATCTGCTTGACGAGGTTCACCCAGTCGCGCGGCCGCACCGGGAACAATGCGGGCCACCGCTCGTACTGATTCCCGGCGAAGAGCCAGTAGAAGCGGATCACGGCCGTCGCCACGAGCACACCCGCCGCCGCAAAGTGGATGAAGCGCACCCACCCCATGAGATAGTGCGAGCTGGCCTCGCCACTGGTCATGAAATACGGCCGGCCGATGTAGAAGCCGGTGGTGGCGAGGGTCACGATGCACAGCACGGCGATCCAGTGCATCGTGCGGATCGGCCACTCCCACAGGTATACCCAGCGGTAGTTGCCCTTGGGCGGTGCGACCTTGTGCGACAACGCGAAGCGCTTGCGCGATTCCAGCGCCTTGACCGCCGGCGCTGTGGGGCGACGGGGCGCGCTCATACGGCCTTCACCGACGTGATCTCGTTGCCGGTGGCGTCGAGCACGTGCACGCCGCAGGCGATACACGGATCGAACGAGTGGACTGTCCGCAGGATCTCGATCGGCCGCTCGGGGTCCACCAGCGGATGGTTGTCCATGAGCGCCGCCTCGTACGGCCCGGGTTGTCCCTGCGGGTCGCGCGGTGACGCATTCCAGGTGCTCGGCACGACGCACTGATAACGGGTGATCGCGCCGTTCTCGATCTGGACCCAGTGCCCCAATGCTCCACGGGGCGCGTCGAGCCAACCGTACCCCTGCGCCTGGGCCGGCCACGTCGACGGGTCCCATTTGTCCTTGGTGAAGGTCTGGGTGTCCCCGCCCTTGATCCGCGCCACGAGATCGTCATACCAGCGGGACAGCCGCCGCGCGATGAGGACGGTCTCCATGCCACGGGCCCCGGTCCGCCCCAATGTCGAGAACAGTGCCGCCGGTCCCACATCGAGGCGCTGCAGCACTTCGGTCACCATGGCGCGCACGTCTTCGTTCCCGGCGCCATAGGCCACCAGCATACGCGCCAGCGGACCCACCTCCATCGGCCGGCCGTCGTAGCGCGGTGACTTCATCCAGCTGTACTTGGCCTCGTCCTGCAGATACGTCCACGGGGTCGGCGGGCCGGTGTACTTGGCCTTGGTCTCGCCCTCGAACGGGTGCAGGCCGGCATCGTCACCCTTGCCGTACTCGTACCAGGAGCTCTTGATGTACTCGGCCACCTTGGTGTGGTCGTAGGGATGTACCTGCGACAGATCCTTGTCGAGAATGATGCCGGGGGGGAGCAGGTACTGGTCGAAATCACGAAGGCCAGCCTCCGGGAACTCGCCCACCGCGAGGTAGTTGCCCGTCCCACCCCCGATGGCGCCCCAGTCCTTGTAGAAGCCGGCGATGGCGACGAGGTCGGGCCAGTACACCTGCTCCACGAAGCGCTGCGCGCGCTTGATCATGTCGTGGATGTCGGTGAGGCGCTCGGCGTTGATGGTGGCGGTGTCGTCCAGATTGATCGCCGACGCCATGCCCCCCACCAGGAAGTTGGGATGGGGGTTCTTGCCACCGAACACGGTATGCAACCGGATGACGTCGCGCTGCCAGTCGAGCGCCTCGAGATAGTGGGCCACCGCGATGAGATTGACCTCGGGCGGCAGCTTGTAGGCCGGGTGGCCCCAATAGCCGTTGGTGAAGATGCCGAGCTGGCCGGTGCCCACGAACGTCTTGAGACGATCCTGCACCTCGCTGAAGTACGTCGCCGAGTTGTTGGGCCACGGCGAGATCGAGGCGGCGATGCGGGCCGCGGACGTCGGGTTCGCGGACAGGGCGCTGACCACGTCTACCCAGTCGAGGGCGTGCAGGTGATAGAAATGGATCACGTGATCCTGCACGAACTGCATGCCGTGCACCAGATTGCGGATCGTGTTCGCGTTGGGTGGAATGGTGATGCCCAGCGCGTCCTCCACGGCCCGGCAGGAGGCCACCGCATGCACCACGGTGCACACGCCGCAGATGCGCTGGGTGTAAGCCCAGGCATCGCGCGGGTCGCGCCCCTGCATCACGATCTCGATACCGCGGAACTGCGTGGCGCTCGCCCAGGCCTTGGCGATCCGGCCATTCTCGGCCTGCGTCTCGATCCGGAGGTGCCCCTCGATCCGGCTGATGGGGTCAACGACGACCTTAGTCCTGGCCATGGCCGCTCTCCTCCTTCTTATCGATGTCCACGACGGGCAGCTTGCGACGCGCCCGGGCCTGGTGAATGCCCGTTGCGATCGCGTGGGCGGCCACGCCGGCCGTCGCGCCGACGGCGAGTCCGAGGCCGATGGTGTCCGCGGTCCGCTCGACCGGGAAGCCGCCGACATCCGGCAGGCGCCCGTAGAACGGCGCCATGGTGTCCCAGAAACCGCGCTCGGTACAGCCGATGCAGGGATGCCCGGCGCCGATCGGCCAGCTGGTGCGCGTGTTCCACTGGAAGATCGGGCACGGCGAGAACGTCGCCGGACCCTTGCAGCCCACATGGTACAGACACCATCCCTTGCGGGCACCTTCGTCGTCGAACGCCTCGACATACTGGCCCGCGTCATAGTGAGCCCGGCGCGGGCATTGGTCGTGGATCCGCGAGCCGTAGGCGAACATCGGCCGGCCGTCCGGATCGAGGTCCGGCACGCGCCCGAACGTGAGGAAGTGCACGACCGTCGCGGTGACCACGTCACCGATCGGCGGGCAGCCCGTCACGTTGACGACGGGCTTGTTCTTGATGATCTCCGCAACGCCCACGGCGCCCGTCGGGTTGGGCCGCGCCGCCTGCACGCTGCCCCAGTGGGCGCAGGCACCGATCGCGATGATCGCGGCGGCGTCGGCTGCCGCTTCCTCGAGGATGTCGCGAGCCGTCCGTCCAGCGATGGTGCAGTAGATCCCATCGTCCTTGGTGGGCACCGAGCCGGTCACCAGCAGTACGTATTGCCCCTTGTTGGCGGCGATCGTGTCGGCGAGCGCCTTTTCCACCGCGTGCCCGGCCGCCGCCATCAGCGTGTGCTGGTAATCGAGTGAGATCACATCCAGCACGAGGTCGCCGATGGTGGGCTCTGCGGTGCGCAGCACGCTCTCGACGCACCCGGTGCACTCCTGGAGTTGCAGCCAGATGACCGACGGGCGCTTCACCGCGGTCAGCGCCGCCGCCACCTTCGGCGTGAGGGCGCTGCTCAGGCCAAGCATGGCGGTCATTTCGCCGCAGAAGGTGAGGAAGTCGCGCCGACTGACTCCGCGCTTGGTGAGGTACGCGCCGAGGGAATCTCCCGCGGCCCAGGGATGGGAGGTGGGTGCGAGCATGGCGACAGACGCTCCGGGTCCGAAACAGGAACAAAGGCCGTCGGTGTGCGGTTGCAGCGCCCGCCGGCGACCGGAACACTCGCAATTGGTGTTGCTCACGCTACCGCGTGGTGCCCGTCGGGTCTTTCAAATTTTTGATGAGGAAACCTTTACGCCCGCTTCACAGTGGACCGAGCCCGCCGGGGTGAACATCCTGCAGGGGTGGGGAGGAGGCTCGCGATGCCGCGACCGAGCGCGCGGCAGCCGGACGTTGCGGCGCCGGGGACCGACGATCTCGAGCGGCTTCTGGAAGCCGAGCGACGACTCGAGGCCCTTGTTCGCCGTGCCCGCGAGGACGCACAGGGGTTGGTGCGCGGCGGGCGCGACCGTGCCGCCGCGCGGGCAAGAGAGGAGCGAGTGGCGGTCGCGACCGCCATGAGCGAGGCGGAGCGGCAAGCCGCTGCGGACACGGAGCGCGCTGCCACCGAGATCCGCGCCGCCGCCGCGCGTGAGGTGACGCGGCTCACCGACGTCTCCGACGCACAGATCGATTCGCTCGCCGCGCAGTTGCTGGCGCGCCTCCTGGCTGCCCGGGAGGAACCGTGATCATGGAGATGGTGCGGCTGCGCATCCTGGGACCGCGCGAGCGGTTGCCGGACGTGATCGAGGTGCTCCAGGACCTGGGCGCGGTGCATCTCGCCGAGCCGGCGACGGCGATCCCGGGCATCGAAGCTGTGGATCTCACGGCGATGCAGCGGCGCGAGCAGCGGCGCCTCCGCGAGGCGGTCGCCAACGTCGAGCAGGCACTCACCGCGCTCGGGATTCGCGGAGCGGGAGCGCCGCGTCGGCTGGGCGCCGTGACGCGGTCCGATCTGGCCCGCTGGGTGTTGCTTGCCTGGCGGGCGCGCCGCCAGACCGATCGGTTGGCGGCGCGTGAAGCGGCGCTACAGGAGGAGCGCGCGCTCATTCTCAAGTACCAGCAGTTCTTCAGTGCCTTTCGGGTGCTGCTCGAGTCGTCGTCGCGCTGGCCCGATACCACGGCGTATCACGTGCTCCTGCGGGGCAGCGACGCCGCGGCGCTGGGCCGCTTGCGCACCAGCCTGCGGGAGCTGATCGGCGAGCAGTTCGAGGTGTACAGCCAGCGACTGACGTCCGGCGACACAGCCCTGCTCGTCGTGGTCACCAGTCGGGTGGCGCCACAGGTCGAGCAGGCGCTGGCCCGTGCGCGGGTGCAGGAGATTCCGGTACCCACAGCCTATGGCGGCGGCACGCTCACCGATGCGCTGCCGCGAATGATGAGCCGGCTGAGTGAGATTCCGGCGGAGCTGGAGGAGCTGCGCCGCGAACGCGATCGGGTCGCCGCCACGCGCGGGAGCGAACTGCGACGCGCCCGGGCGGGGTTGCACGACCGGCTCAGCGAGCTCGAGGCCCTCCCGCTGTCGGGCGTGACCGCCCGCGCGTTCGTCCTCGAGGGCTGGACCCCGACGCCCGTCCGACAGGCGCTCATCGACCGAATGGCTGCGGCTTTTGGGGACGAGGTTGTCGTGAGCGAGGTGGCCCGGGAGCGATGGGCGTCGGGCGACGCGCCCGTCGTGCTTTCGAACCCGCGCCTGCTGCGCCCCTTCGAGCTGCTGATTCGCCTGTTTCCGCTCCCCCGCTACGGCACCATCGACCCGACCCCGTTCGTGGCCGTGTTCTTCCCGGTGTTCTTCGGGTTGATGGTGGGCGACATCGGCTATGGCGTGGTCCTCGGGTTGCTGGCATTGCTGCTACGGCTGCGGTCGCGCCCCGACACGACGTTGCGATCCGCGGCCGAAATCGCGGGTGCCTGCGCCGTGTTCACCGTCATCGCGGGGGTCCTGTTCGGTGAATTCTTCGGTGACCTGGGGCGCCGATGGTTCGGCCTGAGTCCGCTCGCTTTCAACCGCGAAGAAGCGTTGATCCCGTTCCTGATTCTCGCCGTCACACTGGGGGTGGTGCACGTGCTGCTGGGCCTGGCGCTGGGGGTCGCCGCCAACTTCCACCGCCAGCCGCGCCACGCCCTGGGACGTGGCGTCGCCCTGGTGATGGTGATCGCCATCGTCCTGGCGCTGCTGGCGGCGACGCGGGTGCTGCCTCAGGGGTTCTTCACACCGGCGGTGGTCCTGCTCGTCGTGGCGTTTCCACTGATCATCGTGGCCGAAGGGGCGGTCGCGCCGATCGAGCTGCTCTCCACCTTGGGCAGCATTCTGTCCTATGCCCGCATCATGGCCATCGGGGTGGCGTCGGTGATGCTCGCCGTGGTGGCCAATCGCATGGTGGGGGCGATCGGCAGCGTCGCCATCGGCGTCGTGTTCGCGCTGTTGTTTCACCTCGTGAACTTCGCAATCGCGTTGTTCAGTCCCACGATTCATGCACTCCGCCTCCACTATGTGGAGTTTTTCGGCAAGTTCTACAGTCCTGGCGGCATCCGCTATCAGCCGTTCGGACACTGGACACGCGAGACGGCCCGCTGATCATCGGGCAAGGAGACTCGAGACCATGGAAGCCCTAGGAGTCGTGCTGGCGGCGGCGCTGGCGGTCGCACTTCCGGCCCTGGCGACGGCGTGGGCCCAGTCACGGATCGGCCCGGCGATCGCCGCATCGATGGCCGAGAAGCCCGAGCTCACGACCACCGCGATCCTGATGATCGCGATTCCCGAGACCATGGTGATTCTCGGTTTCGTGGTGTCGGTCCTGATCCTGTTCCGCGGCGCCGCGTAGCTGAACGGAGATGGCGCTGGACCACCTCCTCGATGCGCTGGAGCGCAACGCTCGCGAGGAATCGGTGCGTATCCTGGATGAAGCGCGCGCTGAATGTGCCCGTCTGTCGCAGGGGGTAGAGGCTGATGCCGCCGCGCGCCGTGCCAGCGCACTCACCGCCCGTCGGCGGGAGCTGAATGCGGCGGCGGTGCGGACCCTCGCCGCGGTGCGCCGTGAGTCGCAGCGGGCGGTGCTGGAGGCCCGACGGCACCTGCTGGCGCGGGTGCGGGTGGCCGTGGAGCGACATGCCGCGGATGCGGAGGCGGACCCGGGGTCGCTCGCCACGCGCCTGCAGGCGGCGCTCGCCTGTCTGGGCAACGTCGCGGTCGAGATCCGCTGCGCCCGCGGGCTCGTCAAGGCGGTGCGACAAGCGATCGCCGCACGGCCGCGCACCCGCGTGGTGGTGGCCAAGGAGGCAGCGCAACCGCTCGTCGTGCGCGCTGCGGACGGCAGCGTGGAGGTGGACGCGTCCCTGGCCGGCCTCGTGGACCGGCGGTGGCCCGAGATGGCCGTTGACGTCGTCCGCACCCTCGGGGCGCCCACATGAGCCGGCGGTGGGAGGCGGTCAATGTCCGGGCGCAGGGGTTGCGGACGCACTTGCTCACACGCGCGCAGCTGGCGTCGCTCGCGGACGCGCCCGATCTCCACGGGCTCGCCACCCGACTGCGCGCGCTCGGGTTCCCGGTGACGGACACCGCTGAGCCCTCAGTTGCCGAGCTCGAGCTGGCGGTGCGGCGGCGGGCTGCGGCGGCACTGCGGATCCTCGCCCGCTGGTCGCGAGGACGCCCCGAAGTGATGGCGGTGCTGTTCGACGAGGAGGACCGGCGCAGTATCCGCGCGCTGGTTCGTGGCGCCGTCGAACGGGCACCCGCGGAGCAGCGCATCGCGGGGCTGATTCCGACTCCCGCGCTGCCGGAACGGGCGTTGCTCGAGCTGGCTCGCGCGCCCACCGCGGCGGCGGTGGCGGCGCTGCTCGTGGCGTGGCAGCACCCCTTCGGACCCGCCCTCGCGGAGACGGCGCGCTCGGCCGCCCCGGACCTATTTCGTTTCGAGCTCGATCTGGATCGGGCCGTGTCTGCCCGGCTCAGTAGCACCGCTCGTCGCGCAGGCGGCTTTCTGGCGACATATGCGCAAGAGACCGTCGATACCGCCAATGCGCTCACGGCCGTCGCGCTCGCCGGCGCGGCGCGCGACGTCAAGCTGCGGGATGCCATGCTGCGCGGCGGCCGCGCCCTCACCATCGAGATCTTTCTGCGGGCGGTCGCCAGCGGCAGCGGCACGCTCGCGGCGCGAACGATCGCGAACGCCCTGGGAGCAGGATTGCTCGCAACCGCGCTCCGGACCCGCGCCGATACGCCCGCGGGACTCGAGGACGCCGTGCTCGCCGCGCGGATCGCGGCCCTGCGCGACGTCGCGCGCCGTGACCCTCTGGGACCCGCACCCCTGATCGGCTTCGGACTGGCGCTGCGGGCGCAGACGACCGACCTCCATCGGGTCATCTGGGGGGTAGCGCTTGGCGCGCCGCCCCCCGTGGTCGCCGGCGAACTGGTGACCGCCGCATGAAAGCGGACGTTCGAGTCCTGTGCCCACCCGAGATCGCACCCGCCTTCGGCCTGGTGGGATTGCGCGTCACACCCACCGCGACGTCAGCCGTTGCGGAGCAGCGTCTGCGCGAACTGACTGGGGACGCATCGGCCGCCGTGGTACTGATCGAGCAGTCCCTCCACGACGCGATGCCGGTGGACCGGCGGCGCCAGCTGACGCGGCGACCCCTGCCGATGGTCGTGCCCTTCCCCGGTCCCCGGTGGACTGAGGCGGCCGGGGAGCCCGAAGCGTACATCGTCGAGCTGTTGCGGCAGGTCATCGGGTACCGGGTCAGACTGCGATGACCGTCGCGCGAATCGAACGCCTCAGCGGTGCGCTCGCGGAAGCGCGACCCCTGCGTGAGGTCGCGCTGTACGAGTTGGTTCGGGTCGGCGCGCGCGGGCTGCTGGGCGAGGTGATCCGCGTTGACGGTGACCGCGCTGTGATTCAGGTCTACGAGGACACCATGGGGCTGTGCGTCGGCGAGGCCGTGTCTCCCACCGGTGCTCCGCTCGAGGTCATGCTCGGTCCGGGGTTGCTCGGATCCGTGGTGGACGGCGTGGGGCGACCACTGCAGCGCCTGGCGGACGCGACCGGGGACTTCATCCGCCCGGGGACGGCGGTCGATACACTGGACCCGGACCGCAAGTGGGCCTTCACGCCGCTGGTGGCATCGGGGCAGCGGGTTTCCGCCGGAGACGTGCTCGGTACCGTCGAGGAACGCCCCGGCTTCGTCCACCGGATCCTGGTACCTCCCGGGACGGATGGCGCGGTCGAGCGGATCAGGCGCGGCGAGTTTCGCGTGACGGAGGCCATGGCCCGCTTGGCAGGGGGCCGGGACCTGTTCCTGTCGCACCGGTGGAGTGTGCGGAACCCGCGCCCGATCGCCCGGCGGCTCAGTTCGCGGCGACCGTTCCTGACCGGGCAGCGCGTGTGTGATTTCCTCTTTCCCGCCGCGGAAGGTGGCGCCGTCGCCGTGCCGGGAGGATTCGGCACCGGAAAGACGGTCATCGAGCAGTCACTCGCCAGGCACGCCGCCGCTGATGTGGTGGTGTACGTCGGGTGCGGCGAGCGGGGCAACGAGATGGCGGAGGTGCTGGAGGAATTTCCGCGCCTCACCGATCCCCGGTCCGGTCGGTCGCTGATGGATCGGACAGTGCTCGTAGTCAACACGTCGAACATGCCCGTAGTCGCCCGCGAAGCCTCGGTCTACGTGGGGATCGCTATCGCGGAGTACTACCGGGATCAGGGGTATCGGGTCGCGCTGATGGCGGACAGCCTGTCGCGCTGGGCGGAGGCCTTACGTGAAATCGCGGCGCGCCTGCAGGAGATGCCGGGCGAAGAAGGGTACCCCACCTACCTCGGCAACCGACTGGGGAAGTTCTACGAGCGGGCGGGGCTGGTCCGCGCGCTCGGGGAGCCATCGCGCGAGGGCGCCGTCACGCTGATCAGCGCCATTTCCCCTCCCGGCGGCGACTTCTCGGAACCGGTAACCCAGGCCTCGCTGCGGGTCGCCGGGGCGCTCTGGGCGCTCGATCCGGCACTGGCGCACCAGCGTCAATTCCCGGCGGTGGACTGGGAGGTCAGTTACAGCCTCGAGGCAGGCGCGCTCACCCCGTGGTTCGCCGAGCACGTCGGTCCGGATTGGGCGGCATGTCGCTCCCGCACGCTCGAGCTGCTGCAGCGGGAGCGCGAGTTGCGGGAGATCGCCGGGCTCGTCGGACCGGAGGCGCTGCAGGACGGCGACCGCCTCCTGCTCGAGGCCGCGCGCATCGTGCGCGAGACCGTGCTGGCGCAGAGCGCGTACGATCCCAACGACGCCAACTCGCCTCCCGACAAGACGTATCGGCTGGCGCGCCTGGCGGATGCGCTGCGGTCGACCGCGCTGGCGGCGCTCGACGCCGGCGCCACCTTCGAGTCGCTGAATCTCGCCGCCGCGGGCGCGGCGCTGGCGGCGGTGCGCCGCGCCGCGGCGACAGACCTGGATGCGCGCACGGCAGAGGCGGAGGCGGCGGTCGCTGCCCTGGCGGTTCCGCCGGGCCAAGCCGGACAGGTCACGCCCTGATGCTGCTGCCCCGGCGTTACCGTGGCGCCCACGCGGCGGCGGGTCCGCTGCTGTATGTACGCCCGACGCCGAACGCCGCCCTGGGCGAGTGGGTCACCATTCGCGTCCCGGGTCAGCCTGACCGGCGCGGTCAGGTAATCGATGCCGGCGCCGACGTCAGCGTCGTACAGGTGCTCGAGGACACCCTGGGCCTCGCTCCGGCCACGGCGGACGTGACGCTGACCGGCGAGGCGGCCACCGCGGTCGTCGGGCGTGAGCTGCTCGGCCGGGTGCTCACCGGCGTCGGGCAGCCAGCCGACGGGCTGCCTCCGCCGGTGGGCGAGGCCGTGCGGCCGATCTGGGCGGCGCCCCTGAACGCCGTGCGGCGCGAACGACCGCGTGATTTCATCGAAACCGGAGTCTCGGCCATCGACGGCATGAACACGCTGGTGCGGGGACAGAAGCTGCCAGTGTTTTCGGGACCGGGGCTCCCCGGACTCGAGCTGGCGGCGCAGATCGTGGAGGGGGCCCGCGCGCCACGCGGCGAGGCGTTCGCGGTGGTGTTCGTCGGCATCGGCATCACGGCGCGCGAGACCGACATGTTCCTCGAGCGATTCGAGCGCAGCGGCGCACGGGAGCGGAGCGTCCTTTATCTCAACGAAACCCGGGATCCCACGATCGAGCGCCTGCTGGCTCCGCGCGTCGCCCTGGCGCAGGCGGAGTTTCTCGCATTCGAGGCGGGGATGCATGTGCTGGTTGTGATCGCGGACGTCACGCACTACTGCGAGGCCCTGCGGGAAATCGCGACGGCGCGTGAGGAAATCCCGGGCCGGCGCGGCTATCCCGGGTACCTGTACACCGATCTGGCGGGGATCTTCGAGCGCGCCGGGATCGTGCGCGACCGATCGGGTTCGCTCACGCAGATCCCGATCGTCACCATGCCCGACGATGACATCACCCACCCGATTCCCGATCTGACGGGCTACATCACCGAGGGCCAGCTGGTGCTCAGTCGGGACCTGCATCGGCGCGGTGTGTACCCCCCGATCGATGTGCTGCCCTCCCTGTCACGGCTCATGGGTGCCGGCATCGGTGCCGATCGGACCCGCGCAGGCCACCGCGAGTGGGCCGATCAGTTGTATGCGACCTACGCACGAGGCCGCGAGGCACGTCTCATGGCGACGATCGTGGGCGTGGCGAGTCTGCCGGAGGCGGATCGCCGGGCGCTCGACTTCGCCGAGCGGTTCGAGCGCGAGCTCGTGGGGCAGGGCGAGACGCGCCGTGACATCGACGAGACGTTCGCCATGGGTTGGCGGCTGCTCGACGCATTGCCACGCGAGGACCTGACGCGGATCCCCGAGGCCGTGTGGGCCGCTCGCCACCAGGAGACGTCATGATCGCATCCACGCGCATCGCGGCGACGCGCATGAACCTGCTGCGCACGGCCCGACGACTGGAGCGCGTGGCCAGAGGAGTCGAGTTGCTGCGGCGGAAGCGGGAAGCGCTGGTGAGCGAGCTGTTTCGCCTCGCACGCCCCGCCGCCGACGCGCGCGCCCGTGTTGAGGCGGAGGCACGACTTGCCTATCCGGCGCTGTGGCGCGCCCTCGCGGCGCGCGGCGCCGCCGGACTGGCCGCGTTGGGCTGGCCCGGTCGCGATGTTCGCGTGGAGGTTCGGGCCGGGGCGCTGTGGGGCGTCGCCGTGTCGCGGATCGAGCAGCGACCCCCGATGGTGCGCACGCTGCCGGCACGCGGCACGACGGCCGGGGCGGCGGGACCGGCTGCCGTCGAGGCGGCGGCACGCTTCGAAGCGCTCACCGATCTGCTGCTCGAGGCGGCGGCTGGTGAAATGCTGCTGCGGCGCCTGGGGGAGGCGCTGGCCCGGACCTCCCGGCAGGTCAACATGCTGGAACAGCGCCTCGCCCCCACGTTGTCGGACCAGGTCGCCAGGATGCGTCGCACCCTGGACGAGCGAGAGCGCGAAGAGCATCGACGTCTCAAATGGCTGCGGCCGCAGGTGGTGCAGTCCCTCTTAAGGAAAGAATGAAGACGGGATGAATCGGTATTTCGGAAATTGTTACATGACAACAGCTTGTGCCACAGTCGCGCGGCCCGGTAGCTTGAGCCTCGGAGTTACGCCCTAGGGAGTAATACGGACTCGTTGTGCCACCCGTGTGGTGATGTGAGGAGGGGTCTCATGAAGTTCCTTCGTCTGGCATTCGTTCCGTTGGTTGTCGCGGCCGCCGCCGCGGGAGTCGGCGGGACCACGGCATGCACCGACACCGTCACCAAGTACGACACGGTGATTGTCAACCGGCCGTTCAACCCGCCGGTGGACGCGCTCAACGGATACCTCGGCTACTTCAATGTGAGTGCCGGGCAGACTGCCTGCGGTAACTGCCACGCCAGCTTCCAGCAACAGTGGTCGAGCACGGCCCACGCCAGCGCGTGGGACGATCTCCAGGGCTCGGGCCACGCCCAGAGCTCGTGCGAGGGCTGCCACACCGTCAACGAGAATGGCAACTACGTGACGGACTCGGCGGGCTACAATTCGACGCAGGACTCGACCTACCACGACGTGCAGTGTGAGAGTTGCCACGGTCCGGGCTTCGAGCACGCGTCGTTGCCGGACGGTGTCGCGGGTCCGCTCGCGTCGATCGGCATTCCGATGGACCTCGCCACCGCCACCAACGGATGCGGCGAGTGCCACCAGGGCACGCATCATCCGTTCGTCGAGCAGTGGGCCGAATCGAAGCACGGGTACGGCGGCGATGCATACATCGCCGAGGGTTCGCGGTCGCCGTGTCAGAACTGTCATGAGGGGCGCAAGGCGATCGAGGTCAACTTCGGTGAGACCACCCGGTTCATCGAGCAATCCGATCCCACCAACTACCAGCCGATCGTCTGCGCGGTCTGCCACGACCCGCACAACGCGGCCAACGAGGGCCAGCTGCGCGCTCCGCTCGCCGAGCCCAGCCGCAACCAGGTCTGCATCCACTGCCATTCGCGCGAAGGCGCGCCGCAGGCCGGGTCGGCCACGCGTCGTGGTCCGCACGCGGCGCAGGGCCTGCTGGTGATCGGCGAGGACGCCGGCTGGATTCCGCCCAACTTCGCGGGCGATACCGCCAACGCGATCGCTGGCACGCACGGCACCGAGGCGAACCCTCGGCTCTGCGCCTCCTGTCACGTCTACATGTTCGACGTGACCGATCCAGGCACGGGAGCGTTCGTGATCCGCAGCGTGGGGCACACCTTCGAAGCGATCGGGTGCCTCGATCCCGCTACGGGCCTGCCGGTGGCGGGTCCCTGCCCGGACGCCGAGCGCAACTTCAAGGGATGCGCGGTTTCGGGCTGCCACGGCAATGAAGCCGCCGCGATGTCGGCGCTCGTCGCCTCGCGGTCGAACATGAACTTCTATACCGACCTGCTGTGGGCCGACACGGACAACGACTCCATCATGGATCCCACGGACAGCGGCGTGCTGCCGCAGATCCTGGCGAAGTCGATCGCGGCGGGTGACTCGAACCAGATCAACCTGTACGACGCCACGTTGACGCCGGCGGAGGGCGCCATCTGGAATGCGCAGCTGGCGTTCACGCATCAGCGGGAGTACTGGTCCCGGTTCGTCGTCAACGGCCAGTGGAGTTGCGCGACCCCCGCGCCGGGCTGCGCGACCGGGTCTACCAACACGGCGCACAAGTCGAGTGGTGAGGGCGTGCACAATCCGTTCCTGCTGGCCGCGCTGCTGAGCTCCTCGATCAGCTACCTGGTCCAGCACTACGGGCTGCCGGCGCCACCGGTGGATCTGACGCCGCCGTTCCAGGCGCCAGCGAACTGGCCTTCCACGCGGTAACAGCGCGAGGGGCCACCACGCCCGACACCGGCCCCGGATTGTTGCGGCCATCCGGGGCCGGTGGTTTCTTGAGGAGGCGCCGCTCGAGGGGCGCTACGGAGTCCTGGGGTTCACCCGCGTGAGATCTCCGAGGAGGTCGCGCATGAAGCTCCTTCGTGCGGCACTGGTTCCGCTCGCGGCAGCGTTGATCGGGACGGCATGCACCGATACCGTGACCGAATACGCGAACCGACCGTTCAACCCACCGGTCGATCAACTCAACGGGTTCCTGGGTTATTACGACGCCACCGCGCAGCAGACCGTGTGCGGCAACTGTCACGCCAGCAAGCAGGGGCAGTGGCGCGGTACCAAGCACGCCGACGCCTGGGCCACGCTCCAGGCGTCGGGCGAAGCGCAACCCAGTTGTGAGGGATGCCACACCGTCAGTGAACTGGGCAACCATGTCACGCAGGCGGCGGGCTACAGGGCGACCGGAGATGCCTCCTATCACGACGTTCAGTGCGAGAGTTGCCACGGCCCCGGCTTCACGCATGTGTCGGCGCCCGACGCGGGTACTGCGCCGCTCGCCTCAATCGCCATCCCCGAGGACCTGGCCAGCGCCACCAATGGCTGTGCCGAGTGTCACCAGGGGGCGGGCCAGCCGTTCGCCGAGCAGTGGGCCGAGTCGCGGCATGGCTATGCCGGGGTGTCGAGTCCGCGCGAGCGCGACCCGGCGACCAATGTCTGCCCGCAATGTCACGAGGGCCGGGAGGCGATCAAGACCAAGTTCGGCGTGACGACGGTCTTTGCCGAGCAGGCCGATCCCACCAACTACCAGCCCATTGTCTGCGCCGTATGTCACAACCCGCACAGTGCCGCGAACGAAGGCCAGCTGCGCGCTCCGCTGGCCGAGCCCAGCCGTGAGCAGATCTGCGTGCGGTGCCACTCCCGGGAGGGTCACCCGATCCCCGGCTCACCGACCCGACGCGGACCACACGCGGCGCAGGGGCTCTTGGTGATCGGCGAGGACGCCGGGTGGATCCCGCCGAATTTCGTGGGGGACACGGCGAACAAGATCGCCAGCAGCCACGGTACCACGGCCAATCCCCGGCTGTGCGCGTCGTGCCACGTCTACATGTTCGACGTGACCGATCCGGGCACGGGGGCGTTCGTGATCCGCAGTGTGGGCCACACCTTCGAAGCGATCGGCTGTCTCGATCCCGCGACCGGCGTTCCGGTCGGCGGGGACTGCGCGCTCGCGGAGCGGAACTTCAAGGGCTGTGCGGTCGCCGGCTGCCATCTCACCGAAGATGAGGCGCGCACGAAACTGACCGCGATTCGATCGACGATGAACTCTCTGACGGATTTGTTGTGGTCAGACACGGACAACGATTCGGTCATGGACCCGACCGACAGCGGTGTGTTGCCGCAGGTGCTGGCACAGGCGATCGCGGCGGGGGACTCGAACCAGATCAACCTGTACGATGCCACTTTCACGCCCGCGGAGGGCGCGATCTGGAATGCGCAGCTGGCATTCACGCACGAGCGCGAGCAATGGTCGCGGTTCACGATCAATGGCCAGTGGAGCTGTGAAACCCCGGCT
>QKHC01000059.1 GCA_003251175.1 Gemmatimonadota bacterium
AGGATGAGCCGTGGCCACGGGAGATCTTCCTTCAGCTGCTTACTCGCGCCGAGCATCACGCTGGCGTCGAGCACGTGGACGGTGGCGGCTGGCACATGTACCGCCGCAAGTGGGCGACGGAGCGGGAGGATCTGCCGCTCAAGGCGTTGATGGAGGCCGGAGGGTGGAAGGACTTGCAGACGCTGGTCACGTGCTACCAGCACCCGAGCGACGAGTCGATCCTTCGGGTGATGGCGCACCCAGTGAAGCTCCGGGAGCGAAAGACGGGTGGTGGCGCGTGAGAAACGGCTGCAAAACGGCTGCACTGGGTCAGGGAAAGACGAAGCGCGACACAGCGTATCGCCGCATCGCGCTTCGAGTTGCCCCTCCTGGGCTCGAACCAGGACTCTCCTGATCCAGAGTCAGGCGTGTTGCCAGTTACACCAAGGGGCAGAGATGCCGGGAGAGGTGAGAAGGGAGAGGGACGCTCCGCCCTTCGACACCATCTCCATATGTCCCGCTCCTCACCGATCACAACCTGCATCGGCGAGTGCTGCTCCCTTCTCCCCTCTCCCCAGTAGGGTCGCGGAGGAGGCGGGGGCAGTGGAGCTGAGGGGGCTCGAACCCCTGACCTCCTGGGTGCGATCCAGGCGCTCTCCCAGCTGAGCTACAGCCCCGGGCCGAGGCAAACTAGACGCGGCGCCCCCGGCCGGCAACCCTTGGGGGGCAGAGACGCGGTGAGCCAGCAGGCGATGGCCGCCCAGGGAGAGGGGAGAAGGGAGATGGACGCTCCGCTCTGGGGAGACCGTCGCTGCGCAGGAACGTCCATCTCCCCACTCCCTTCTCCCCCTTATGACTCCCGCATGACACCAGCATGACGCCCGCATGACGCCCGCATGACGCCCGGGCGTAATGATTAGAGCAGCATTCCCCGGTGCCGCAGCCCCGGTCCGCCACGGGTACCCGCCTGACCCGCTTCGTGCCCAGGACCCGCCGAGTCAGGCCGTTGGCGCCGGCGCGGGTCCGGTCGGTCGGGAGGGGCGATGACGACGGGTTCGATCGACACCGGCGAAATCCTCACGGGGCTCCCCGGCCGCTACACCATCGAGCGCGAGATCGGGCGCGGCGGCGCCACGATCCTCTTCCTCGGCCGCGAGCGGCCGCCCGACCGCCAGGTGGTGGTCAAGGTGCTCGACGTGCGCGGCTGCCTCGGTCTCGAACGGCAGCGGTTCCTGCGCGAGGTCGACATCGCCTCGCAGCTGCGCCACCCCGGCATCGTGCCGATCTTCGCCGCCGGTGAAACGGCGTGCTGCGGCAACGCGGGCGAGGCGTGCCTCTTCTATGTGATGCCGTACATCCCGGGCGAGTCGCTGCGCGGTCGGCTCACGCGCGAGGGACAGCTGTCGATCACCACCACCATCGCGATCGCGCGCGACATCGCCGGGGCGCTGGACTATGCGCACCGCCAGGGGTTCGTGCACCGCGACGTGAAGCCGGACAACATTCTGCTGGACGAGTCGCACGCGTTCCTCACCGACTTCGGCATCGCGCGGACCATGAGCCGCGACGGCATCACCCTGGAAGGCCGCATCGTCGGCACGCCGCCGTACATGAGCCCCGAGCAGGTGGAGGACGACACGCTCGGCGGGGGCACCGACGTCTACTCGCTCGCCTGCATGATGTACGAGATGCTGGCGGGCATCGTGCCGTTCGGCGGCCGACACGCGGACGGCATCATGGATCGCCAGCTCCACAAACCGCCACCCTCGCTCGCACCGCTGCGCCCGGATCTGCCGCCGGCCGTGGGCCGGGCCCTGCAACGGGCGCTCGCCAAGTCCGCCGCCGATCGCCCCGCAACAGCCGGCGAGCTGGTGCGCGACGTGGCCCAGGCCGCGGGCCTCGCCTGGATGGTGGAGGCTCCTGACACGACTCCGACGACGCTGTCACGCATCGCGCGAGCCGCTCGGCGGCGGCCGCTGCTCACCGCCATCGCCGCTGCCACGCCCGCGCTCGCAGCCGCGGGGTGGCTCTGGGTCGCCGCACCGCCCCACACCCCCGGACCCACCTACGCCGACTCCGTGGCCGTGCTGATCCCGCGCAACCTCACGGGCCGGCCCGAGCTGGACCTGCTGTGCCAGCTGACCGCCAGCGGCCTGCGCCGCCACCTGGCGCGCCAGCGCGATCTGCGCGTGACGTCGCTGCAGTCGGCGTTCGCGGTGCGACAAACCCCGCTT
>QKHC01000043.1 GCA_003251175.1 Gemmatimonadota bacterium
ACCGACTTCCGTCATCACGATTGAGCGATTCATCATGGAGCAGGAGCGCCTCCATCCGGAGGCGACGGGCGACCTGTCCAACCTGCTGTATGACATCTGTCTTGCGGCCAAGATCATCGCGCGCAACGTGCGCCGCGCCGGCCTCACCGATATCCTCGGCGGTACTACGACCGTCAACGTCTCCGGTGACCTGCAGCAGAAGCTCGATCTCGTGGCCAACGAGACGGTGCGCAACAGCCTGCAGCACACGGGGCGTATTTGCGTCATGGCATCCGAGGAGGATGAAGCGCCCGTTCCCGTGCCGGCGAACGTGCCCGCCGGCAAGTACGTCGTGCTCTACGACCCGCTCGACGGCTCGAGCAACATCGATGTCAACGTGTCGATCGGGACCATCTTCTCGATCTATCGGCGGGTAACGCCCGAGGGCGCGCCGGGGAAGCTGGCCGACTGTCTCCAGGCGGGCATGAATCAGGTGGTCGCGGGCTATATCCTGTACGGGTCGAGCACCATGCTGGTCTACACGACGGGGAACGGGGTGCACGGATTCACTCTCGACCCGACGATCGGGGAGTTCCTGCTCTCGCACGCGCACATCCGCACTCCCGAGGTGGGGAAGTACTACAGTGTCAACGAGAGCAACTGGAACAAGTGGACGCCTGCGACGCAGCGGGTGGTGGGGGCGTTCAAGAACGGCGACGGCGCCATGAAGGGCAAGAACGCCCGCTACATCGGGTCGCTGGTCGCCGATTTCCATCGCAATCTCATTTCGGGCGGGATCTTCCTCTATCCCGGCGACCGCAACGTGCCGCTGGGCAAGCTGCGGCTGCTTTACGAGGCGGCGCCGCTGGCCTTCATCGTGGAACAGGCGGGCGGAGCGGCGACCGACGGTGGCCGGCGCATCCTCGAGGTCGAGCCCCAGGAGCTGCACCAGCACACCCCACTCGTCATCGGGAGCCGGTCGGACGTGGAATTCGCCACGGAGCGGATGGCAGCGGGATGAGGCGGACGAGACGGACGAGACGGACGTGACGGACACGACGGACCCCGGGTCGGTCTACGGCCCGCGCGATTGGGGCGGGGATCCCGAGCGAGACCTCGCGGCGCCGGGCGTGTTTCCCTTCACCCGCGGCATCCACCCCACGATGTACCGCGGGCGGCTGTGGACCATGCGGCAGTACGCGGGGTTCGGCACCGCCGAAGAGACCAATGCGCGGTTCCACCACTTGCTGGCTGCGGGGCAGACGGGGCTGTCGGTGGCGTTCGATCTCCCCACCCAGATGGGCTACGACTCCGACCATCCGATGGCCGAGGGTGAGGTGGGACGGGTTGGCGTGGCGATCGACACCGTGGACGATCTCGAGCGGCTGTTCCACGGGATTCCGCTCGATCGCGTCTCGACCTCGATGACGATCAACGCGACGGCCGGGATACTGCTCGCCATGTACGTCGTCGTCGGCGAGGAGCAGGGGGTGGCGCCGGCGCAGCTCCAGGGCACCATCCAGAACGACATTCTCAAGGAATACGCGGCCCGGGGCACCTACATCTACCCCCCGGAGCCGTCGCTGCGGCTGATCACCGACATTCTCCGCTATTGCGCCGATGCGGAGATGAGCGTCAACCCGATCTCCGTGTCGGGCTATCACATGCGCGAGGCGGGAGCCACCGCGGTGCAGGAGGTCGCGTTCACCCTGGCGAACGGACTCGAGTACGTGGGGCGGGCCGTTGCGGCGGGGCTCGACGTCAACCGCGTGGCGCCGCGTCTGTCGTTCTTCTTCGCCGGCTACAGCGATCTGTTCGAGGAAGTCGCCAAGTTCCGCGCCGCGCGGCGCCTGTGGGCGCGCCTGATGCGTCAGCGATTCCACGCGGACGATGCCGCGTGCCGGCTGCGCTTCCACACGCAGACCGGCGGCGCGACGCTCACCGCGCAGCAGCCGCTCAACAACGTGGTGCGCGTGGCTTATCAAGCGCTCGCGGCGGTGGTCGCGGGAACGCAGTCGCTGCACACCAATAGTTACGATGAGGCGCTGACGCTGCCGACGGCGGGGAGCGCCACCCTCGCGCTCCGTACCCAACAGATCCTCGCGCACGAGTCAGGCATCCCCGGCGTCGCGGACCCGTTTGGCGGGAGCTGGTACCTCGAGGCGCTGACCGATCGCATCGAG
>QKHC01000004.1 GCA_003251175.1 Gemmatimonadota bacterium
GTCATCGGCATGGCGCTGTACTTCGGGCTGTCGCTCGTCGGACTGGGGATCTACCCGGCGATCGTGCAGCGCCTGGTGGTTGCCCCCAACGAGCTGGTCAAGGAGACGCCCCAGCTGGTCCACCACATCGCGGCGACGCGGCAGGCCTGGGGGCTCGACTCCGTGGTGACCGGTGACCTGACCGGTGAGGCCGGTCTCACGCAAGCAGACATCCGGGCCAACCGGCCCACCATCGACAACGTGCGGCTGTGGGATCGCGACCCGTTGCTGCAGACGTTCGGGCAGCTGCAGGAGATTCGGACGTACTACGACTTCCTCTCCGTGGACGACGATCGGTACTGGATCGACGGCCAGTATCGCCAGGTTCTGCTCTCGCCGCGCGAGCTCAACCCCGCGTCCCTGCCGACGCGCACGTTCATCAACGAGCGGCTCACCTTCACGCACGGCATGGGGCTCACCCTCGGCCCGGTGAACCAGGTGACCGGCGAGGGACTGCCGGTGTTGTTCATCAAGGACCTCCCACCGGCGTCCACGGTGTCGCTCGCGGTCACACGGCCGGAGATCTACTACGGGGAGATGACCGACGAGTGGGTGTTCGCCCGTACCAACCAGCGGGAGTTCGACTACCCGTCCGGTGAAGAGAACATCTTCACGACGTACGAGGGCGGTCACCACTGCGGCGCTTGGTCCTCGCCTCGTACTTCAGCTCACTCAAGGTGCTGCTGTCGAGCGACATCACGAACGAGAGCCGCGCGATGTACTTCCGCAACATCCGGGTGCGGGCCCGGACGGCGCTACCGTTCCTGTTGTTCGATGGCGATCCCTACCTCGTCGTGACCGACTCGGGACGACTGCGCTGGATTCTCGACGCCTACACGGCGACCGACCGCTACCCGTACGCGCAGGGCCTCGCCAACGGCATCAATTACATGCGCAACAGCGTCAAGGTGGTGATCGACGCGTACGATGGCGCCATCGCTGCTTATGTCGCGGACCCCGCGGATCCCCTGGTGCGCACGCTGGATGCGGCGTTCCCGGGCGTATTGCAGCCGCTCGACGCCATGGCGCCGGACCTGCGTGCCCACCTGCGCTACCCGGAGGACCTGTTCCAACTGCAAACGGATCTCTACGCGACGTACCACATGGCCGAGCCCGACATCTTCTACCACCGGGAAGACCAGTGGCAGAAACCGACGCTGGCGCGCACCGCCGAGGCGCAGGACCCGTTCCTGCGACACATCGTGATGCGACTGCCGAACGAGGAACAGGCCGAGTTCATCCTGATGGTACCGTTCACGCCGCGCGGCAAGGACAACCTGTCGGCATGGATGATCGCGCGCAACGACGGCGAGCACTACGGCCAGCTGATGGTATACCGTCTGCCGAAGCAGAGCCTCGTGTACGGTCCCACCCAGGTGGTCAACCGCATGAACCAGGACACCGAGATCTCGCGGCAGATCTCGTTGTGGGATCAGCGCGGCTCTCAGGTCATTCGCGGCAACCTGCTGGTGATTCCGATCGAGGAGTCGCTGATCTACGTGCAGCCGCTGTACCTGCGCGCTGAAGGTGGCCGAATCCCCGAGCTCAAGCGGGTGATCGTGGCGTACCAGAACCGTGTGGTGATGGAAGAGACGCTGGAGGCGGGCCTGGACCGGCTGTTTGGTTCCGGCGCGGCCGCGCCCGCCGCGCTGGCGGCGGCCCCGGCTGCGGCCGCCGAAACGGCGCCGCGCGAGGCGGCGGAGCTGGTCCGCCGCGCCGTGGAGCTGTACCAGAGCGCGGTGTCCGCCCAGCGCAGCGGCGATTGGGCGCGCTACGGGACGGAGCTCAATCGGCTGGGTGAGGTGCTTCGGCAGCTCCAGACAGCGAGCGAGGGAACCGAGCGATAGGCGCGTCCGAGCCCGGCGACGCGTCGCGGAGGAGCAACGGGTGCCGATTCAACCGCTCGATGATGATAGCAAGCCCGGGTGGCCCGCTGTGCTGCGCACGGCTCCGCTGCTGCTGCTGTACAAGCACAGCCCCTGGTGCGGCGCATCGATGATCAGCGAACGGCGGATCCGCGACTTTTCCGCCGCCCATCCCGACCTGCCGGTGTACCTCATCGATGTGATCGAGCAGCGGGAGCTGTCGGCGCGGATCGCGGCGACCGTCGGTATCGGCCACGAGTCCCCTCAGGTGATCCTGGTGCGGGACGGCGCGCCCGTGTGGAACACTTCCCATTTCCGGATCACGCGCGAGACGCTCGAGGATGCGCTCGTGCAGGCCCGAGCCGCAGGGCCACCGGCTGCGACCGGCACTTCCACCTGACGCTCCGCCCCGTCGCGGGCGTCAGCGCAGCGTCACGAGCCAGATATCCGCTTCGGTCACCCGCCGGGTGTAGTAGAGTGCGCGACCGTCGCGCGTGAGCGTCGGCGGTCCGACGACGTCCCGCCCTGCCGCAAACACCTGATTGACTCGTCCAGTCACCCGATCCACGACGTAGTAGGCCTTCCCGCCTGAGACGAACAACAGGCGCCGGCTGTCCGGCAACCACACAGGCCATTGCCCGAAGTTGGTCAGCCGTTGATAGACGCCGGTACGGACCGCGAACGTGACCACCCCGCTGTCGAGGAGCGCGATCGTGCCGGCGACGCGCTCGCCATCGGGCGACCACGAATATGGGCCGAACGGTCTCAGCGAGTCGGGTGGCGTGGCGAGGGGTCGCGCTGGCGGCCGTGTCGCGGACTGACTCAGATCGAACTCGTACGCGCCACCCTGCGGACTCAATGTCTGGGCGACCATGTGCGCGCCGTCGGGGGACCACACGGCGAAGGTGGCGTCGTGGTCCGGAACCTCGAGCAACTGCTGCAGCTCACTGCCATCGGGCCGTAGCTTCCAGATCTGCAGCCTGCCGCTCCGATCGGAGTAGAACGAGATCCACTGGCCGTCGGGCGACCAGCGCGGCATCCGATCCATGGCCGTGTCGCCGGTGAGCTGCCGCAGGCCGGTGCCGTCGGCGTTCATGACGTAGAGATGGCCCTCGGGCTCGACCAGGGAATAGAACACGACCTGCTGGCCGTCGGGCGACGGCTGTGGGTTGCCCCAACGCCGCGACCCCGTGGTCAGCCAGACCGGCTCACCGCGAATCGCGCCACGGATCGGGTCGAAACCGACCCGCTGGATGTTGCTGGTCACGCTGACGGAGGTGTAGGCGACGTGCCGGCCGTCCCTCGACAGGCTGACGTGAGCCAACGCGGTCGCCGGGGTCGTGATGGGCTCGGGATCGGCGAGCGTGCGACCGGACATTTCGTCGATGCGCACGCGCCAGAGATTCATGCTCCCCTGGCGGTCGCTGACGAAATAGAGATAGCGGCCGTCGGGAGACCATACGGGGCTCCAATCGTGTGCCGCTCCGGTGGTGACGGCCAAGGGTTCTCCTCCCGCCGCCGGGACGGTCCACACCTTCACGTAGATGCCACGGCCCGTGAACGCGATACGCTCGCCGTGCGGCGACCAGCTGGGCAGCACTGCATCCTGGAGCGGGATCTGTCGCAGCTCGCCGCTGCTCACGTCTACCACCCACAGCTCGCTGCGACTCACGAAGTTCTGGGGATTCACATCGACGTTCTCGGTGGCGAACGCGAGCTCGGTGCCCTGCGGGTTCCACGTGGGGCGGAACCCGAAGCGCGTAACCCGGCGCACCGCTTCGCCGGTTCGGCCCATCACGAAGATCCCGCCGCCGTCACGACTGGAGCGGAACGCGATGCGCTCTCCGTCCGGAGAGAAGACCGGCTGGTCGTCATCCGCGGGAGAATCGGGGGTGAGGTTGATGGGGTTCCGACCTCCGACGCTCAGCAGATAAAGGTCGCGGTTGCCCGCCGCCTCACCCGCATACGCCAGCCACTGCCCGTCCGCCGACAGGCTGGGGAACCATTCGACCCCGGGAGCAGCGGTGAGACGCGCGGTCTCCGACACGACTGGCGCGCGAGCAGCGCGAAGTCGCGTGAGCAGCACAGAGGACACGGCGGCCACCGCCACGACCGACACTGCCGCCACCACCAGCCACCGCACGCGAACGCCTGCCACGCGGCGTCCCCCGGTCGCGGCCGCCGCGCCCACCGACAGCGCTTCGGCGAATGCCAACGCCGTGGGAAACCGATCCGCCGGCCGCTTCGCGAGCCCGCGGCTGACCGCCTGCTCCAGCCCCGGCGGCACGGTGTCGCGCACCACCCGCACACTGGGGACCGGCTCCAGCGCCTTGCGGGCGAGGATCGCCTGCGGCGTCGGCCCGGTGTACGGCGTGTCCCCTGCGAGCATCTCGTACAGCACGCAGGCGAGGCTGTAGATGTCCGACCGCTGGTCGATCTCCCGCTCGCCGGCCGCCTGCTCCGGGCTCATGTAGGCGGGGGTGCCCACCGTCGTGCCGGTCTCGGTGAGATGGTCACCCCCGGCGGAGCTCACGGCCCGCGCGATGCCGAAATCACTCAACACCGCGTGGCCGGCCTGAAACAGGATGTTCTCCGGCTTGATGTCGCGGTGCACCACGCCGAGGCTGTGGGCGTAGCTCAGCCCGTTGGCCACTTCGCGCGTGATCTGCAGGGCATCGTCGAGCGGCAGCTGCTTCTCGCGGTCGAGGCGGCTGCGCAGTGATTCGCCCTCGACGCAGGGCATGACGTAGAACAGCAGCCCGCCGGCTTCGCCCGAGTCGTACAGCGGCAGGATGTTGGGGTGGCTGAGCCGGGCAGCGACCTCGATCTCGCGCAGGAAACGATCCGGTCCCACGGCGTGCGCCAGCTCGGGTTGCAGGACCTTGACCGCCACCATCCGGCCGTGCTTGAGATCTTCCGCCAGGTACACCGTGGCCATCCCGCCGCGCCCCAGCTCGCGCTCGATTCGATACTGGCCGGCCAGCGCATCCCGGACACGCATACGGGGATCCATGCGAACCTAAGATATGGCAGCGCACTGCCAGAGCCAGGGACCGCGCCGGACGCAGGCACCGCGACGCTGGCGCCATGGGTCGTCACGTTCCATCTTCGGCACCGTGAAGCTGCGCGAATTCGTCAACCTGCTCGGCATCAAGGCGCGGCCAAGGCAGTTCGGCTTCGTCGTCGAGGCCCACGACCTGCCGGGCGAGGGCCGCGTAAAGGTGGCGCGCTGGCTCCACCCCAACTGCCCGTCCCCCGCGCCGACGCAGGCGGACGTCGACCGGCTGCGCCGGTTCCTGCGCCCGGGTGATGTCGCAATCGACGTGGGCGCGCACGTCGGTGACTCGACGCTTCCGATCGCTCTCGCGGTGGGACCCACCGGCTGCGTGCTCGCACTCGAGCCGAACCGCTACGTCTTTCCGGTGCTCGAGCGCACCGCGAGTCTCAACCGTGACAAGACCAGCATCGTCCCGCTGATGTTCGCGGCGATGCGGACCGATGGGACCTACGAGTTTCAGTACGGCGACGCGAGCTACAGCAACGGGGGCTTTCACGAGGGCGTGAGCAAGTGGGTGCACGGCAGCGCCTTCGTGTTGCAGGTCGAGGGCCGCAATCTCCAGGATTTCCTCCGGCGGCACCACGCTGAGCGGCTGCCGCGCCTGCGGTTCATCAAAGTGGACGCCGAAGGGTTCGACCTCGCGGTGCTGGAGACGCTCGAGGAGACCATCCGCGAGCGCCGCCCGTACCTCCAGGTTGAGATGTTCAACCTCCGCAAGTCACCCCGCGGGGATCGCGCGCGACTGTTCGAGTTCCTCGAGCGTCACGGGTACGCGGTGTACCGCGTGGACCCCGGCCAGCCGGGCTGGGGCGAGCGAATCACAGCCGACAACCTCGCCCGGTGGAACCATTACGACGTGTTCTGCGTGCCCGCCGACGCGGCGGGGCGCGGTCCCCCCTAGCCCAGCCATTCAGCGAGCTCCCGGTGACCGCCGCATACCGCCCGCACCCGGGCCGTTACGAGACGATGACGTACCGTCGCTGTGGCGCGAGCGGCATTTTGCTGCCCGCCGTCTCTCTCGGCCTGTGGCACAACTTCGGCGCGGCGGCGCGCTTCGCCACCGCGCGAGCCATGGTGCGACGCGCCTTCGACCTCGGCATCACGCATTTCGATCTCGGCAACAACTACGGGCCCCCTCCGGGCTCCGCCGAAGCAACCTTCGGGCGCATCTTGCGCCGCGACTTCGCCGCGTATCGCGACGAGCTGATCATCGCCACCAAGGCAGGGTATCCGATGTGGCCGGGGCCGTACGGCAACTGGGGCTCGCGCAAGTATCTGCTCGCGAGCCTCGACCAGAGTCTCCAGCGCCTGGGCCTCGACTACGTCGACGTCTTCTATCACCATCGACCCGACCCGGACACCCCCGTCGAGGAAACGATGGGAGCGTTGAGCGACGCCGTGCGCGCAGGCAAAGCGCTGTACGCCGGGATCTCCCGGTACCCGCCTCCCCTCGCCCGCCAGGCTGTCCAGCTCCTGGCCTCCAGCGGCACGCGCTGCCTCATGCACCAGTCCAAGTACAGCATGCTGGTGCGGGACATCGAGGGCGGTCTGCTCGCCACCATCGAAGACCTGGGGATCGGCTGCATCGTCTTCTCACCCCTCGCGCAGGGACTGCTGACCGACCGCTATTTCCGGGGAATTCCACGAGATTCCCGTGCGGCCGTGCCAAGCGGTTTTCTCTCCCCGAGCGACGTCACCGAGGCGGTGCGGCGCACGGTCCTCCGATTGCATGAGGTCGCGCAGGCGCGCGGCCAGAGCCTCGCGCAGATGGCGCTCGCATGGACGTTGCGGCACACGAGCGTGACCTCGGCGGTGATCGGGGCCAGTCGGCCGGCGCAGGTCGAAGACGCCGTTCGGGCCTTGGACAACCTGACGTTCTCCCCCGACGAGCTGGCGACGATCGATCAGATCCTCGCGCAGTGACGGTGGGGCCACTGGCGCCTCGCGCACATCCCCGAACGGGGCCATCTTTGGCTCGGTTCGGTCTCCCAACCCGCTGACGGGACGAACAGTGGCGCGCTGCGAAGCCAGCTTGGCGCGGCGGCGCGGGTGCCCATCCGGGCCCAAGTTCGACTGGCGCTCACGAACGGCCAGGGTGATGACGACGCAGCACCACTCGACATGAACGAATTCACCGAGAGACCGGGAGTCGTGATCACGCACCGCCGTTGGCCGGCCATCGTCGCCGGGATCACCAGCCGATGAGCGACCCAGGCGCGCGCCTCGCCGCCGCGCTCGCCGACCGTTACCGCATCGAGCGGGAGATCGGCGCGGGCGGCATGGCCACGGTCTACCTCGCGCAGGACCTGCGCCACGACCGCCGCGTCGCCCTCAAGGTGCTCCGCCCCGAGCTCGCCGCCGTCCTCGGCGCCGAGCGGTTCGTGCAGGAGATCAAGACCACGGCGGCGCTGCAGCACCCGCACATCCTGCCGCTGTTCGACAGCGGACGGACCCGGGCCGAGGGCTCGCCGGACGAGTTCCTCTACTATGTGATGCCCTACATCGAAGGGGAGACCCTGCGCGGCAGGCTCAATCGCGAGACCCAGCTGGGCATCGACGAGGCGATCCGCATCACGACCGACGTCGCGGACGCGCTGGACTACGCGCATCGCCAGGGCGTGATCCACCGCGACATCAAGCCCGAGAACATCCTGCTGCACGACGGCCGGCCGATGGTGGCGGACTTCGGCATCGCCCTGGCGGTGAGCGCGGCGGCGGGCGGGCGGATGACCGAAACGGGCCTCAGTCTCGGTACGCCGCACTACATGAGCCCCGAACAGGCGACCGCCGAGAAGGAGATCACGGCGCGGTCGGACATCTATTCACTGGCGAGCGTGCTGTACGAGATGCTGTCGGGGAATCCCCCGCACGTGGGGGCCTCGGCGCAGCAGACGATCATGAAGATCGTGACGGAGGACGCGGCGCCCGTCACGACACTGCGTAAGGCGGTGCCGCCCAACGTGGCCGCGGCGCTCACCAAGGCGCTCGAGAAGCTGCCGGCCGACCGCTTCGACTCGGCCAAAGCCTTCGCCGAGGCACTCGTGAACCCCGGCTTCACGACGCCCACCACCGCGCTGACTGGCGGTGCCGCACGCCCGCGACCTCGCTGGAGCCGGCTCACTGCCGCGCTGGGCGCCCTGGCGCTGGTGGCGACCGTGACCAGTGTCTGGGGCTGGGTGCGCCTCGCAGCGAGCTCACCCGAGCGGCCGGCGGTCGAGTTCTACCTCGACCCGCCGGACTCGGCGATGGCGCTCGCCGACTATGCACTCTCCCCGGACGGCGAGCGACTGGTCGCCGCATTCGACAGTGACTCCGGCCGTACCATGTATGAGCGTGCGCTCGATCAACGAGCGTGGAGAATCGTCCCGAGCACGGCAGGCGGCTCGAGTCCGTTCTTCTCACCCGACGGTGAGTGGCTGGGATTCATCACCCCAGATGGGACCATCAAGCGGGTACCGGTCCAGGGTGGCACCGCACAGTCCATCCATCGGATCGACGGCGACCAGTTCGGGGTGGCGTGGGGTCCCGGCAACAGCGTGATCGTCGCCGCTGCCAGCACCGACGCGTCGAGCGGCCCATCGCTGTTTCGCGTGACCCCGGACGGCGGCGCCCCGGAGCGGCTCGCGACACCCCCATCCGACGGGTGGGGCCTCGTGAACCCGAACGTCATGGTGGACGAGAACGTCGTCCTGTTCACGCAGGTCTCGCAGACGGGAACGCCAACACTCAGCGCGCTCTCGCTCACGACCGGGAGATCGGCACAACTGGTGCCTGGCAT
>QKHC01000017.1 GCA_003251175.1 Gemmatimonadota bacterium
CCGCGGCAGGCCGGCGAGGAACGGACCGTTGCGGGGATGTCGGGCCACGTACTGCAACAGCTGCACGATGGCTGCTGGAGTCACCAGGTTCGACGCGGACAGCCCGGAGCCGTCGTCCAGCGAGAACGCCGTGGAGTCGATCCCCACCGAGTCGATGAGGAAACGGCGCTCGACCCCAAGACCGGCCTCCCACGACCCGGCACCGGCGACCTCCCGCCCCAGGATCTTCAGCAGCATCTCGGCGAAGAGGTTCTGGCTCGAGTTGAGAATCGGGAACAGCAGGTCACCCGCCGGGCGGCCCGCGACCTCGACGAGCGGCGTGCAGCAACGGGCAGCGCGATGCGCCAGGGAGTCGGTCGTGCTCGCCGCGCCGCCTTCGACCGTGATGCCGCGCTCACGCAGGGCCGCGGCCAGCACCCGCGCGAAGAACAGATTCGGGTCGGGGACGGCGACGCTTTCCGTCCAGGGCCGGCGGCCCAGCGCGGCCGCTCCTTCGGCCCAGTAGTCCCACGTGCCCGGGTGGCGGAAGAACCGGTGGGTGATCGACGAGCCGGAGTCTGCCGGGCCGGTGCGGGCGCGGTTCTCGAGGGTCCACAGCACGCCGGCCGGCCAGCCCGTGATTTCGGGAGGCACGTCGAGGGCGGCGGCTGGCGTGATCGTGAAATCGATGCTGTTGTCGTTGAACGCCAGGGCAGTCACTGGCGCGGCGTAGTACCACAACGCATCGAACAGCCCCCATTGGGGGTGCAGCATGGTGGGCTCGAAGTACGAGCCGTCGCCGACCACCCGGCCCGTGATGCGGCGCACGCCGCGCGCACGCACCGAATCCGCGAGCGCGGCCACGCGCGTGCTGGCGGAGTCGCACGTGCCCGCGGCCAGCGTGTCGCCGCCGTAGCAGCGGGTCGAAAACGTCGGATCGCCCCGCCCGTACACCACCAAGTCACCTTCCAGTATCCCGTCTCGCAGCGTGCCGTCGACGTAGAGGCTGGTGCGGATCCGATGATCCGGTGGCAGCAGCGCCATGGCCGCCGCCGTGACGATGAGCTTGGTGTTGCTCGCCGGCACGAACCAGCGGTCGCCATCACGGGAAAACAGCACCCGACCGCGATCGTCGGTGGCGTACACCCCCCAGGTCACCCGATCGAACGGCGGCTCGTCGAGGAGTGCGGTGATGCGCTGGCTGAGCGACCCGCCGGGAGCCCGGCGCGGCGCGTCCTGTGCGGCGAGCGGCGGGCCAATCGTGATGACGAGAAGAAGTAGGAGCGCAACGCGCATCGGGCAGACACCGGGGTAGCAGGAACAGGGACCAGCGGGACCCGGTTGGACTGTCTAAAAGGTTGACAGTCAACCGGAAGTACAACAGAATAGGCAAGTTACAGGCAACCGTCAATTGCACTCCAGGTCCGTTACCGTCGCGCTCGTTGCCCTCGCGCTCGCCGCGCCGATCGTCGCCGCGCAGGAGGAGCCGCCGCAGCGAGTTGTGCGCCAGTTGTCGTTTCGCGGCAATCGCGCGATCGACGACGTGACGCTGTCCGCCTTTCTGGCCACCTCGGTGTCGAGTTGGGCGGCGCGTGCCTGGTGGTTCCGGTGGCTCGGTTTGGGGGAGAAGCGCTACCTCGACGAGCTGGAGTTCCGCCGCGACGCGGTGCGGTTGCTGCTGGTCTATCGGCAGGCGGGTTACATGGACGTCACTGTCGATACCATTGTCCGTCGCGACCCCCAGAGCGCGTACATCACGTTCGTCATCTACGAAGGTGAGCCGGTACGCGTCACGCGGTTCGACCTGTTGGGGCTCGACGGGCTGCTCGACACCGCCCGGCTGCGTCGCGATCTACCATTGCGCGTCGGCGATGCCTTCGACCGGGCCCGTTTGCAGGCGTCGGCCGACACGATCGCGGTGCGGCTGCGCCGTTCGGGCTTTCCCTATGCGGAGGTCTTGCGGAACTTCGACGCCGATGCGGCCGCGCTCCGCGCCGAGGTGACGCTCGAGGCGGTGCCGGGGCCGCGCATGCGGATCGGCGAGATCGCGCTGGAGGGGCTGCAGCGGGTGTCCCCCCGGACGGTCCAGCGCCTGTTGCCGATGCGGGAGGGCCAGTACTACTCCGAGGCCCGGTTGTTGCGCGCCCAGCGCGATCTCTACGACCTGGGCGTGTTCCGCTACGTGGACGTGCGCCTGGTGGATTCGCTGCCGCCGGATGATCCTGCGGACAGCTTGGTGACGTTGCGGGTGGAGGTGGAGGAAGGACGACGGCATCGCGTGCGGGTAGGGGTCGGGTACGGGACCAAGGAGTGCTTCCGAACCCAGGCCGGCTGGTCGGTCGGCAACTTCCTGGGCGGCGGGCGTACGATCGATCTGACCGCCCGCGCGGCGATGATCGGCGTCGGCTATCCGAGCGGCGGTCTCAACCTGGCCGGCAGCCTCTGTCCTTCCTTGCGCGACGATTTCACCGCCGACACCATGACCTACTCACTCGGGGCGGCGGTGCGCCAGCCGGCGTTTCCCGGTGCGCCGCACGTGACCAGCGTCGGCCTGTTCGCCGAACGGCGAGCAGAGCCGCAGGCATACGTGCGACAGTCCCTCGGCGCCAACCTCGGCGTCACCTTTCATGCCCGTACCCGCGATCCGATCGCGGTGACGTACAGCTACTCAGTCGGCAGCACGGCCGCACCGCTCGGCGTCTACTGCTCGGTGTTTCAGGCCTGCACCCAGGAGGACCGCGCGTTCCTCGAGCAGCGACGCGCCTTCGCGGGCATTTCTGCAACTGCGGTACATCGGCGGACTGACGCCGTGCTCGATCCCACCGAGGGCAGCCTGTCGAGCGCCACCCTGCTGGTGGCCACCCCGGCCCTGGGCGGCGACCCGTTCTTCAAGTTCAACCGTGGTGAGGTCTCGCTCGCCTGGTATCAGCGGCTGGGGAGGCGCAGCGTGCTGTCGTGGCGCGTCTGGGGCGGCGCGATCCTGCCACGCCTCGTGGGGACGAAGTCGGACACCGCTCGCTATGTGCCCCCCGAACACCGCTTCTACGCGGGTGGGCCAAACTCGGTCCGGGGGTACACCCCCAATGGGCTCGGGCCGGTGGTGTACGTCACGCGCGACACCACGCTGATCGACACCGCGGCGGCCCAGCTGGGGGACACCGTCTTCCGCGATCTCCGCATCTCACCGACGGGGGGGTCGTCGGCGCTGGTCCTGAACGTGGAGCTGCGGGTACCCTCTCCGGTGTTCCGGTCCCGCATGCACCTCAGCTTCTTTGTCGACGCGGGCGGGGTGTGGGATCACCCCAACGGGCTGTATTTCTCGCTGGGCCAGCTGCGTGTCACGCCCGGTATCGGGCTGCGGTTCATCACGCCGCTGGGGCCCGTGCGGGTGGACGCGGGCTACAACGGATACCAGCCACAGTCCGGTCCGTTGTACTTCGAAACCGACACGACGATCACCCGCATCCGCGAGTCGTACGTGGTTCCACGGCCGCGCTCGTTCCTCAAGCGCTGGGTGCTGCAGTTCGCGGTGGGGCCCACCTTCTGATGGTCCGCCGTTCCTTGGGCGGGGCCCTGTGGACCATCGTCGGATTGCTGGCGGCGGCGCTCGGCGCCCATCGGGCCATCACGGGCACGGGGACCGGTCGGGAGTTCCTCGCCAGCGTGGCGCGGGCGGTGTACGCTCGCGTTCTGGCCGGGCGGCTCGAGGTGGCCGAAGTGGGGGGAACGCTGATCACCGGGGTGTGGCTGAGCGACGTGCGGCTCACCGACCCCGACAGCACTCCCGTCGCGGTGATCCCGCGGGTCGACGTCTCGTACAATCCCTTCGATCTCTCCGCACGTCGCATCGTGATTCAGCAGCTGCGTCTGGCGCAGCCGATGATCGAGCTGTCGCAGCACGCCAGCGGGCGCCTCAACGTGGAGGACCTCCTGCCACCGCGCGCGGGGGCCCCCGGCGAGGGTGCGCCCCCGCTGGTGCTGCTGCGCGACGTCACGATCACCGAGGGGTCGCTGGTGGTCCGGTTGCGCGACAGCCGGTCGCCCGACGATTCGGCGCACGAAATCGAGGTGGACCAGAGGGACGGGCGCCGACGCATCCGCCGCTTCTCCGGCATCGACGCGCGCCTGGCGAGCTTGCGGTTGTCGTCCCCGCGCGAGCCGGGCGTGCGCGTCGACGTGACCCATCTCGCGGTGGAGTCGTCCGATCCGACCGTCGATCTGCGGGACCTGCGGGGGCAGGCCACGGTTCAGGGCGATTCGGTCGCCGTGGCGTTCGGACACGTTGCCCTGCCGCGGTCGGCAGCGCGCGTGTCCGGACTGATAGCGTGGCCCCGGGATACCGTGATGTTCCGCCTCGACGTGAGCGCGGAGTCCCTCGCTCTGGGCGACGTGGAGTTCGTGGATCCGCGATTCCCCCGAGGCGCGCAGTTCCGCGGGCAGGTACGCCTGCTGTCGCGTTCCGGTGCGGAGCTGGCGGTCACCCTGGATCCGCTGGACCTGCGCCACGCCGGCGGTCGGGTGCGGGGAAACGCCACCGTCGTCTCCCGCGCTGGCCTTGGCCTGGTGGCGGTCGAGGGAGCGAAGCTCGATGCCGAGCGCTTCGATCTCGAATTCGCGCGACCGTTCCTCGACACGCTTCCCTTCGCCGGGCGGCTCACCGGCCGGACCATCGCTGCCGGTCCGATCGACGCCCTGGCGCTGGACGTCGACTGGGTGTTTCGCGATTCCCTGGTCCCTGGCTGGCCCACCACGCGCGTGCGTGGCAGCGGGGCAGTTTCCCTGGGCGGCGAGACCGGACTGGCGTTTCACGAGTTTGTCATCGACGAGGCAGCGGTGGATCTCGGGACGGTGCGCCGGCTGATCCCGCCCGTGATGCTGGTGGGGGAGATGGACGGAGCGGGGACGCTCGAGGGGCCGCTCCACGATATCCGCTTCGATGGCACGCTGCGCCACCGGGACGGGCTCCGCCCGGCGAGCGAGGCGACGGGCGCGTTCCGGTTCGATACCCGTCGCGACACGCTGTGGCTCGACGTCGACGCCACGGTCGCGCCGCTCGCGCTCGCGGGTCTCGCGGGGTCGTTTCCGACGCTGCCGCTCACGCCTGACCTGCGGGGCTCGATTCGGTTGCGCGGCGGGCTCGATTCGCTCGACACCCACGCCGAGCTGCAGGTGCGGGACGGCGGCGCGGTCCGAGCCGACGGCAGCCTGATACTGCTTCCCGCGCGGCGCGGAGCTCGGAACATGGCGTTGCGCGTGACCGACCTCAACCTGTCGCGGTGGCTCACCGATGGCCCCCCGTCGCGCCTGACGTTCACGGCGGGACTCGACGTACAGGCGGACTCCGGGGCGCCGATCGACGGCGCGGCACAGCTGACCCTCGCTCCATCCCACCTGGTGGACACGCCGCTCGACAGTGGCCGAGTGGATGTCCGGTTCACCGCCGAGCGCATCGTGGTCGACTCGCTGCGTCTCACCCAGCCGGGGTTGCGTACCACCGGCCGCGGCAGCCTGGGGGTGTCAGCCCCTGCTGGCGGTGAGCTGCGCCTCGAGCTCGACGCCGACAGCCTGGCCCCGCTCGATTCGCTGGTGCGGTGGGCGGCTCACCGTCTGTCGCTGTCGGTCGATACCGGCACGGCGCTGCGGGGTGACGCGAGAGCCACGCTGGTGCTCGGCGGCGCCCTCGATTCGCTCACAGTCCGCGCCGATGGAGAGCTGCGCGAGATCGCGTGGCGTCAGTGGTACGTGGAGTCTGCCCGTGCCTCCGTCGAGCTCGAGCGCGCGTCGGCGCCACGGTTCGCTGTGACCGTGGCGTTGGACTCGATGGCCTACGGTCGCATGGGGTTCTCGGCGGCGTCCGCACAGGTGGTCGGGCGATCCGACTCGCTGCGGTGGTTCGCGCGCTCCCGGGTCGGGGATCTCGGCGCCTTCCTGGCGGGTGGTCGGGCGGAGCGTGACAGCGCCGCCGTGACGATCGCGGTGGATTCACTCGCGGCCCGCCTGCCCGGTGATGTGTGGCTGCTCGAGCAGCCCGCGACGCTGCGTCTGGCCGACTCCGGGCTCGCGGTCAGCGACGTCGCGCTCCACGCCGTGCGGGGCGCGGGTCGGTTGCGAGTGGCGGCCGACCTTCCGCGACGCGGGCCGGCGTCCGCGACAATCGGCGTGCAGCGTCTTCCCGTAACCGGTATCGCGGCCTTGCTGCAGTTCGACACCCTGGGGGTGGGAGGCGAGCTGGACGGCGAGCTGTCGGTCTCCGGCACCCGTCGCGCTCCCCGTCTCGAGGGGACCTTTGGTCTGCGGGACGCGTCGGTCGAGGGATTCCGCGCCCCGGCGATCGATGGCCACGTGACTTATGGGGAGCGGCAGGTCCACATCACCGGTGAGATCCGGCGCGGTGATCATCAGCTGTTGGAGCTCGATGCCCGCCTGCCGATGGACCTCGCCCTGGTGGACGTGCCCCGTCGGCGGCTCCCTGACCCGCTGGCGATTCGGCTGCGCACCGACAGCGTCGACCTGGCAGCGCTCGAAATCCTCACCACGACCCTCCGCGACCTGCGCGGATGGCTCACCGCCGACGTGCGAGTGGCCGGAACCTGGGACGCTCCGCGGCTCGGCGGCGCGATCGAGCTGGGCGACGCGTCCGCGTTCCTTCCGGCGCTGAACGCGCGCTACGTCGGCATTCGCGGGCGGTTCAGTCTCAGCGGCGACACCATTCACGTAGACACGCTGCAGCTCCGGAGCGGACCGGGTACCGCGGTCGCCCGGGGCTTCGTCCGCCTCGAAGACCTCACGCGACCGCTCTTGGGCCTCACCATCACGGCGGACCGATTCACCGCACTCGATATGCGCGGCCAGCTGAGCATGACGGCGAGCGGGCGGGTGCGTCTCGACGGGCCGCTCTACGGGGCGACCCTCACCGGGCAGGGGACCGTGACCGACGGCGTGTGGTACTTCCGCGACGCGGTGCAGAAGCGGGTGATTGATCTCGATGCACCATGGGTCCGCGGACTGATCGATACCACGCTGCTGCGGGACCCCACGCTGCGCACGCGCTTTTCGAGCCGGTTCCTCGAGAGTCTGCGCATCCGCAACCTCGAGCTACGGATGGGAGCCAGCGTCTGGCTGCGGTCGGCGGAGGCGAACATCCAGCTGACCGACACGGTCGTGGTGGACAAGACCGCGGAGGGCTACCGCCTGCGCGGGACGATGAACGCGCCGCGTGGCACCTACCGGCTCGTAATCGGACCGGTGACGCGGGAGTTCGTGGTCACGCAGGGGACTGTGCGGTTCTTCGGGACACCCGATCTGGATGCCGCGCTCGACATCGAGGCCCGGCACGTGGTCAACCCCGTACCGCTGCCGGGACGGGAGACGGCTGAGCGGGTGACGGTGATTGCGCACATCGGCGGCACGCTGCTCGTACCGCGGCTCAGGCTGCGCGCCGAGGAGCGCGAAATGCCCGAGGCCGAGGTGCTGTCGTACCTGATGTTCGGTCTGCCGACGGTGGGCGCGGCCGCGACCGACGGCCAGGCGGGGTCGACGGAACGGTACCTGCTGCAGAACGCCGTGAGCTCGGTCGTGTCGGGCGAGCTCTCGCGGGTGCTGATCTCGGATCTGGGAGTGCCGCTCGACTACGTGGAGATCCGACCCGGGGCCCCCGACGATCCCATTTCCGGCGCGCTGTTCGCGGCGGGATGGCAGATCGGGCCGCGGACCTTTCTCATCGTGAACGCGGGGTTTTGTCAGGGGCGCCCCGTTTCGCTCAACAACACCGTGGGTGCCAGCCTGCAGTACCGGCTCGATCGCTCGTGGCGCACGGAGGCGAGTTTCGAGCCGCTGCGCACCTGCAGCGCGCCGGCGGTGGAAGCGCAGACGCAGAGCGTGGTTCGCCAGCTGGGTCTCGACCTGTTGTGGGAGCGGCGCTTCTGACATGACCAGGGCTCTGATGATCACCAATCCGGTCGCCGCACGCACCGACGCCGGGGCGGTCCGGGCGGTGCTCGACATCCTCCGTGGCGGCGGGTGGAAGGTGGAGATTCTCGCGACGCACCGACCGGGTGACGCCCGCCGGTTCGCCGAGGAGGCCCAGACGGTGGGGTTCGACGTGCTGGTGTCCTACGGTGGCGACGGCACCGCGATGCAGGTGGCCGCGGCGATCGCGGGGTCGGGGGTGCCGCTCGGGTTGGTGCCCGCGGGCACCGGCAATCTGCTGGCCGGTAACCTCCGGCTGCCGCGCAGCCCCGGGGCGGCGGCGCGGGCCATCCTGCGGGGCCGGCCGCGCGCCCTCGATCTGGGAGCTGTGGAGCGCGCGGACGGGACTCACTACTTCGCGGTGGCGTGCGGGGCGGGTTTCGACGCCGAGCTGATGGCGGGCACCGCAGCGGCTGCCAAGCAGCGCTGGAAGATGGGAGCCTACCTGGTGCGCGCGCTCACCGTCCTCCCGGCGGTGACATCAACCGGCCACACCGTGACGGTGGACGGGCAGCGTCACGAGGTGGATGCCGCCATGGTCCTCGTCGCCAACTGCGGTGAGCTGGTGCCGCCGTTCCTGCGGCTCGGCCAGGCGATCCAGCCCGACGACGGCTGGCTCGATGTCGTGGCTGTGCGCGCGGAGGGGGTTGTGGGCTCCGTCGCCGCGTTCGTGGATCTGCTGCGTGGGATCGAATCCGGCGCGACCCGTATCTGGAGCGCGCGGGGTCGCGCGATCGAGATCGTTGTGACGGAGGGACCCGCGCGACCCGTCGAGCTGGACGGGGAGGCCGCGGGCACGACGCCGGTTGCCATCCGCCTCCTGCCGCACGCCCTGAGCGTGCTGGCCCCGCCGCCGCGCGGGGCCCGCTGAGACCGCGGTGCCCGACACGGTGCTGCTGGTCGATGATGACGAGCCGACGCGTCGAGTCGTGGGCGATGCGCTGGAACGGGCGGGCTTCGAGGTCTACCGCGAGACGGGTGGCGGAACGGTCGCTGTGACCGCCGCGCGGCTGCAGCCGGGCGTCGTCGTGATCGATGTGCGTGCGCTCGATCGCAGCGCCCCGGACCTGCTTCCAGAGCTGCGGGCGCACGGGGCGGCGGTGGTGGCCCTGGCGGGGACCCGGGACCTGGATTCGGCGGTTCGGGCCGTGCAGGCGGGTGCCGAGAGTTTCGTGGTGAAGTCCGGCGACCCCGTCCACCTGATGGCCGCGACCGTGCGCGCTGCAGAGAAGGCGAGGCTCGCCCGGGAGCTGACATGGCTGCGCGGCCCCGGCTCCGCCGACCTCGCCACGCTCGGCGTCTCGCCAGCCATGCGGGCCCTGGCGGATGTCGTCACCCGCGCGGCACGACAGCCGCGATCTCCCGTGCTGCTCGTCGGCGAGCCGGGGACGGGCAAACGACGGGTGGCGCGGCTGATGCACGCGTTGGGCCCCCGCGCGGGGGCACCGTTCATCGCCGCGCCACGCGGCGGGGTGTCCGTGGGCGCGCTGGTGGGTCAGGAGCGGGCCGCCGGGGGCGAGCGGTGGGAACGCCGCGCCGGTCTGATCGAGCTGGCGGATCGCGGCACGTTGTTCGTGCCCGATGTCACCACCCTGCCCGACGACGCGCAGCGACGCCTGGTGGATGTGCTCGACGGTGGTCACATGCGACGCCTCGGGGGCGCGCGGGATGTGGCCGTGGACACGCGGCTCATCGCCGCAACCGACCGGGATCTCGTCGAAGAGATGCGCGCTGGCCGGGTGCGCGAGGATCTGCTGTACCGCCTCACCGTGGCCCCGATTGTGCTTCCCCCCGTGCGAGAGCGCGCACGCGATGACCGCGCAGCTCTGGTCGAAGGGCTCCTTGCGGAGCTGGCCGTGGAGATGCCGGACACACCTGCCCGATGCACGGCGGCGGCGCTGGCTCGCCTCGCCGACGCCTCCTGGCCGGGCAACGTGCGGGAAATGCGCAACGTGATCGAGCGTGCCATGCTCGCGGCCCGTGGCGCGGCCGAAATCGACCTCTTACACCTGCCGGGTGAGCTTCGGGTCCGTGGGGCGGCCGGGGACCGCCGCGCCTTCCTGCCCAGCCCCTTGGCCGAGATCGAGCGGCTCCACATCGAGCGCGCATTGCGCCATTTTGGGGGGAACCGGACGCGGACGGCCATGGCACTCGGCATTTCGCGCGCGACGCTGATCAACAAGATTAGGTCCTACGGACTCAGCGGGTGAGGTGACGATGGCGAAGCCCGAGCTGCGTGAGCGCGATGCGATGCGTTGCCGGTCCTGTGGCAATGAGGAGCGGGCATCTGAGGGCTACCCGTGCGAAGACTGCGGGACGTTCATCTGCCTGATCTGCGTGTTCCGTGGTGTGGTGCGGTGCCGCTCCTGCGAAGAGAAAGCACGGGCCTAGCCCGAGACGGCCGCCAGCGCGCTCCCTGACCTTCCGCTGCTCCAATGACGCCCTCGCATCCCTCCATCACGGCTGTCGCCGGTCTGACGGTCGGTCACTGGACCGACGCGTCAGGGGCGACAGGATGCACCGTCGTGCTCGGCCCGCCGGGCGGGGTCCGCGCCGCCGCGGCCGTTCGCGGCCGCGCGACGGGCACGCGGGAGCTCGACACGCTGGATCCCCGCCACCACGTCGAGCGCGTAGATGGTGTGCTATTCACCGGGGGATCGGCGTACGGCCTGGGCGCGGCGGATGGCGTCGTCCGCTGGATGCGGGAACGCGGTCGAGGCCTCCCGGTGGGGCCGGATCTGATCGTGCCCATCGTCCCAACCGCCGTGGTATTCGATCTGGGCAACATGGGTCAGCCGCCGATGTGGCCGGGCCCCGAAGACGCGTACCGCGCGTGCGAGGCGGCTGGCGTCGAGGTCGCGGAGGGCTCGGTGGGTGCCGGCGCCGGAGCGACCTGCGGCAAGATCCTGGGGCTCGATCGCTCCATGAAGGCCGGCGTGGGAACATGGGCCGCGGAAGGCGCGGGGGTGATCGTCGGTGCCCTGGTGGTGACCAACGCCGTCGGTGACGTGCGCGATGGCTCGGGTGCCGTACTGGCCGGTGCACGCGCGCCCGGTGGGGGGTTTGCCGATGCCGTCCGGCAGCTAGCGGCTGGCGCAGCACCCTTCGGGATCGCGCCCGGACAGAACACGACGCTGGCGGTCGTGGCGACCAATGCGGACCTCGATCGAGTCGCGCTGGTTGCCTTGGCGCAGGCCGCCAATGACGCCCTGGCGCGTCGCATCACACCGTTCGGGACGGCGTTCGATGGCGATGTGACGATCGCGCTCTCAACGGCGACGGCCGTCCCGGCGTCGGTGCTGCACGCCGAGGCGCTCGCCGCCGAGTGCGTGCCGGTCGCGGTCGAGCGCTCCGTGCTGCGGGCGCGCGGCGTGCCGGGGCTCCCCGGTCTGGGCGACGACGCGTGACGGACCGGCTGGTGCGCGCGCTGGACGACGCGCGACGCCGCTGGGTTCCCGATCGCCGCCTGGGTGTGTTCGAGGTGTGGCTCGAGGAGACGGCCACCGGCAGTCGGACACTGCGGGGGGTAACGACGAGCGAGGCGGCGCGCGATGCCGTGCGACGGCTGGCCGCCGATGCCGGTATCGCCGAGTCCATCCGGCTCCTGCCTGACGACGGCCCGGATGAGGAGCGCGTGGCGATCGTGACGACGGCCGTGGCACCGCTCACGGCGGAGCCCCGCGCCACGGCGCCCCGCGTCACGGAGGCGCTGCACGGGGAGCCCCTCGACCTGCTCGAACGACGCGGGGCCTGGGTGCGGGTGCGCGCGCGCGACGGCTTCCACGCCTGGGCGCACACGGGGTATCTGGCGCTCGGCAGCGCTGAGTGGGGTGAGGACTGGGATGCCCGCGCCGGCGCGCGGTCACTCGGCTGCGAGCTGCGGGGGGCGGACGTACGCCTGCGCCTGCCGATTGGTGCCCGCCTGGCCCTGCTGCGCGACGGCACCATAGAAACCGCGGATGGACGTCGCGCCCAGCTGGCTAGTGGTACCCTCCGCTTGGAGAGCGAGGCGCGCGCCGAGGCGCGACTCGTGGCGCCGACCGAGTGGGCACTGCGGTGGTTCGGAGACGCGCCGTTCGCGATCGGGGGACGGACTGAATGGGGCTGCGACGGCGCGGGTCTCACGCAGGCGGTGTTTGCCGCGCGCGGGGTCGCGCTGCAACGGGAGGTCGATCAGCAGATCAGTGCGGGCCGGGATGTCACGCCCGATCGTACCGGGCGCGGGTACGAAGCCGGCGACCTGCTGTTCTTCGCGGAGCAGGGCCGCGTGCATCACGTCGCGGTATGGGCCGGCGCGGGCCGCATCGTGCACGCGTTGTTGGGTCGCGGGCGCGTCACGCGGGACGATTTGTTCGACGAGTCGGGTCCCGTCCGCCACCTCGCTGGCCAGCTCGTGGCGGTGCGGCGGATTCCGGCATAGCCCGACGCGGCGCCGCCCGCGTCGGTGTATACTGCCCGTGAGACCATGAAGCTGATTCTCTTCGATATCGACGGCACGCTGCTCTGGACCGATGGCGCAGGACGCCGCGCCATCCATCAGGCCCTGCTCGATGAGATGGGGACCGCCGGGCCGATCGACGGGGTTCACTTCGGCGGCAAGACCGATCCGCAGATCGTGCGCGAGTTGCTGACACTGGCGCAGCACGAAGCCGCCACCGACGAGCGGCTGGTTGCCGCGGTCTGCGACCGCTATCTCACGTTGCTGGAAGCCGAGCTCGCGAACCCAGCGCAGGCGACGCGGCTGCTGCCGGGCGTGCAGGACCTGCTGGCAGCGCTCGACCCACTGGAAAAGGACGGGGCCGCGCTCGTCGGGCTGTTGACGGGAAATCTCGCGCGGGGAGCGGCGCTCAAGCTGCGCTCGGCCGGACTCGACCCTGGGCGTTTTGCCGTCGGTGCGTTCGGCTCCGACTCGCCAGACCGGGGTGAGCTCCCGGCAATCGCCGTCGAGCGTGCCCGCGGCATCACCGGCCGGCGGGTCGCCGGCGCCGATGTCCTGATCGTCGGTGACACCCCCGCCGACGTGGCCTGCGGGGTTGGCATCGGCGCTCGCGCGATCGCCGTGGCGACGGGTTCCTACGATCAGGCCGCGCTGGCTGCAGCGGGGGCGGCGCACGTGTTCCCCGACCTGCGAGACACCGCTGCCGTGCTGGGTGCGATTCGGGCGTCGTGAAGGCCGGCGGCGGCGACGAGCTCGAGGTCAAGGCGCGGGTCGACGATCCCGAGGCCCTCCGGGTCGCCTTGGCGCGCGCCGGTGCCACGCTGACCTTCGAGGGTGCCATGCTCGACCGCCGGTTCGATCGTGAGGGCCAGCTCGACGCGCGGGACGAGGTCGTGCGGTTGCGGATCTATCGCCCCCGTGCCGGCGCCGCGTGGGGCGTGCTCACCTGGAAAGGTCCGGTGACCACGCGCGGCGCCTACCGACACCGCGAGGAAATCGAGGTACGGGTCGACGCCACCGAGCAGTTCCCGGCGTTGCTGATGCGTCTGGGACTGGAGGTGACGGTCCGCATCGATCGGCAGATCGAGCAGTGGGAGCTCGACGGCGCGATGCTCCGCCTGGAACGATACCCGGAGATGGACATGTTGCTCGAAGTCGAAGGGGAGCCCGCGGCCATCGAGCGCGCCGCGATCGCGACGGGACTCCCGCGAGCGGCTTTCCTGCCCGAGTCGCTGCCGTATTTCGTGGCCGCCTATGAGCGACGCACCGGTCGCCCCGTGCGACTCGCGACGGAGCCGTGAGCGCCGTGCCCGCCGCCACCGCCGACAGCGTGGTTCCGGAGCTCGGGCCATCGCTCGGGCGGCTGGTGGTGCCGCGCCGGCTGCAGCAGCCGTGGGTGCCCCTCGACGATGTACGGGAGGGACTGGCCAGCGACGTGATCCGCCTCGCCGGTGAGGCACGCCGGGCGGCGGCGACGAGCGGCGCTGCTGCCGCCGTCTCGTTTCTCGCCTCGGGGCGCTGGCGCGAGGCCTGGGAGCGCGCGGTGCGTCGCGCCGGAGGGCGGGTGGCCGGGGGGCTCGATGCTGAGATCGAACGTGCGGGACGTCGCGTCCGCATGCCCACCCGCGCCTGGCGGCGGCGGTTGCTCACCGGCCCTGAACGACGCGCTGTCGCGGTCCGCCTCGCGCTCGGGGGTCAGCCGTTCGCCGCCGCGCTCGCCGCGCTGGACGGGGCCGGGGAGGCGCTCCAGGCCACGGAGGGCGCGCAGACCGACCCCCTACGCGACTGGCAGGACGCGCTCCGCCTCGCGGCGCGACGGCTGGAAGCAGCTTGGCTGGCGCTCGAAGCGGCCGCGCTCGACGAGCGGCAGCGCTGGGCGCCGGAAATCGGGGCAATCGCGGCCTGGCGTCCCTCGCTATGGCCCGTCCTGATCTGGTGGCTCCCGCTCGCGGCGACGTTGCTCTGGTTCGGCCTCGTCCTGGGCGGATACCTTCCTGCTCCCGCATGGCTCGCTACGCGTTTGGGCTTCTAGCGCTCGCGCTCGGCGTCACCGCACGGGTAGGTGCGCAGCTGCGCGCGGTCGAGGTCCCGATCACCGATCGATCGGGGATCGACTCGCTCGCCCGGCTGGGCTTCGAGGTTGCCGCCGTGCGCGAGCTGCGGGGCGAGCTGTACGCGATCGTGATCGCCGACGCCAGTGGTGAACGGGCGCTGCGCGGCCGCGGCTATGTCGTGACCGCGACAGTGCCACCGGCGGTCGCCGACACGTTCCTGGTCTATCGTTCGTTCGACAAACCCGTGGCGGGGATCCGTGCCACACTGTCCGCGTGGGCGGCAGCGGACACGATCTTCCACCTCGACTCGATTGGCGCGACCATCGAGGGTCGCCCGATTCTCGCCGTCAAGATCGGCGCCGCCGATGACAGCCCGGGACGCCCGAACGTGCTGTTCATGGCGACGCACCACGCCCGCGAGTGGGTGTCGACCGAGATGGCAATGAAGCTCGCGCGCTGGGTGGCCGACTCGCTGCCGCGCGCGCTGCTCGCGCAGCGGGACGTGTGGGTGATCCCGGTGCAGAACCCGGACGGGTATCAGTACACCTTCACCGCCGATCGCTTGTGGCGCAAGAACCGCCGCACTAATGCGGACGGCACCTTCGGCGTGGATCCGAACCGGAACTACCCCGCTTTCTGGGGTCGCGACGACATCGGATCGAGCCCGACGCCCGGAGCCGAGACCTACCGCGGCCCGGCGCCGGCCTCGGAGCTCGAAACGCAGGCGATCGTGTCATTTCATGCGGCGCATCCGCCGGCCGTAGCCGTGTCCTACCACACTTACTCGGGTCTCGTCGTTCACCCGTACGGCTACCGCTCCGGCAGCCTGCCGCCGGATCTCCCTGTCCTCAGGGCGCTCGCGGGAACCGACCTCGCCCCCGCCGTCAGCGACCGCCTGCCTGCGTCCACCCTCACGCACTATCACCCGGGACCGAGCTGGAATCTCTACCCGACCAACGGCGAGTACACCGACTGGGCCTACCGCGCTCATGGCACGATCGCGTTCACAACGGAGTTGACGAGCGGCTGCTGTGACCCCTCCTCGGGCGCCTACTACGGGTTCGTCTTCCCCGATGACAGCGTGCTGGTGGAGCAGGTGTTCCGCGACAATTTGCCGTTCGCGGTGAGCGCCATCGTCGCGGCCGGGGACCTCGGCAACGCGATCGGCGCGTCCGGCCTCGTGGTCTCGCCACCTCGCTTCGAGGCCGTGTGGCCCGAGAGCTGGATCAGCCTCGAGCGGAATGCCGCCGCCCCGGGTCCGGCGAGCGTCCGCACCGCGAGCGGCGCGACCGTCACCCGGACATTCCAATCCGACTCGCTCACCCGCGGCGTCTTCCGCACCACGTGGCGCGCCGACCTGCGCGCCGACGAGGTACGGGTAGTTCGCGCGGCGAGCGCCGGCCTGGAAGCACAACTGCTGTCACTCGGCGGCGCTGAGCCCGATGATACGGGGTGGGCCGGCTGGCTCACCACGGCTGACGCCCTCGCGGGACAGCGGGCGTGGCTCGCCACCGGGAACGACACCCTGACCTCGCCGGTGGTCGATCTCCGCGACCGCTCCCACATCTGGCTGCAATTCTGGCAGAAGCACGCCGGGTCCACGTTCGTGCCAGAGCGGCGGGGCGAGGTTCAGTTCTCGGCCGACAGCGGGCGCACGTGGACGGACGCCGCGCACGTGGTGGGTGCGGGCGAGAACTGGTATCCGGTCCGGGTCGACCTGCCGCAGGCGTCGGGCGTCGCCGGCGCACGTGTCCGATTCGTTGCCCGCGGATTCACGTGGTGGCTCGACGCCGTCGGATTCGCCACCGACTCGGTGGTGGCCGACCAGGTCGTGGCATCCGCCGTCGCCGACCTTGAGTTGTCGCAAAACCCGGTGCGGCAGGGACCGGTGGTGATGTCGTGGCCCGCGTCGTCCCAGGACGCGCGCCTTCGCATCTACTCATTCGCCGGCGTCCTGCTGGCGGCGGAAACGGTGACGGCACCGACCTCGGAGTTCGTCTGGGACGGCACCGCGGGCGGGCGGCAGCTGCCGAACGGGGCGTACCTGGTGGTGGTCGAGACCGGCGGCCGGCGGTACCGGGCTCGCGTGTTCCTGGCGCGATGATCGGGACCGGAGGCATCGGCGTCGACCTCGTCGAGGTGGACCGCATCGAGCGACTGCTCGCGGAGCGGGGAGACCACGTCTACGAGCGCCTGCTGACCCCCGCTGAGGGCAGCTATTGCGCTGCCATGGGACGCCCGGCCGAGCACGTGGCGGCCCGACTCGCGGCCAAAGAGGCGGTGTACAAGGCGCTGCAGGGGACCCCGGAGGCACGCGGCATCGGGTGGCGTGATATCGAAGTGCGACGACACCCGGATGGCCGGCCCGAGGTGGTGCTCACCGGGCGGGCGCGGCAGCGCGCGGACGAGCTGGGCGTGCGGCGCGTTCTGTTGTCCCTGTCGCACACGCATCGCACCGCCATCGCGATCGCCCTGCTGTCCACGCAGACCCAGGCCGAGGTTGCCCCGCCCCTGACAGGTCTCTAAGATTCGGCCACCTCGAACCCAGAGTCGCTCTCCCATTCTCGTGCTGGCCCTGTTTGCGATTCTGGCGTCGCCGGTGTCGGGCGCGTCAGGCAGCGGCGTCGATTCGCTGGCTGCGGCCCGCCGCGTCGTGGGCGCCACGTCGCTTGCTGCGCAGGAGTACACTCTCGGTGTGCCCCCGGGTGGTGGGCGGATCGTCCAGCTGGAGGAAGTCGAGGAAGCGCGACTGTTCCTGGCACGGGCCCGGGAAGAAACTGCGGCGCTCCCCTCGGCGGTCCGTGCAGCCGCGGATTCGCAGCTGGCCGTGATCAGCGACCTGATCGCCACCCTCGCCCCTCCGGCGACGGTCGCGCGATACGCCGACTCCCTCACGCGAGCCATCGCGGCGTCCGTGGGCGGCGCTGTCGATCCCACGCCACGCCGGCCCCCATCGCTGTCTCGCGGGCGGGCCGTCTACGCCGAGCGCTGCTCGTTCTGCCACGGAGACGACGGGCGCGGGGATGGCCCCCGGGCGGCGTCGGTGGCCGGGCCGCCACCGGCGAACCTCGCCGATCCGGCGGTGATGGGTGACGCCACGCCCGTGGAGGTCTACCGCCGAGTCTCTCTCGGCGTCCCCGGCACCGCCATGCCGTCGTTCGACGGCGTGCTCTCCGATGAAGACCGCTGGGCGGTGGCGACCTTCGTGCTGACGCTGCAACACGGCGGCTCGGCCACGGCCGCGACCTTCGCCGGGATTCGGCGACAGCTCGATTCGGCGATCGCGCACCGTTCCCCCGAGGAAGCGTTCGAGGCGTACCTGGCGTTCGAGCAGGTGGAGGCCGACCTGCGCACGCAGGCCCCGGAGCTCGCGCGGGCACTCGAGGCGGAGTTCGCGACCCTGCGAGCTCGCGTGACGAAGGCGGACGCGGCGGCGCTCGACTCGCTGCGGGGGCGCCTGCGCGCCGGGCTCGAGCGCGCCGAGCGGGTCGTTTCCGATCGGCCGGCTCCCGCAGTGCTGTTCGCGCAGTCGCTCCTCCTGATGGTCCGCGAGGGGTTCGAGGCGATCCTCATCCTCGCGGCGTTGCTGGCGGCCCTGACGAAAGCCGGAGCGCCGGAGCGTCGGCGGGACGTGACCCGCGGGGCGGTGTGGGCCGTGGCGGCGAGCCTGGTGACCTGGGGCCTGGTCGAGTGGCTGTTCCGTCTCGGCACGTCGCAGCGCGAGGCGCTCGAAGGGGTCACCATGCTGCTCGCGACCACGGTGCTGTTCGCCGTGAGCTACTGGTTGCTCTCGAAGGTCGAGGCGGCCCGCTGGGCCGCCTTCGTCAGACAGCGCATGGCAGGTGCGCTCGCCACGGGGTCGGGGGTGGCACTCGCATCTGTAGCGTTCATCGCCGTGTATCGCGAGGGGCTCGAGACGATCCTGTTCTACCAGGCGCTGTTCGCCACGGCGGGCGCGGCTGCGCCGGCCGTCCTGCTGGGCATGGTGGGAGGGGCGCTGGCGCTCGCCGCCGTGTACATCGCCGTCGAGCGGTTCGGCCTGCGGATCCCGACACGGCCGTTCTTTGCGCTCACCGGCGCGGTGCTCTACTACATGGCGTTCGTCTTCGCCGGCAAGGGCGTGGCGGAGTTACAGGGGGCGGGAGTGATCGGGATCAGCCCGCTCGACTGGGCGCCCCGCCTGCCCGCGCTGGGGATCTACCCCACGATCGAATCACTGGCCCTGCAGGGGGTGCTCCTGGCGGCAGCGATCGGGGGCGTCGCCTGGGTGGTGCGTCGCCCCCCGTCAACCGCCGAGGCCTGAGTCCGCAGCGGAGCGCGCCGCGGGACGCTGCAGCACGCTCGTATCGATGGCCGGGGACCGGTCCGGATCGGTCCACCGTCGCATCAGCCAGACGCCGGTCACGACCAGCACGATGCTCACTACCTGGGCAAGCGTGATGGGGCCGAAGAACCGATCGTCCTTGGCGCGCAGAAACTCAATCAGGAACCGCTCCGCCCCCGCGCACATCAGCCAGGCGCCGAACAGCCAGCCCGTCGCATGCCCGTGCGCTCGACGGGACCACAGCCATGTGAACACCGCCAGCATCACCACTGTTTCGTAGATCTGGGTCGGATGGACGGCGACGACCTGGTAGGGGTCCATGCCCTCGGGGAACCGGACGCCCGCACGGGTCAGCTCCCCGACGGTGGACGGCGGCAATCCTTGCGGGAACTTGATCGCCCACGGCAGCCGGGAGGGCACGCCGTAGTCGTCGTTGACGAGGAAGCAACCCACCCGACCCAACGCGTAGCCCAGCGCGAGCGCTGGCGCCGCCAGCTCGAAGGTGAAACGGGCCGGCACGTGCTTGCGCCACCCGTTGAGCAGCACCGCGAGCATTCCACCCACGAACCCGCCGTACCATACCAGACCGCCGCGGGCGAACAGGGCATCCCAGTTACCGGTCACGCCGACGTACCAGAGGCGGCCGCCGACCAGCCCGCCGATCACGGCGGCGAGGACGATATCGGCGGCATACTCCTCGTCGAGCTGGCGCCGGCGCAGCTCGAGCTGAATGGCCCACCCCGCCATCAGGAACGCCACCATCATCATGATGCCGTAGCCGGTGATCGACAGCGGACCGAGCTTGAGCGTGAACGGGTAGACCGTCATGGGTGTGGCGCCTGGGAACGAGTCATGGAGGAAGTGAGGCCCGGGAACGGGAGGTCCGCCCGCGCATCGAGCGTCCAGTCGCTGCGCTCGCCCCGGGAGAGGTGCCACCACCCGGCACGAGCGATCATGGCCGCGTTGTCGGTGTTGAGACGGGGGCTCGCCACCGCCACTCGCGCGAGGCCCTGCAGGCGATCAGCGGCCAGCGTCGACAGCGCTTTCGAGCACGCGACGCCACCGCCGAGGACGGCGGTCGAGTGGCCGGTGGTACGAACCGCACGCTCGAGCTTGGTGACCAGCACATCGAGGACCGCGTCCTGAAACCCGCGCGCAAGGTGGGGTCGATCCTGCTCCAGGTGGCTGCTCGCACGCACTGCGTGCAGCACTGCGGTCTTCAGGCCCGAGAACGAGAACTCGAATCCCGAATCGCGCATCGGCCGGGGGAATTGGAAGCGCTGGGGATCGCCTCCACGGGCGAGCCGCTCGATCGGCGGACCGCCGGGGTACTCCAGGCCGAGCAGCGACGCCACCTTGTCGAATGCCTCACCCGCCGCGTCATCGCGGGTCTGTCCGAGCAGGTGGTAGCGGCCCCAAGCGGGGACGTCGAGCAGCATGGTGTGGCCGCCCGAGACGAGCAGCGCGACGAACGGTGGGGCAAGCTCGGGATCTTCGAGGGCCGGCGCGAAGAGGTGACCTTCCAGGTGGTGCACCCCGATCAGCGCGCGGTCCGCGGCGTAGGCGAGCCCCTTCGCGTACACGACGCCCACCAGCAGCGCCCCGACGAGCCCGGGTCCCTGCGTGACCGCGACCGCGTCGATGGCGCTCCACGGGATTCCAGCTTCCGCGATCGCACGGTCCACCACCGCGGGGAGGGCCGTCAGGTGTGCCCGGCTCGCGAGCTCCGGCACGACGCCCCCGAAGACGCGGTGCACGTCCTGTGACAGGATCACGAGACTCGCCACCTCCGGTGGTCGCTGCCCGGTGGCGACCACCACGGCGGCCGAAGTCTCGTCGCAGGACGTCTCGATGCCGAGGACCACGTCGGCCATCAGTCGGCGCCCCGGCGACGCAGCAGCACCGAGTCGGGCTGGGCCCGCGCCGTCAGCCCGGGAGGGGCCAGCACGGTGAGTCGGGCGAAGGCCACCGTCGTGTCGGCGACCGCGGCGAGGTGCGCGAGCACGTGCACACTGTCACGCGTCAGGGCCCGCACGCGTGCGGCGGGGCCGCTCACCAGAACCAGGACGCGCGACGGAAGCACAGAGATCCCACTCAGGTCTCCGGCCCCGGACTCGACCGGCACTCCGGGAAAGGCGCGCTCCAGGAGTGTGCCGACTTCGCCGGCGACCGAAACGCGCAGGGGGCTGACGTGCAGTCCCGGCAGCAGCGCGGTGTCCACCATGGCCGCCTGAAAGAATGCCCCCGGGGCGCCGCGAATCTGCATCACTGTGGTCAACACCGAATCGACCGCAGCGACGAGCTCCTGTGACCCGACGAGTCGCACCGTCGCCGGGGCCACCTCGGGTGCCGTGGAGAGCGCCAGGCCCGAGTCGGGAACCAGGCGGATGCGGGGGACCACCCGGACGTGCTTGACCGCCACCTCGTTGAGCGTCACCGGGATGTCGCGCGGCGTAACGTCCACCACCGTCACATCGAGACCCGACGGCACCCGGACGTCCGTGGGCTGGAGGTGCACGACCCACTCCGAGGCGGACAGCGTGTCGGGGATCTGCCGGGTCACGATGCCGGGCAGCGACCGCATGGACAAGAGCGCTGCGCCCCGGGCGGCCACGGTGACGCGCACCTGAGGCAGCGAGTCGGCGAGAACGCGTCCTGGAGGCAGGCCCACCTCGAGGGGTATGGAGAAGCTCTGCGTCAGCACACGCTGTGTCTGCACCCGCGCGTACAGCAGCAGCGCCAGCGCGAGCGCGGCGAGCTTGATCGGCCAGTGGCGCAGGGTCGCAGCGAGCAGCCTAGCGCGCATCGAGCAGACGGCGGACCAGGGTCGCGGTGACCGGCCCGTCCCACTCGGCCGCGCCGATAGCCTTTTTGATGATCACACCGTCGCGATCGATGATGAAGCTCTCCGGCACGCCGGTGGTCTGGTAGACTCGCTGTATGTCCATCGTCTGGTCATGCAGCACGTCGAAGGTTAGGCCGAGGTCCTCGACGAATCGCTTCACGACCTCGGGGCTCTCGCGGTCGACGCTCACGGCCACCACGTGAAAGTCGGTGTTCGCGAACTGGCGCTGCAACCGTTCCAGCGAGGGCATCTCGACCCGGCAGGGCTGGCACCACGTGGCCCACACGTTGAGGAGCACCACGTCGCCCGCGTAGCGGGAGAAGGTCGTTGGCTCACCAGTCGCCAGATCGACCGCGGGAAAATCGGGTGCGTGTGACCCCACCTCCACGAGGTTGATCTGCGGCCGCAGCTTGGCGAAGAGTACGACGGCGAAGATTCCCGTCGTCAGGACCGTGATCACCGCGATCCACTGCCGCATGCGGCTCATACCGTCACCTCGCAGCGCCGTCGCAGCTCCCGGACTTCAGCCGCCGGATCGGCGCCCGTGAAAATGGCGTTGCCGGCAACGAACGTATCGGCACCCGCTGCGTGCGCGGACCCGATGGTGGCTGGCGTGATGCCGCCATCCACCTCGAGAAAGACACGGCCGCCGCGCCGTGCCAGCAGGGCGTGGGCTCGGCGGATCTTGTCGTCGGCGCCCGGCAGGTAGGCCTGGCCTCCGAATCCGGGATTGACCGTCATGACCAGCAGCAGATCGATGTCCGCAATGACTTCCTCCACGAACGCCAACGGTGACGCGGGGTTGAGGGCGAGACCTGACAACATCCCCCGCTCGCGGATCGACGCGAGGTCGCGCTGGATGTGCGTGCTCGCCTCGGGATGGATCGTCAATACCGATGCCCCGGCGTCGGCCATTGGCCCGATGTAGTGCTGGGGGTGCTCGACCATCAGGTGCACATCGAGGGGTCGCTCGGTCAAGCGGCGCAGCGCCGCCACCATGTTGGCTCCGAAAGTCAGGTTGGGGACGAAGTGGCCGTCCATGACGTCCACGTGCAGCCAGTCCGCTCCGCCCTCCAGCACGCTGGCCACATGCTCGGCGAGTCGGGTGAGATCAGCGCTGAGGACGCTGGGCGCAATGCGAATGCCGTCAGCCATGTTCAGGGACTCCGCGCGAGCACGACGTCCACCACGGTGCCAGGCGCGGCCAGTGTACCGGCCGGGGGCCGCTGGGCCACGACCGTCCCCGGGGTCGCATCGTAGGTCCGTCGGCGCTGCACGGTGCCCATCTGCAGCCCGTCCTGTTCCAGCCGATTGCGTGCGTCCTCGGTGGACATGCCCAGCAGCTCGGGAACCGCAATGGTCGGGGCGCCCTCGCTCACCACCAGCACCACACCGCTTCCCGCCGTGAGCACCGCGCCGGCCTGGGGACGGGTGAGCATGATGATCCCGCGGGGGGAGGGCGCCGGCACCACTTCGACGCGGCTGACCGCGAGTCCCGCGGCGCGGACGAACGCGCGGGCCAGCCCCAGGTCGTAGCCCGCGACGTCCGGAATCGGGACCTTCGCCGGCCCGGCGCTGGTGACCAGCGTGACGCGCGTTCCCTCGATGGCGCGGGTGCCCGGCGGAGGATCCTGCCAGACGATATTCCCTGCCGCGACGTGCGGGTGCGACTCCATGCTGTCGCCCGCCACCCGCAGCCCAGCCGCCACGATGCGGCTCTTCGCTTCCGCGGTCGGCATGCCCAGTACCCGAGGGATTTCCTGGCGGCTCGGCAGGATCGGAGCGGGGAACACCACCAGTGCCGCCGTCAGGTACCCTGCGAGCAGCGCACCCAGCCCGGCCAGCACCCAGGTCGCCGTCCGGCGTCGCCCGAGAGCGGCGAGGCGGGGCCACTGACCGGGCCAGTGCAGCGGGAGCTTCCAGCTCCGCAGCGGGGCAAAGCGGCGCCGAATCTCCATCAGGCTCGTCGCGTGAGCCGGGCTGCGAAGGCGCCGTCGATCCCATCGCGCTGCGGCAACGTCAGCAGGTCACCGTCCGGGGTCACCAGCTCGGACGGTACCGCGCCGGCGACCGGGGCGCGGACGAACACGGGATGCCGATCCAGGAACGCGTGCACTTGCTCGACGTTCTCCTCGGGCTCGAGTGAACAGGTCGCATACACCAGAACGCCCCCGGGACTCACCAGCTCGGCTCCGGCGTCGAGCAGGGTTCGCTGTCGCTCCGCCAGTCGGGCGAGCGCGCGGGGGGTCAGACGCCACCGCGCGTCCGGGTGGCGGGCCATGGTGCCCGTGGCGCTGCACGGCGCGTCGATCAGGACGGCGTCCAGCCGACCAGGGGCGAACGGCGCGGCCCGCACGTCGGCCGCCAACACGCGGATCTCGCGGCCTGCGCGCCGCACGGTGTCCACCAGCCGCGCGAGCCGATCCCGTCGGACATCCCCCGCCATCACGCGCGCGCCGAGGACTTCGAGCGTCACCGCCTTGCCGCCCGGCGCCGCGCATGCGTCGTACACCGTGACACCGGCGAGGATCGCTGCAAAGCGGCAGACCAGTGCCGCAGCGCTGTCCTGCACGATGAAACCGCCCTCAAGATAGCCGGGTAGCGACCGGGGAGCAGGGGACCGTGGGCGGCGGAGGAGCCGCAGGCCGGCACCGAACGGGGCGGGCTCGCTCGCGACACCGGCGGCGCTGACGCGGTCCCGCAGCATCGCCAACGTCCACCGCGCCGGCTGCAGCGTGAGCGGTGGTGCGGCGTCGTTCCACCCGACCAGCCGCTCGGTGTCGCCCGGGCCGAACTGCGCACGCCAGCGGCGCAGCAGCCAGGGCGGGTGCGTGGAGGATCGCGGCATGCCGGCCGGCGCGCCGCTGATCTGACGCAGCAGGCGGTTGGTGTAGCCCGCGGCGCGCGGACCGGCTCGTTCGTGCGCCAGCGCCACCGTGGTGCTCACCGCGGCATGTGCAGGAACGCGATCGAGAAAACGGAGTTGGTACGCGCCGAGCCTCAGCACGTCGCGGAGCCGGGGGTCGGCGCGCGCAGAATCCAGGATCTGGTCGAGGATTCGCTGCTGGCGCAGCACCCCGGCCGCCATCTCGTAGGCCAGGCGGCGATCGCGGTCAGCGAGACCCGCGAGCGCGCGGGAGCCAGCGGTATCGAATGGCTCGCCGCGCCGCACGGCGTCGAGCAGCACGAGCGCGGCCCGGCGCGGTGCGACGCCCCGGGGCTCCCTAATCCAGCATCCCCTCGGCTGGCGACGAGGGGACGGCGACCTCCCGCCGCGGCATACGGCCCGCCAAGAAGGCTCCGCGGCCCGCCTCGACCGCCAGGCGCATCGCGTGGGCCATCGCGACCGGGTCGCGCGCTGCGGCGAGGGCAGTGTTCATCAGAATACCGTCGACTCCCTGCTCCATCGTGACGCAGGCGTCGGAGGCGGTTCCGACGCCGGCGTCCACGATGACCGGGACCGACAGCCGTCGCTTGATCGTGCGCACATGGAACGGGCTCAGCAGCCCGAGACCGCTGCCGATCGGCGACGCCAGGGGCATCACCGCCACGGCCCCCAATGCCTCGAGCCGCAGGGCGGTGACGAGATCTTCATTGGTGTAGGCCATCACCTTGAATCCCTCGGCCACGAGCACGCGGGTTGCTTCCAGCAGCCCCTGCACGTCCGGCAGCAGTGTTTCCTGGTCGCCGATGACCTCGAGCTTGATGAAGTCATTGAAGCCCGCTTCGCGCGCGAGCCGCGCGTACCGGATCGCCTCCTCGGCGGTGTAGCAGCCCGCCGTGTTGGCGAGGAGAAACTGCTTCCGCGGGTCGAGATGGTGGAGGATCCCCTCCGCCTTGGTCCGGTCCAGATCCACGCGCCGCACGGCGACGGTGACCACTTCCGCACCCGATGCTTCGATCGCGCGGACCATCGTCTCGTTGTCGCGGTACTTGCCGGTTCCCACCATCAGCCGCGATGCAAACGTCCGGCCCCCTACCACCAGCGGAACGTCCCGCGCGGTTGCCACCGCCGTCGTCATCAGCCACCTCCCACGAAGTGCACCAGCTCGAGCGTATCGTCCGGGGCGACGCGGACGTCGGGGAGCGCGGGTCGCCGCACAATGCGGCGGTTGTGCTCGACCACCACGAGCCGCGGGTCCAGGTCGAGAACGGACAGGACGTCGCGCAGCGTCGCGTCGCGGGGGACGCGGCGGCGTGCCCCGTTGATGATGATCTCGATCGTGTCGTCGACCCGCTGCACTGTCATTCGAGCCCCTCGCGCATCGCGGCAGCCGTCATCGCAGGATCAGGTGCGTCCCACAGCGCCCGGATCGCCGCCACACCCCACGCGCCCGCCGCTCGCACTGCGCCGACCCGCTCCGGTGTGATCCCCCCGATCGCGATGATCGGGATGGTCAGGCGTGCCACGGCCCGCACCACTGCGAGGCCGAGCGGAGGCGCTCCGGGATGAGACGCGGTGGCAAACACCGGCCCCAAGACAAGATAGTCGGCCCCGCTGTCCTGCGCGGCCGCTGCCTCCGCGGCGCTGTGGACGGAGCGGCCGATCAACCAGGCAGGGTGAAGGCGCCGCGCGTCAGCGACGGCGATATCGCGCGCGCCCAGTTGCACGCCCACCGCGCCGATCGCGAGGGCAATGTCCAGGCGGTCGTTGACGATCAACCGCGCGGCTCGCACAGCGGCCAAGCGGCGTGCCAGTTCGTGATGCTCGCGACCCGACAGCGCGCGTCCCCGCGCGTGCAGGGCGATGCCCGGTGCCCCGGCCGCGAGGGCCGTGCCCACCTGCAGGAGATCGGGACGGCGCGCCGTCCGTTCGTCGCTGACCGCATGAAGGCGGGGAAGCCCGGGGCTCACGCGAACCGCTGGCCCACCCACACGCCCCGTCCGCGAACCCAGTCCGCGGCGCGCATGCGAGAGCGCCCCGCGGGCTGCACCTCGTCAACGGCGACAGCGTCACGCACAGCGGCGATCACCAGCGCGTCGTCCGCCACCAGCACCTCACCCGGCTCGCCTCGGCCCTCCACGACATGCCCGCTGAACAGCTTCACTTCGAGGGTGCCCTGGTCGGGCGAGCTGCCCGCTCCCGGCAGTTCGGTCCAGGCCCCGGGCTTGGGGTCGAGGCCGCGGGTGAAGCGTGCGACCACTTCGGCGGGCTTCGTCCAGTCCAGCCGCGCGAGCGCGCGCGTCACCTTGGGCGCAAAGGTCGCCTTGGAGTGGTCCTGCGGCACGGGTCGCAGCGCATCCTGCTCGAGCATCGCGAGCGCCTCCACCAGCGCCTGGGCGCCCATTTCCGCGAGGTGGGCGCTCAACTCTCCGGCGGAGAGATCGTCGTCCAGCCGGTGCGGGATCTGGTGGATGATCGGTCCGGAATCCATGCCGGCGTCCATTTGCATGATGGTGACGCCGGTGCGCTCGACTCCCCGGATGATGGACCATTCAATCGGAGCGGCGCCACGCAGCTCGGGCAGGAGTGACGGGTGAACGTTCACCATGCCGCGAGCGGGGATGGCGAGCAGCTCCGGCTTGAGGATATGTCCGTACGCGACCACGACGCCGATGTCGGGCGCCAGGGCGCGCAGGTCAGCCAAGAACCCGGCATCAGAGGGATGATCCGGCTGGAGGATCGGGATGCCTTCCGCCTCGGCATACTGCTTGACCGGCGAAGCCGCGAGGGCCGATCGCGATCGCCCCCGCGCGCGGTCGGGTTGCGTGACGGCGGCGAGGACGTCGAATCCCTCGCCGACCAGGGCGCGGAGCGAAAGCACCGCGAACTCGGGGGTGCCGAAGAACACGACGCGCACTACAGCTCGCCGGCCGGTTCCGGGGTCACCTCCTTCACGTAACCGGTCTTGCCCTTGCGGGCCTTCTTCCATTTCGCGACCAGCAGCGATCGCTTCACCGCGCTCAGGTGGTCCAGGAACAGCACGCCGTCGAGGTGGTCGATCTCGTGCTGCACCGCGCGGGCCTTGTAGCCGGCGACCTCGGCTCGCCAGGGCTGCCCCTCACGGTCGAGCGCCTCGATCACCACACGCTTCGGTCGCGTCACCTCGCCGAAGATCTCGGGAATCGACAGACACCCCTCCTCGGCGGCCTCGGTGTCCTCGCTGCCGTGCACGATCATCGGGTTGATCAACACCAGCGGGCCGGGGTCCTCTTCACCGATGTCCACCACCGCGACCCGCTGCGCGATGCCGACCTGGTTGGCGGCCAGTCCCACGCCCTTGGCCGCACGCATCGTCTCGAACAGGTCGTCCACGAGCTGACGGACGTCGGCGTCGACGCGGTCGACCCGCGCCGCGCGCTGCCGCAGCACTGGTGAGCCGAGCAGGTGCAGCAGCCGCACCGCCATGCTACTTCGAGTCTCCCTTCTTGGCGTCCGCGGCGGCGGCGCCTGCCGCTTGGCGATTGGTGATGCTGGTGATCGCCGAGCGGGTGACCAGGAACCGGGATTCGCCGCTGCGGATGGTGACCTCGTTGTCCTTGAGGTGGACCACTTCGCCGATCACCCCACCCGACGTGACGACCTGATCGCCTTTTTGCAGCGAGGCCAGCAGCGCCTCATGCCGCTTGCGTTGCTGGGACTGCGGTCGAATCAGCAAGAAGTAGAAGATCGCGATGAACAACGCGATCTGAATCACGAACACTGTCATGCCGGGACCCTGCTGCCCCGACGGCGTGAACAGCAACAGCGCATGGAGCCCGTGTGTCATAGAGCCTCTCGTCGCAGATAGCGGCGGCGCCACTCCGCCGCCCAGCGGGCGAAGTCGCCCGCGCCGATCGCCGCTCGCATCGCGTCCGCGGTGCGGGTGAGATACCGCACGTTGTGCAGCGACAGGAGCCGCAGGCCGAGCAGCTCCTCGGCCACGAACAGATGCCGCAGGTATCCCCGAGAGAATGTCGTGCACGTCTCGCAGTTGCACTCCGCGTCGAGCGGCGCGTCGTCTTCGCGAAACTGAG
>QKHC01000123.1 GCA_003251175.1 Gemmatimonadota bacterium
GGTGGTCGAGAGGTTGAGCGCGGAGAACAGCTCCGCCCCTCGGCGCGGCGTCAGCGTGAGCGTGACGAGTCCGCGCGCCGGATCGCCGCCCACGCGCACCGTCGCGCCTCCGGGGCGGAGCGCTGGCTCGGACCGTCGCAGGGCGAGGAGGTCGCGATACAGGGCGCTGACGGCGCGCGCTGACGACCCGTCGAGCGCCCAGCCCAGGCGCGACGTGGCGAAGGTCTCGGGCGAATCGGGGTCAGGCAGGGCGCCCGCCCAGTCGAAGTCGGCGAACTCGCGGCGGCGCCCCTCGCGGACGGCCTCGACCAGCTGCGGATCGCCATGGCTCACGAAATACAGGAACGGGCGCGTCTCGCCGTATTCCTCGCCCATGAACAGCAGCGGGACGTAGGGCGACACCAGCAGCGCCACGGCCGCCACCTTGAGCGCCGGGAGGGACACCAGCGCACTCAGCCGCTCGCCGCGGGCCCGGTTTCCGACCTGATCGTGCGTTTGCACCGCGATGACGAACCGCTCCTCGGGGACGTCGCCCGCCGGCGCACCATGGTGCCGTCGCCGGAAGGCCGAGTACCCGCCATCGAGCACGAATCGGTCCGCGAGCGCCTTGGCCACCGCAGTCGCGCCGTCGTAGTCGGCATAGTAGCCGTCGCGCTCTCCCGTGAGGGCCACGTGCATCGCGTGGTGGAAGTCGTCGTTCCACTGTCCGTCCAGGCCCCACCCCCCGCGGTCGGGCGGACGCACGACGCGGGGATCGTTGAGGGCGCTCTCCGCGATCACGAAGACACGCCGCCGCTGCGCTGCGCCCGCGGCCCGTGCGGCGGTCGCGAGCTCCTCCAGAACGTGGCGCGCGCCGAGATCGAAGATCGCGTGCACGGCATCGAGCCGCAAACCGTCGAGGTGATACTCGCTGATCCAGTAACAGGCGTTGTCGATGACGTAGCGGCGCACCTCGTCGCTGTCGGGGCCGTCGAAGTTGAGAGCCGCACCCCACGGCGTCCGGTAGCGATCCGTGAAGTACGGTCCGAAATCGGCGAGGTAGTTTCCTTCGGGGCCCAGGTGGTTGTACACGACGTCGAGGATGACGGCGAGATCGACCCGATGCGCTGCATCGACGAGCGCGCGCAGCCCCTCGGGCCCTCCGTACGCGTGGTGCGGCGCGTAGGGATGGACGCCGTCGTAGCCCCAGTTGCGCGCACCGGGAAACTCGGCGACCGGCATCAACTCCAGCGCCGTGATCCCGAGGTCTCGCAGATAGGGCAATCGATCGACTACGCCCGCGAATGTCCCGGCCCCCGTGAACGTCCCCACGTGCAGCTCGTAGATGGCGAGTTCGGCCATCTCCCGGCCGCGCCAGTCATCATCCGTCCACCGGTAGGAGCCCGGATCCACGACCTCGGACGGCCCGTGCACCCCTTCGGGCTGCAGGCGGCTCACCGGATCGGGACGATCCGGACCGCCGTCCAACCCATAGTGATAGCGGGTACCGGCCCCGGCATCGGGGATCACCGCCGCGAACACCCCGCGGCCGCGCGCGTCGAGAGCATACTCCGACCGGCCCTTCCCCGTTGGGACCCGCACGGTGACCGATCGTGCTCGCGGGGCCCACAGCTCGAATCGCACACCGCCGTCCGGCAGCACCGTGGCCCCGCGGCGCAGCGTGAATGGTGCCCTCAACTCGAGATCTCCAGCAGCTCGTCGATGCCGCGCAACGGGATCCAGACCCACTCGGGTCTGTTATTGAACTCGTAGCCAACCTCGTACACCGCCTTTTCGAGCAGGTATACGTGCAGCAGCACATCGAGCTCCTCACGCGACCGCGGCAGGAAGGTCGCGTCCCCCGCAGTGGTGAGGTAGGATCGCAGAAACGCCGACGACACCCAGCGGTGCCAGAACGTGATCCACGGCTCGAGCGCTGCCGACTCCTCGGGTCGCCGCACGACGGCGGCGGTCGTGGCCTGCACGGTGTACGCCGCGTACTGGAATGACCGGATCATCCCGGCGACGTCGCGCAACGGCGAGCGCTTGATGCGACGCTCAGACATGGGACGCGCCGGCTCGCCCTCGAAATCGATGATCACG
>QKHC01000114.1 GCA_003251175.1 Gemmatimonadota bacterium
CACGAACGCCACCGCCGTGCTGAGCACGGTGACAGGCACTCTGGGTTCGGACTTCCCGCTGTCGCACCCCTCACCGTACGAGTGGACCGGCCCGATCGGCAGCGGTGGACCGATGTTGCGACTCGCCACGGTCACCGGGAGCGTGCGACTGCGACGCGGGCCATAGCCCAATTGCGTCCAGCCGGGGCGCACGTGATCTTGCAGGCGCCATGGCCGAGCGTCGCTACAATCGGGAGGAAGTCGCCGCCATCTTCAAGCAGGCGGCCGAATCACAGCAGGCACCACGGCTCGACCACCCATTGGCCGGCGGCATGACCCTCGCCGAGCTGCAGGAGATCGGCAGCGAGGTCGGACTCCCACCTGCGCTGGTCGCACGCGCGGCCCGGTCGCTGGATGTGGCGAGCTCGTCCGTGCTGCGGACCTTCATCGGCCTACCCATCGGCGTGAGCCGGACCGTGGAGCTCGAGCGGCCGCTCAGTGACGCGGAGTGGGAACGGCTCGTGGTCGTGCTGCGCGACACCTTCGACGCGCGCGGTCGCGTGCGATACGACGGTCCATTCCGCCAGTGGACCAACGGCAATCTGCAGGTGCTGCTCGAGCCGACCCCGAGCGGGCATCGCCTCTGCCTGCGCACCGTCAAGGGATCCGCCCGGGAGCTCATGTCCGCGGGGTTGGTGTCGCTCGCCATCGCGGCGGCGATGCTGCTCGCGGCCGCCACCACCGGTCGCCTCGCCGATCTCGCGGCCGGCGCCGCCTTCCTGACAGCGGCGGGACTCGGGCTCTTCGGGTGGGCGGCGCTCGGGCTGCCCGGCTGGGCGCGGCTGCGCGGGCAGCAGATGGACGGCATCGCCACGTGGCTGGTGAGCGGCACACGCTCGGCCACGCCTGCCGGCGGGCGACGTGAGGATGACGACCCAGCCAGTCCCCGAGCATGAGATCCCTGCTGGCCCGCCTGGTGCGCCACGCGGGGTGGGCCGACGGCCGCAGCCTGGATTCGCTGCGGGCGATGCCCGCGCCTCCACAGGCCGCCATTGATCTTCTCGCCCACGTGGTCACGGCGGAACGGATCTACCTGGAGCGGCTCAGCGGCGCCGATCCGTTCCCGCAGGATTTCTGGCCCGCGCTCTCGCTCGACGACATCGCGGCGGTCGCTGCCGCGACCGCTCAGGCCCTCCGGGATTTCGTGGGCGTGCGTGGCGACCGGTGCGCTACCGCGACAGCCGCGGCGGCGCCCATGAGACTCCCGCGTCCGAGATGCTGTTGCACGTCGCGCTGCACGGACAACACCACCGGGGCCAGATCGCGGCGCTGGTCCGCGCTGCGGGCGGCGAGCCGGCGGTCACGGACTTCATCGCATTCGCGCGGGAACGGCCCGGCGCCGCCGACACCTGAGCATGGCCCGGGCATCGTTGTCTCTCAACGAGGCATGCCGGATCGCACTGCATGCGCAGGGCTTCGACCGGCCGCGCCCCCGGCGCGTCACGGCGCGCCAGGTCGCAGGCGTGGTCCGCCAGCTCGGCCTGTTGCAGCTCGACTACGTCAACGTTGTCGCACCCGCACACTACCAGGTGCTGTTCTCTCGGCTCGGCCCATACCGGCGGACCCTGCTCGATGAGGTCGTCTACCGGCAGCGGGATTTGACCGAGCAGTGGGCTCACGAGGCGTCGATCGTGCCGATCGAGCTCTGGCCGTTGCTGCGGCATCGTCGCGAAACGCACCGGCCGCGGCCATGGGGGTTCGAGCGCTTTCTCGAGCGGAATCCGGGCTACGTCCGGCGAACCCTCAGCGCAGTCCGCCGGCGGGGGCCGCTCACCGCCGACGACCTCCCCGCTCCCGACGGAACGCCGCGCGCGATTCCTGGAGCGTGGTCGAGATCGGTGCCGCGCGCGACGCTCGAGGCATTGTTCGGACGTGGCGTGCTGGCCATCGCCAGCCGTCGCGCGAACTTTCAGCGAATCTATGATCTCGCGAGGCGTGTGATTCCGGCTGCCCATCGGGAGCGGCGCGTCGCGCGCGCCGACGCCGAGCGCGAGTTGCTGCGACGCGCCGCGCGCGCGCAAGGTGTGGCGACCCTCGCCCATCTGGCCGATTACTACCGGATGTCGCCCCGAGAAGCGCGACCGCGGATTGCCGAGCTCGTTTCCGCCGGAGACCTGCAGGAAGTGCGGGTGGAAGGCTGGCGGGAGCCTGCCTATCTGAGTCGGGGACTGACCGTTCCACGAAGCGTCGAGGCGGCCGCCCTGCTATCTCCGTTCGACCCGTTGATCTGGCACCGGCCTCGCGCCGCACAGTTGTTCGGTTTCGAGTACCGCGTCGAGATCTACGTCCCGGAAACACGTCGGCGGTGGGGGTATTATGTGCTGCCGTTTCTGCTCGGCGAGCGGCTGGTGGCACGGTTGGATCTCAAAGCCGACCGAGCCCGACGGCGCCTCCTGGTGCTCGCAGCACATCGTGAGCCGCACGCTCGGCCGGCGGTCGTCGTCGAGCCACTGGCCCGCGAACTGCGGACGCTCGCCCACTGGCTGGGGCTCGAGGCGGTCGCAGTCGGGCGGCGCGGCGCTCTCGCCGCCGCGCTGGCCCGGGCCTTCTAGTTGGTGCGGGTGCCCGTCATCCAGGTCGTGTTCTCAGTCGCGTTGATGACCCGGAACCCCACCGCCCGACCGCCATCCATGTCGAACACGAACGGCGCCTGGTCCTCGACGTCGTAAAGCTCGCCGTCTCTGAGCCATGCCGTCAGGAAACGGTGTTCCTCCTGGGTGGGGATCAGCTCCACAGCCCACTTTCCCCAGCCGTCCACGACCACGCGGATTGCCTGACCTGCCGCCAGGACCTCGACCTTCCGAACGGTGGTATCGTCTTCGGCCGTGAGCGTGTAGCTGCCCAGGTACGGGGCCATCTCCTCCGCGGTCATGTTCGTGGGGGGGCGACTCGGTGGAACACCGATGTCCAGATCCACGGCCGTGCGCTCCCAGTGCATCCGCAGGGTGGTCCCTGTGTGGGTGACCACCGGAAACGAAAACTGGAGCACGTTCTCGCGGTCGTCCGTGGGTTGCGGGGTGACCTTGAAGCTGACCACGAATTCGCTGTCGGCCGGGTGCTGGGTGTGGAACAGGCGTGCTGTGGCGTGCAACCCGACGGTCCACTCGTCGGGCTGTGGGACGTACCACACTGAGTACTTCCCCGCCGCGACGTCGTGCCCGTTCAGTGTCACCGGCTTGGAGAACTCGAAGGTAGTGGCCCAATTGGCACCCGGCGTCCACACCTCGCCCCAGTACACGACGCCGTTGCCCTTGGCCGCAAACGCCGAGTCGCGCCCGCGGATCTGCGGACGCGCGTAGTCCACGGTGATGATCGTGCCGTCCACGGTCTGGGAAACGCTGCCCCGCTCGCTGGCGCGGATCTGCGCCGGAGCGGGCAGCGACACGAGAATCGAGATACCGATGACGAGACCGGTCACCGTGGAAGCGCGCATCATTTTCCTCCGCAACGGATCGGGCGTTGGGACAGCCATCTCAGCAGGATCCGGTCGGATCCTGGTCGGCGTATGCAGCGTCGATCGCCGCGCGAATGCCGTCGAGCGACCAGCCCTGGCGGTGCAGCTTGTGGGCGAGCTTCGCCTGGCCCTGGCAAATCTCGCAGTGTTGCGCCATGCCGGGCGCTTCGTAGCAGGACAGCAGAGAGCGGTAACCGGGCAGCGTGGCACACCCGCAGTGGCAGCGGATGCCATCCGCCACCTGCGGAATCTCGCGAACGAGATCAAAAATCGGCCCCGCTGCCTGCTCGTGGAGCTGATCGGCGGTGAGGACCCTCGATGCGTCCACCCCCGGCCGCGGAGTGGGATGGTCGCCCGGCACCCCTCGGCGCGCCATGGCGGCCCGGCCGGCCCGCGGGATGAACAGGGTCGCGGCCGCGCCCGACAGGACGGTCACGAACCGACGGCGTGAGAGGAGCGACTCCGACATACGGCGTCAATCTATCGCCGCCGCCCCGTCAGCCACAGTGCCGTGACGCCCTTCGGAGGTCGCGCCCGCAACTCCGGCCGACGTGACCCGCACGGCATGGACCAACAGCAGGCTCGCCGTCAGAAGCAGCACCGCGCCAGTCTGGTGCAGGGCAGCGAGCCAGACGGGAACGACCAGGAGCAGGGTCCCGACGCCGAGCGCGACCTGCAGCGCGGCCAGTGCAATGAGGAGATTCAGGACACGGCGTGCGTGACCGGCGGGCATCCTCCGGGCTCGCCACCACACGATGCAGACACCAGCGAGCACAGCGAGGGCGAGCACCCGGTGGTTGAACTGCACCGCGGCGGCGTTCTCGAACAGGTTGCGCCACCAGGGCGTGAGCTGGGCGTACCCCCGTGGGACGAGGCGGTCTCCCATCAGCGGAAAGGTGTTGTACACCCGACCGGCGTCGAGACCCGCGACAAAGGCCCCCGCGATCGCCGTGAGGTAGATCCATGCGGTCAACCACGCGGCCACCCGACCCAGCCGTGGCTCGCCGCCGTCACTCCCGCGCGACGGCGCCAGCAGGTCGGCGGCCGTCCATACCGTGAGCATGTAGATCACGAGCGCCAGCCCGAGGTGCGCCGCGAGTCTATACTGGCTCACGTCGGTCCGCTCCGTGAGGCCGCTCTGGACCATCAGCCAGCCGAGCACTCCTTGAGCACCCGTGAGCGCGAGTATCAGCAGCAGTCGTCGTGCGAGGGGACGGGTCAGCATGCGTCGGGCGAGGAACCAGAACAGCGGCACCGCGAGCACCAGACCGACGAGTCGCGCCCAGAGCCGGTGGACGTACTCCCAGAGGAAGATGCGCTTGAACTCCGGGAGCGTCATGCCGCGATTGAGCTGCTGGTACTCGGGGATCTGCTGATACTGACTGAACGCCTCGCTCCACTGCTTCGCGGTGAGCGGTGGTATGACACCAGACACCGGACGCCATTCCGTGATCGACAGCCCGGACTCGGTGAGCCGCGTGATTCCGCCGATCACGACCGTCAAGAGAACCATCGTCGCCCACACCGCGAGCCAGCGGCCGACACGGCGTCGCTGTGCCGGCGTGAGGTCCGGGCCCCGCTGTGGCTGCTCCACGCTCACCTCCGTCCCCGCGACAGGCTGCGTTCCAGCGACCGGGCGCTCACGTTCGCCTGGCGCCTGATTTCGTCGAGCTTCGCGGTCCGCAGCCGGCCGCTGGCGACCACGAGCTGGCCGTCGACCAGCACGTGGCGCACGTCGCTGGCGCGGGCACTGTACACGATTCGTGACACCAGATCGGCGGAGTCCGGCTGCGTGTGGGGGCCGGAGAGATCGAGGACCGTGAGATCGGCCCGCTTCCCCACTTCAACCGAGCCGATCTCGCGTTCGAGCCCCAGAACCCGGGCTCCACCGAGGGTCGCCAGTTCCAGAACTTGCGCCGCAGGTAATGCATCGGGGCCGAGCCGCGGCTTCTGGATCAGCGCAGCGAGCCGCATTTCCGCGAACCCATCGAGCCGGTTGTTGCAGGGCGCGCCGTCGGCACCGATCCCCACCCGACACCCCGCCCGGAGCATCTCTGGAACGGGGGCGATCCCCGAGCCGAGCTTGAGGTTCGAGGAGGGACAGTGGACCACGCCGGTGCGCTGGCGCGCGAGTCGTCGGATTCCCTCTGGGTCGACCCACACGCAGTGCGCCAGCACCGCGCGCTCACCGGCAATCCCCACGGCGTCGAGATAGGCGATTTCGTCCTGGCCTGTCTCCCGCATCACGATCTGCAGCTCCACCGGCGTCTCCGCTGCGTGGGTGTGAATCAGGGTACCGGTGCGCTCGGCCAGGTCGCTCACCGCGCGCAGCAGCGGACCTGTGCAGCTGGGCACGAAGCGCGGCGCCCAGCACCATCGTAGGCGACCGTCGGCGCGATCGTGCCACCGGGCGCAGAGATCGGTCGCTTCGGCGAGGGCCGAGTCCGTCCGCTCGCGGAGTGGTACCGGCGCCGAGGGCGCGTCCATCAGGCACTTCCCCGCCGTGGCGCGGATGCCGATCTGCTCCAGCGCCCGGAAGGCGGCGTCGGTGTGGCGCACGGTCTCCATATCGAGGATCGCTGTGGTCCCGCCAAGCAGCAGCTCTGCCGCCCCGAGCATCGCGGACCAGTACACCGATTCTTCGGTGTGTGCACCCTCCAGTGGCCAGATGCGTCTGGCCAGCCAGTCCTCGAGCTTCAGATCGTCGGCGAGGCCGCGAAACAGCGTCTGGCAGAGGTGAACATGAGCCTGCACGAGACCCGGAATGATGACCAGGCCCGTGCAGTCCACCACCTGCGCGGCGCGCCCCGCTCGTCGAGCGACCGCCCGGCTGCCGGTGCGACCAACCGCCTGAATGCGCCCGCCCGCGACCACCACGTCACCATCGACGATGCGGCGCTTCGGGTCCATGGTCACGACCCGAGCACCGGTGAGATGGATCGCATGAGCGAGCGTTGGCACGGCACACAGATTACGCTTCCGACGGGCGAACTGCCACCCGACGGGTGCTCGGTGGGTGCGCCGCGCTGCAGCCGAAGCGGCCGCACGTAAACACTGTCCCGGACCGCCAGCCCCGGCTTCGGCACCAGCGCCGTGTCCGCGCGTCGCACCCGCGCAAACAGGGGCAGGATCGATTCCGGTGGGAATAGCGACGGATGCAGGTCGGCATACGTCGGTTGGAAAACCGCCACCACCCGGGCCGCGCTCAGCAACGCCGATGAGGGCCCGGGGGTATGGTCATTGCGAGAGAGCCAGCTGCTGGCGCCAAGGGCCGCGAGCGCTGACCTGGGTCACGCAATCTGCGCTGGATCGTGCATTCCACTCGCCACGTGACCGACCGCACACTGTGACCGGTCACCCGCCCTCGACGCCCCGGGCGCCAGCGCGTAGCATACGACATCGTCCTTTTCGATTTGGAGCGCGTTTCGTGCGTGTGTTGTTGGTGGAAGCCCCCCAGGCCGATGTCCAGGCCGCGTGGGAGGCGCTGACCACGTGTCATTGCGAGGTGGTGCACGCGGGGCGACTCGACACCGCGTTGGCGTGCCTCGACGTGGAGCCGTTCGACGCCCTCGTCTCGGGCCTTCACCTGCCAGACGCCGACGGCCGCGACGTGGTACGGCTGCTGCGGGGCGCCGCCCCGGACGTGGCCCTGGTGGTGCTCGTCAACGGCAACGGCGACGCGGCGATACTCGCGGATGACGACGGGGTGCACGGCTGCGTTCCCAAGTCGCAGCTCGCCGGACCGCTGCTCGAGCGGACCCTGCGCCAGGCCGTGGAGCGATCTCGCCTGGGAACGGGGCTGGCGGAGTCGGACGCTCGCCTGCGTCTCATCCAGGACCATGCGCCAGTGCTGATCTGCACACTCACGCCGGATGGTCGAGTCACCTCTCTCAATCGTGCGTTTCAGACGATGACCGAGTACTCGCCCGCGGAGTGGGTGGGGGAGCCCTTCACGCAACTGCTGCACGCAGACGACCGGGCGGTCGCGACGAATCTGTTGCACCGCGCGCGCCAGGGTGAGGCACCGCCGTCGTTCGACCTGCGGATGGCGACCAAGTCCGGGCGCCATCTGATCGGCAAGTTCACCGCCGTCCCCGTCGTGCACCGGGGCGACGTAACAGAGATCATGGGTATCGCGCTGGACGTCACTGAATTGCGCCAGCTCGAGGCGCGGGAGCGCGATCTCTCACGCACGGACTACCTGACGGGTCTGGCCAACCGCCGCGCCTGTGAGGAGGCGGTCGCCCGCGAAGTGGCGCGTGCATCACGCGAGAACGCATCCGTCGTATTTGCGCTCTTCGACATCGACGAGTTCAAGACGGTGAACGACACCCACGGGCACCTGGTGGGAGATGCCGTGCTGCGCGCCGTGGCGGGGGTCCTCAAGCGGGCCACCCGCCCGTTCGACATCGCGGGACGCTGGGCCGGGGATGAGTTTCTCGCGGTTCTGCCCGGCGCCGACCTGCAGGGTGCGTCGCTCTTTGCCGAGCGGATTCGCGCGGGGGTCAATGCGCTCGATGCCCTTCCCTGCCGCCCGACTATTTCGGCTGGCGTCGCCGAATGGACTCGCGGTCAGGACGTGGCCGCGGTGCTCGACCGGGCCGACCGCCGACTGTACGACGCGAAACGGGCCGGCCGCAATCGCGTCTGCTGACGCTCCCGCTCAGTCCGTGATGACGCGGGGCGCCGGCGCAGCCACCGTGTCATCCGCCAGATCGAAGTACACCCTCACCTCGTCCAGCAGCTCCTCCGCCGAGTAGATGCCGGGGAGGATGCGCTCGACCCCCCCGGGCTCCGCGATCACGTACCCGAAGGGGAATTCCAGCCCCGAGAGCAGGACAGGTCTTCGCTTGTCGTTGGGCAAGCCGATGTACAGGGTGTCGGCGTTGGTCGGCAGCAGCGCGATGCCCCATTGCGCCAGGTCGGCGCTGATCTGCTCGGTGTAGTAGTTGAGGTCGTCCACGGCCGCTGCGGCGTCGTCGGGGTGCAGCGTGTCACTGGCGGCGAGCCAGAACACGATCACACTCGGCTGCGTCACGACCCGGGGGACCGTCAGCGCCGTGTCACGGACGGTCTCGTCGAGCATGCGATCCATCAGGGCGGCGTCGGCGGCGCGTTGCTGCGCGCCGCGGTCCGCGCGGCAGGCGCCGCACGACAGGAGCGCAGCGAGCATGGCGATGCGCATGAATTGGAATATATTCGCGGTTGTGCCTCCTGATCGCGAGCCAGTGGGCGCACCCGCGCAGACTCCGCCGCCCGCTCCGGCCGCACCACCGCCGGCCGCGCGGCGCCACCACTGGATCATCCGCCTCACGCACTGGCTCGCCGTCATCCTGATCGGCGGCATGGTCACCAGCGGGCTGCAGATCTACCGCGCGTACGCGCGATTCGGCGAGCGCGGCGGCCCCTACTATCAACCCAACCCGTTTCACGACTCGGTCTTTCCCCGGTGGGCGCGGCTCGGCGGCTGGCTGGGGGGTGCGCTCAACTGGCACTTCGCCCTGATGTGGGGCCTCGGCGCAGTCGGGCTCGTCTACGTGCTCCACCTCGCGTCGAGCGGGTCCTGGCGGGGACTGCTGTTCCGCCCGCGGGACCTCCCGGGCGCGGTCGAGATGGCTCGGTACTACCTGCGCCTGCGCCGCGATCACCCGCCGCAGGGAAAGCACAACCCGCTGCAGAAGCTCGCTTATACGAGCATCGTCGGGGTCGGCGCCCTGGCGGTGCTGACGGGGTGCGCGATCTACAAGCCGGTGCAACTCGCATGGCTGACGGGCCTGTTCGGCGGATTCCAGGCGGCGCGCTACTGGCACTTCTGGACCGTGTGGGTCTTCGTCGGCTTCCTGGTGGTGCATGTGATCCTGGTATTCGTCGTGGACCCGGCGAGTCTCCGGGCCATGATCACGGGGTGGTACCGCGGGAGGTTTCCGAGCCATGACTGAGCAACGGGAGTGGAACGGGGGCCGCAGGGGACCAGCCGTTTCCCCGTGCGACCGGCGCACGTTCCTGCGACTGGGGGTCGCGGGCGGGACGGCCTCGCTCGCCGCCGCCTGTGGCTGGGACGGGGGGAGCCTCGTCCGTCCCACGCTGCTCTCGGTGAGCCGCATCAACGACTGGGTCGGCGAGCACGTCTTGTTTTCGCCGCGGCGCCTGGCACCGACGTATTCGCCAGCGGCCCGCAGCGCGCGCCTGCCGAGCTACTTCATCTCGCGCACTGTGCCGCGTCTCGCCGATCCGTCGGCGTGGCGATTGACCGTGGACGGGCTCGTCGAGCGGCCGCTGTCACTCACGCTCGACGACCTGATGGCCATGCCGCGCACCGCCTACACGGTCAAGCATCATTGCGTGGAGGGATGGTCCGCGATCGCCTCTTGGCATGGCGTGCCCGTGGCCGCCATCGCCGAGCGGTGCGGAGTTCGCCGCGAGGTCCGCTACGTGGCCTTCCGGAGTTTCGACGCGGACTATTGGAATGGGTGGGACATGGCAAGCGCGATGCACCCGCAGACCATCCTCGCCTACGGGATGAATGACCGGCCGCTGCCCGCAGCGCATGGCGCCCCGCTGCGGCTGTACGCACCGATCAAGCTCGGCTACAAGCTCACGAAGTACCTCGTGTCAGTGACCTTCACTGATCGACGGCCTGGTGGCTATTGGGAGGACCGCGGCTATCCGTGGTTTGCCGGGATCTAGGCAGCCGGGCAGGCGCAAGGAGGGTTCGCGTGCAACGCAATGGACCCGGGCTGTTCGAGCAGGCGCCGTCTCGCCAGTCATGGCTCGGGCTGGCGACGGTCGCCGCACTGGTCGTGGGGGTCTTCATCACCGGCTGCCGGGAGCGCTCGGCGACCCTGACACCGGGAGCGTACCACCTCGCCGTTCCGGGGGGCCGAATCTGGTATCGCGTCGTCGGCAGCGGCCCCGGGACGCCGATCATCCTCCTGCACGGTGGCCCCGGTGTGCCGAGCTACTACCTCAATCCGCTCGCCGCGCTCGCCGACGAACGGCCCGTGATCTTCTACGACCAGCTCGGGACGGGGCGGTCAGACATCACCACCGACAGCACCCTGTGGACCGTCCCCCATTTCGTAGCGGAGCTCGACAGCCTGCGTCGCGCGCTGGGGCTCCGCGCGTTCCACCTGTACGGACACTCCTGGGGAACGATGCTGGCAACGGAGTACGTGCTGGCCCACCCGGAGGGCGTGCGGAGCCTGGTGCTGGCGAGCCCCGCGCTGAGTGCCGCGCGGTGGCAGGTGGACGCCGAAAGCCTGTTGACTACGCTCCCCGACTCGATCCAACGGATCATCGCGACGCACACGGCCGCCGGCACGTTCGAAGACCCCGCGTACCAGGCTGCAGTGATGGCGTACTACCACCGCTACCTGGCGCGGCGGGAGCCGTGGTCGGCGGACCTGGACAGCGCCTTCGCGGGATTCAACCTGACGCTGTACGGGTACATGTGGGGACCGAGCGAGTTCACTGCCACCGGAGCCCTGCGCGATTTCGACGTGACCGACTCGCTCTGGCTGGTCCGGGTCCCCACCCTGGTGATGGGCGGCGCGGACGACGAAGCGCCGCCGGCGACGGTGCGCTACTACGCGTCGCTGATCGCCGGCGCCGAGGCCGCGATCATTCCGGACGCCGCGCACCTCACGATGCACGACAACCCGGAGGAAACCATCCGAGTCCTGCGGGAGTTCCTGCGACGGGTGGACACCGGACGGTGAGGCCGGCGCACCGTGCTGTCACTCGATCGCCGCCAGCGCGTCGTGCAGGGCGACGGCCGACTGGAACCGATCCGCAGGCTGCTTCGCCATGGCCTTGAGAACGAGCTGCGCGAGCTGATCCGGCACGTCGCGGTGATACCCCCGGGGATCGGCGGGAGCTTCCTCGAGGTGTTTGGCCACCAGGGCGTACACCGAATCCGCCTCGAAGGGCACCCGTCCCGTGAGGCACTCGTAGAGCACGACCCCGGCCGCATACAGATCGCTGCGCGCGTCGAGCTCTTCGCCCATGAGCTGCTCGGGCGACATGTAGTCGGGCGTGCCGAGGGCCGTGCCCGCCTCCGTGAGCCCCGTGCCCTGGGGGGCCTGGGCGAGACGGGCAATGCCGAAATCCATGACCTTCAAGAAACCGTTCGGCTCGACGACGATGTTGTGCGGCTTGATGTCACGATGAATCACTCCCTGCTCGTGGGCGACCTCGAGTGCCCGGCAGAGTTGCTTCCCGATGGTCAGGGTCACCGGCACGGGCAGCTTCCCGCGCGATTGGATCAGTTGTTTGAGTGAGGTGCCCTCGACGTACTCCATGGTCAGGTAGTAGGTGCCGTTCACCTCGCCAAGGTCGTAGGTCCGCACGACGTTGCGGTGGGTGATCCTGCGCGCGAGACGAATCTCCTGCTTGAACCGCTCGAGGGTGGCGTCGTCGGCCGCGACGCCCGGCCGCAACGTCTTGATCGCCACCGGCTCACCCAGCTCCCGGTCGATGGCGCGGTACACGACGCCCATGCCGCCAGCACCGAGCATTTCCTTGATCTCATAGCGGCCGGCGAACACCACGCCGGGCTCGAGCTTGGCGGTGCCGGCCGCCGCTCGATCGGGAAGCTGCGCTCGCTCGGCTTCGAGCCGCAGGGTAACGGCGCCGGATGACGCCATCATGTAGTCGACGAGGTTCTGTTTTTCCCTGAGATCTTCCACCAGGCCACGGAACGCCCGGGCCAGTGCCCCGACCTCGTCGTGCCCGCCGACCGGTATCTCCACCGAATAGTCACCATCCTGGACCTGCTTCGTGGCCGCCGCGAGCCGCTGCACCGGCCTGGCGATTTGGCGGCCCAGCACGAACGCCGACACGAGCGCCAAGACGATCCCCAGGCCCAGCGCCGCCCAGATCATGTTCCGAAGCGCGTGGAACGTGGCGAGCTCGGCACTCCGGGGCTGGAACGCCACCACCCCACCGAACAGGGCGCCGGCGGCGGAGCGAATCGGGAGCGGCAGGCCGGTGAACTCCTTCCCGTTGATGTTGGCAGTCAAGGTGTCGACCGCTTCGCGCTCGAGGTCGTCGATGCTGACCTGATCGAGACGTCGCGCATCGAGCCGGCTGGTGAGGGCGACCGCGACCGGATCACGAGGCAGGGTGCTGGCGACCACGAAGGGCCGGCCGGTACGGTCCAAGATGAAGAAGGCGAGGTCCGCGCCCATCGAGGCCGCGAGCGCGGCGGCAAGGCTGTCGTCCAACGCGAACGCCGTGACGAGCACCCCCCGTGGCGGCGTACGCTCGAACCCCAGGGGCGTCGCGAGCGCGAAGAAGAACCGCATGTCGTCGGGGTCCCGGTCGTCGATGAGCCCGCCCCGCGCCCGCTCCCCACTGAGCGCCTTGGCGATCAGCGCAACGCGGGACAGGTCCTCTCCGGCCTCCATGGGGTAGTCGGTGCGCGCCCGCACCCGTCCCGCCGCGTCGGTGACCAACACGATCGCCGCGCCGACCAGATCGCGGTATTCGGCCGCCTGGCGCACGCGAGTGGCCAGCGCCGGTTCGCTCAAGAGGCGCTCCTGCAGGCGCGGCACGCCGGCGCTCACGGCACTCACGGCCGCCAGCCCATCGGCCCGCTCGCGGAGTTGGCGCGCCACGGCGGCCCGGCTGCGACGCAGGGCACTGCCGATCGCCGCGTCGGCGGTGCGGCGCGCCTGCACGGACGTCAGTCCGAGACTCGTCAGCAGCACGGCGACGACCACGAGCGCCGAGCTGACGAAGATGCGGGCGGCGAGGCCGACGCTCCGGCGAGGGACGGTCACACCAATCGGTTGCGCAGTCCCGTCACAGGCCTAGCCTACTCCTGCTCGCGGTGCGGGTGCTTGGGCTTGCGATGATAGGCCTTCTCCGTCCGGTGCACCTGGTGTGGGGGCGTGCGCAGCCGACCACGCACCGGGGCCTTCGGATTGGGTACCCGGACCGTCGTCTTGCGCCGCCGGCGACGCGCGCTCATGACGCGAGCCGCTGACGGATCTGTTTCGCGTGATGCTGGCAATGCCACGCATGGAAGCGCAGCCACTCATCGAAATCCAGGTCGCCGAGCCGCGGGTGCCGCACGAACACTCCGGGGCGGCCGGCGAGGGCGCTCCAGCGAGCGAGCGCCGCTCGAAGATGCTCCCTGGCGGCGGGGGCCTCGACGCGAGTCGCCGGTGCGGCCCGCCGCGGCGACTCGATCCCCGGTGGGATCCATCCCAGCCGGAACACGAGGAATGCCGCCACCTGCTCGAGCAGCGTACGCGCGCGGCGCGGCCCCTGCGGCTGGGCCTGCTCGAACCCGCGCGCGCTCAGATCGAAGCTCAGCGCCAGATGCTCGATGATCTGCGCCGGGGTCCACTTGCCGGGGGGTGCCTTCTGCCAATCGGCGGCCGGCCGGTCGGCCAGGGGATCGAGAGCTATGGCAGCGAAATCGTCGGCGCCCGTCACGGCGCGCTCGCGTGACAGGTGTGGCATGTCCGTCTAGCTTCCTCCCGGTCCATGACGCCAACGTACCGGTGAGGGCCCTGACCCGCCACCCGATCGCGCTCGTGCTCGCGGCAGCTGTGCTGGCGTCCGCGTGGTGGAGCGTACCACCGCTGGTCGATGCCGTGACCGGAGCGGCCCCCGGAGGTGACGTCGAGCTGGTGCGCCCCCTCTGGTATGTGATTCTGGCGCCACTTTCGGACACGCTCGACGCGCTCACCTTCCTGTCGCTGGACCGCGCCAAGGCCCTCGTGACCGGGTGGATGATCGCGCTGGCGCTCGCGGGTGCGGTGCGGGCGGGGTCGTGGCGCCGACGACTGCTCCGGGGCCTCACCTGGCCCCTCGCCGTGGTCGCACTCGCGGCGGCGGCGGTGCTGTTGCCGCGCCCGGTGCCGAAGCTCGTGACGCGCGACCCCAGCATGGCGATCCTCGACTACCACGTGCACTCGGTCGCCTCGCACGACGGCCGGCCCGGCTGGACGACGGATCGCATTGCGCGGTGGCACGCGCGCCAGGGATTCACCGCTTCCTACCTCACCGACCACAATCGTGTGTTTGCCGGCACCAACGATACGGAGATCCCGCTGCTTCCCGGGGTCGAGTGGAGTCTGCACCAGCTCCACCTCGTGGCCATCGGTCCGGTCCGCGTCATCGACCGCGAGCCCTACAGCCGCGACCTCCACGGGCTGCTGGGCGTGTTCGAAGCGTTGCACCAGCAGGGCGCCATGAGCATCGCTTCGATTCCGGAATACTGGCGCTACCATCGCGAGAACCTGGAACGGTTCGCAATTGCCGGCGTCGACGGGTTCGAAATCGTCAACTGCGCCCCCAAGGCGATCGGCTTTGCGGCGGCGGCCCGGGTGGACGTGGTGCGGCTCGCGCGGCAGTACGACCGCCTGCTGGTCGGAGCGAGCGACAGCCACGGATGGGGCATGGTCACGTGTGTCTGGAATCTCACGTCACCCGGGGAACACGGTGTGCAGGCGAACCGCGTGCTCGCCCGGTCTACCGCGCTGGCTCAGGGAGAGCTTCAGTCGTGGCACGCCGCGGTCTCCCAGCCGTGGGAAATGTGGCGCGCGCTGTCGTGGCCCGAGCGCATCAGCTGGCTGAGCTGGATCACCCTCGTCTCGTTGTACCGCGCCCCCGTGCGGCGCCGCGGCCAGCGCGGTGGCCTCGGCATCCTCGCGCGCTCCGTCGGCCGCACGCGAACGCCCCCGCCGTGACCGAGATCCGCCCCCTGGTCCCGGGCGACGAGGAGCCGCTCGACGCTTTCCTCCGCACCCACCGGGACAGCTCGATGTTCCTGCGGGCGAACGCCCGACGCGCCGGTCTTGCCGACCACGGCGGTCCGCTGCACGGCAGCTACGTCGCGGCGTTCGACGCCTCCGGCATTGCCGCAGTCGCCGCGCATTACTGGAACGGGATGGTCATCCTCCAGGCCCCGCTGCGGACGGGCGACCTGGCACGTGCTGCGGTAGCGCTGTCCGGTCGCGACCTCCGTGGACTGGCCGGGCCGTGGGACCAGGTGGCGGTCGCTCGCGCGGCCCTCGGCGCCGCCGCGCGCCCCGCCGCCAAGGCCAGCCGCGAGGCACTGTACGGGCTCGACCTCGCGGAGATGATCTCCCCGGCTGCGCTGGCACCGGGACGCTGCACCTGGCACCACGCCCGCGAAGATGAGCTGGAGCTGCTGGTCGAGTGGCGCACCGCCTACGCGAAGGAAGCGCTGGGTGCATCGGAATCGCCGGCGCTGCGCACGCAGTCGCGCGAGGAGATGGGCCTGCTGCGACGGGAGCGGGCGGACTTCGTACTCGAGGACCGGGGCGAGCCGGTCGCGTTTGCCGCCTACAACGCCCAGCTGCCCGACATCGTGCAGATCGGCGGGGTGTGGACCCCGCCCGCGTTACGGGGGCGCGGATACGGTCGGGCGGTGACTGCCAGCGCGCTGATCGCCGCGCGCGACGCCGGTGCGACCCGCGCCGTCCTGTTCACCGACAACCCCAGCGCCGCCCGCGCGTACGCGGCGCTCGGCTTCCGCCATGTCGGCGAATACGGCCTGCTCCTGCTCGATTCGTCGTAGCACAGGCGGTCGGCCGCGCGCCCCGCGCCCGTCGCCCCTCCCTCGACGCGTCGCCGGACACGTAGATTCCCGCCGACGGGCACCATGACGACACCACAGTACGTCTACTCGATGGTCCGGGTCGGCAAGATCGTGCCGCCCAGCCGGCACGTCCTCAAGGATATCTCACTATCGTTCTTCCCCGACGCGAAGATCGGCGTGATCGGTCCGAATGGGGCCGGGAAGAGCTCGCTGCTGCGAATCATGGCCGGCGTCGACACCGATTTCATCGGCGCGGCACGGCCAGCGGGTGGGATCACCATCGGATACCTCCCGCAGGAGCCGGCGCTGGATGCCAGCCGTGATGTGCGCGGCAACGTCGAGGAGGGACTGGGCGCGATCCGCGCGCTCCTCGACGAGTTCAACGAGATCACCACGAAGTTCACCGACCCGATGCCTGAAGAGGAGATGGAGCGCCTGCTCGAGCGCCAGGGCGCGCTCCAGGAGCGGATCGACCATGTCGGCGGCTGGGAGCTGGACCACCGGATCGACGTCGCGATGGATGCGCTCCGTCTGCCTCCCGGTGACGCGGAGGTCTCCACATTGTCGGGGGGCGAGAAGCGACGGGTCGCCTTGTGCCGGCTGCTGCTGGCTCAGCCTGACCTGCTGCTGCTCGACGAACCCACGAATCATCTCGATGCCGAATCCGTCTACTGGCTGGAGCGCCACCTGCAGCAGTACCCGGGGTGCGTCATCGCCGTGACGCACGACCGCTATTTCCTCGACAATGTGGCCGGCTGGATCCTCGAACTCGATCGCGGAGAGGGCATCCCGTGGAAAGGGAACTACTCCTCGTGGCTCGAGCAGAAGCAGCATCGGCTCGCCGCCGAAGAAAAGGCGGCGAGCGCCCGCCGCGCTGCGCTGGAGCGCGAGCTCGAGTGGATCCGTATGACGCCGCGCGCGCGCCAAGCGAAGGGCAAGGCGCGCATCACCGCGTACGAGCGGCTCCTGGAAGAGGAGCAACGGCGGCGCGACGATCCCGCCGAGATTCTCATCCCGGTACCCGACCGGCTGGGCAACGACGTCGTGATCGCCAGGGACCTCCGCAAGGCGTATGGGGATCGCCTGCTGTTCGACGGATTGAGTTTCAGCCTGCCACCCGGCGGCATTGTCGGCGTCATCGGCGCCAACGGTACGGGGAAGACGACATTGTTCCGTATCATCGTCGGTGAAGAGCCGCCTGATGGCGGAACGCTGGTCACCGGGCAGACGGTGCGACTGGCCTACGTCGATCAGTCCCGCGAGCATCTCGATCCTGAACGCACCGTATACCAGGAGATCGCTGGTGGCGAGGAGACGCTGCAGTTCGGCAAGCGGCAGGTCAACGCCCGGGCGTATTGCGCCAGCTTCGGCTTTCGAGGCACGGACCAGCAGAAACGGGTGGGAATACTGTCAGGCGGCGAGCGCAACCGCCTGCATCTCGCCAAGCTGCTCAAGTCCGGCGGCAACGTCCTCCTGCTCGACGAGCCCACCAACGACCTGGACGTGGACACCCTGCGGGCCCTGGAGGACGCGCTGCTGCGCTTCCCTGGCTGTGTCGTCGTGATCAGCCACGACCGCTGGTTCCTCGACCGCATCGCCACGCATGTGCTGGCGTTCGAGGATGATGGGGAGACCCGTTGGTACGAGGGGAACTTTCACGACTATCACGCGGACCTGAGGCGCCGCAAGGGCGCGGCGGCTGATCAACCGCGACGGCTCAAATACCGCAAACTCACTCACCAATGACGCGCGGTCACACCCGCACCCAGCGGCGCCAGGATATCTTGAGGACATGGCACACATCTCACACCTGTCCGTGCTCGTGACCGGGCTGGGCGTCGCCGCCGCCGCGTCACTGACCGCACAGCAACCCAGCCGCTTTCGCATCTCGGCCGGCGGCGGTGCTCTGTCGGGATGGGAGGAGTTCACCATCGTCGCCATGGCCCAGGGGGGGTTCGAGGTGTCGGGGCGTGGCGAGATCAACCGCGGCGGCACGCTGATCGAAATGGTGCAGAGCGCCGCGCTGGCTGCCGACCGGGGCCCGGGCCACTACCGGCTCTCGGCGACCGTCGGTGGTGCCATTCAGCGCATCGAGGCGTGGCGCGAGGGTGACACGGTGCGGATGCGCGCCAGTGCCGGCGAGCAGGAGCGAACCGCGAGCGCGGCGGCTGATGCTCGCACCCTGCTGCTCGACAACCTGGTGGTGAGCCACTTCCAGCTGCTGCTCGACCGCTATCTGGCAGAGGCTCCGGAATCGCGTGCCGCCGATTGGACCTTCATCGTACCACAGGCACTGACGGCAATCCGGGGACGGGTGACGCCGGGACCTGCGGGATCGGGTACCCTCGATGGCCAGCCGGTCGCGATACAGCGGTTCACGCTCGAGGCTGGTGGCCAGCTCGTCGAGCTGGAGGCGGCTGACGGTCGGCTGCTGCGCGCGGCCGTGCCGGTGCAGCGGGTGGAGCTGGTACGCGAGGGGTACGTCCAGGCCGCCTCAGCGCCGACGCCCGCGCCGCCGTGCGAGGAGCGCAGCGTGGAGGTCTCGAGTGGCGAGCTCCCGCTGGGGGGAACGCTGTGCGTGCCCGCCGGTGCCGGAGCGGCGCCGGTGATCGTGCTGGTCCAGGGGTCGGGGCCCAACGACCGCGACGAGACGATCGGTCCGAACAAACCGTTCCGCGACCTCGCCTACGGACTCGCCGCCGAGGGGATCGCGACGCTGCGGTACGACAAACGCACGTTTGCCCACCGCGATCGCCTGCGGGCCGTTGCTGCCACGATCACGGTCGAAGAGGAGGTGATCGCCGACGCGGTGGCCGCGGTGCGTCTCGCGCGGTCCGCCGCCGGAATCGACCCGACTCGCGTCTACCTGCTCGGCCACAGCCTGGGCGGGACCCTCGGACCCCTGATCGCCGAGCGGCTCGGCGACGAGCTACGGGGTCTCATTCTGCTCGCGCCGGGTACCCGGCCGCTGGATTCGGTGATCGTCGAGCAGACGGCGTTTCGCCTGCGGGCCGCGGCGCAACCCGAGTCCACGATCGCGGCGCAGGCGGCGGCCCTCCAGCAGGCGTTCGCCCGCGTGCGCTCCGGCGAAGCGGCCGATTCCGAAATGGTCCTCGGGGCGAGCGCCCACTACTGGCGGGACCTGCTCGCGCGCCGGCCGCTGGAGGCGTTGCGGCGGCTGCAGCGCCCCGTCCTCGTGCTACAGGGTGGCAAGGACTATCAGGTGACACGGGCCGATTACGAGCGGGTGGAAGCGGCGCTGGCCGGGAAGCCGCCGGCGCTGGCGCGCCTGCAGTGGTTCCCGAACCTCAACCACCTGTTCATGACGGTCGAGGGCGCGTCCACCGGCGCCGAGTACGGGCGGGCCGGGACGGTGGATGGCGCGGTGATCGCGGCCATCGCGACCTGGGTTCGGGAGACGGGCACGCAGTAACTTTGCATCAAAAAGTACTTGACAGAAAGCGGTCCCCGTCGTATCCTGGAACCGTGGCCACGCCGCAACCGCTGCACGACCGCGCGATCGCCGACCTCCGCTTCATCCGGGACACGATGGAGCGAGCCGGGTCGTTCACCGCCGTGCCCGGCTGGGGCATGGTGGCGGTCGGCCTCACGGCCCTCCTGGCGGCGGTCCTCGCCGCGCGGCAGCCGGGACCGTTGCCCTGGATGCTCGTCTGGGTGGCGGAAGCCGTCGTGGCGATCGCCATCGCCGGCTGGGCGATGGTCCGCAAGGCGCGCGCCGGGCACACGCCGCTGTGGTCAGGGCCGGCCCGTCGCTTCGGCCTCGCCTTCCTGCCGCCGCTCGTGGCCGGCGGACTGCTCACCGTGGCGCTCTACTTCTCCGCCCAGCCGCGCTTCATTCCTGGAGTGTGGACGCTGCTGTATGGCACCGCCGTGATGACGGGCGGCGCGCTCTCGGTCCGCGTGGTTCCACTCATGGGCCTCGCCTTCGTGGCCATCGGCGCCGCCGCGTTGTTCGGTCCGGCGGCATGGGGTAATGGCTGTCTGGCTGCCGGATTCGGCGGGCTCCACGTGGTGTTCGGCCTCGTCATCGCGCGGCGGTACGGTGGCTAGATCCAGCGCTGCCCGCCGACCCGGTCGTGCCGAGCAACCCGGGAGCGCCGCCGCAGGTCGGCCCGGCGCCGCCGCGCTGCAGCTCGACCGCCTCATCCACGAGCGCATGCGCCTCGGCATCGTCAGCGCACTGGCCGCCGGGGATGGACTCACCTTCAACGAGCTGAAAGCCCTGCTCCGCACCACCGATGGGAACCTCAGCGTCCACGCCCGCAAGCTCGAGGATGCCGGGTACGTCACCTGCGCGAAGACCTTCGTGGAGCGTGTCCCGCAGACGACCTACCGGCTCACCGCAGCCGGGCGCCGAGCGCTGCAGCGCTATCTCGACCACATGGAAGCGGTCATCCGCACTGCCCGGACCGCCTGAGGGAGTATTTTTTTGCCACTGCACTTTTCCCCACAAAGTACATTGCACGTCGCTGTCATCATGGACGGCAACGGTCGCTGGGCTACCCGCCGCGGGCTGCCGCGCAGCGCGGGCCATCGCGCCGGGGCCCGGGCCGTCCGCCGCCTGGTCGAGGCGGCCGCGCGCCACCCCGCCATCGCCGCCCTGACCCTCTACGCCTTCTCCAGCGACAACTGGCGCCGCCCCGCAGACGAGGTTGCCGCCCTGATGCGCCTGTTCGAGCGCCACCTCCGGATCGAGTCGCCCCGGTGCGCCGCGAACAGCGTCCGCCTCGAGATCGTCGGGCGCCGGGACCGACTCGACCCGCGGCTGCGCGCCGCGATCGATGCCGCGGAGCTGGCCACCCGCGGCGGGGCACATCTGCACCTGCGCATCGCCGTGGACTACTCGGCGCGCGACGCGATCGCGGCACGCCAGCTACTGCCCGACGTCGACCTCCTCATCCGCACCGGGGGCGAGCGGCGCCTCAGCGACTTTCTGCTGTGGGAGAGTGCATACGCCGAGCTCGTCTTCGTCGAACAGATGTGGCCCGACTTCACCGCGGCTGACCTCGCTGCCGCTCTCACGGAGTTCCACACCCGCGCGCGCCGCTTCGGCGCACTGCCCGCGGCGGCCCTCGGAGCCACCTCGTGACCACACCCGGCCTCGGCATCCTCATGATCCTCGTCACCGCGCTCCTGCTGTTCGGCTCGCTGGCGGTAGTGCTGCTCGCGCTGCTGCGCGGCCGCCGACCTCGCCTCGTCCGACTGGCGATCGGACTCAGCGCGTGGGTGGCGCTCTACACGGCGGCGCTCGTGACGACCTCGCTCGCCAGTGAGCCACGTGTGCTCGGTCTCAACGAGTCCAAGAGGTTCTGCGGCTTCTATCTCGACTGCCATACCCAGGTCGCCATCGCCCGCGTGGAACGGCTGGACCACATCGGCGCCACTCGTGCCGCGGGCACCTTTCACGTGATCACCCTGCGGGTCGCGAACGACGCGCGCGCGGCGCGCCTGCGGCTCGCCGGCACCCGGATCACCATCACCGATTCCGCGGGTCACCGCTACATGCGCTCGTCCGCCGGCGAAGCGGCGCTGGCGGAGAACCGCGGGCCACCAGTCCCCCTCACCGAACCGATCGCCCCCGGGGGGTCGTTCCTCACCACCGTCGTGTTCGACCTGCCGGGCGACGCGCGAGCACCGCGCCTGCACGTCACCGATGGCTGGTGGGCCGACCGGCTGCTCGAGTTCTTTTTGGTTGGTGACGAGGATAGTTTCCTGCACCGGAAGACGTCATTCCGGCTGACCACCTGATGCGGGAGTCTCGCCGTGCCCCACCGCGTGGTGCAGGTCGATGCCTTCACCGCCACTCCCTTCACGGGCAACCCGGCGGCAGTCTGCGTTCTGGCGGCGTTTCCGGACGCGGCCTGGATGCAGCACGTCGCGCGGGAGATGAACCTGTCGGAAACCGCGTTCCTCGTACGCCACGACGATGGCTATGAGCTGCGCTGGTTCACGCCGAGCGTCGAGGTCGACCTCTGCGGCCACGCGACGCTGGCGGCGGCGCATGTGCTGTGGGAAGACGGCCACCTCCCCGCCGATCACCCAGCTCGCTTCCACACCCGCAGTGGCCTCCTGACCGCGGCGCGACGCGGTGCCTGGATCGAAATGGACTTTCCGACTGAGCCTGCCGAGGCGGCACCCGCGCCCGCCGAGCTGATGGATGCGCTCGGCGTCACCCCCGAGTGGACGGGCCGTAATCGGCTCGATTGGCTGATCGCCGTCCGGGATGCCGCGACCGTCCGCGCGGCCACGCCCGACTTCGGGCGACTCGCCCGCCTCACGACGCGCGGGGCGATGGTGACGGCTCCCGACGACGATGGGGCGCACGACTTCGTTTCCCGCTTCTTTGCTCCGGCGGCTGGCGTGGACGAGGATCCGGTCACGGGATCGGCGCACTGCGCGCTGGGACCTTTCTGGGCCGCCCGGCTGGGCCGGTCGGTACTCGTCGGCCACCAGGTGTCGGCACGCGGGGGTGTGGTGCGGGTGCAGATGGCGAACGATCGCGTGGTGCTGAGCGGCCAGGCCGTCACCGTACTGCGCGGAGAGCTGGCGGTCAGCTGACCGCGACCGCCGGCCTAGCCGGACCCTGAGCGCCGGTCTATCGTAGGGCGATGACGCCGCCAGCAGCGGGCCGGACCGCCCGGCTCTCCGGGTATCTGTTCGCGCTCGCGGCAGGCAGCCTGTGGGGCACCACGGGACCGCTCTCGACCAGACTGTACGCTGAGGGTGCCGCCATCACCGGCATCGGCTTTTGGCGCGTCCTGCTCGGAATGGGAGGACTGGCCCTGTACGGCGCGGCCGCCGATCACACCTTGTTCCGCATCGACCGCCGGGGCTTGTTGCTGATCGCTGGAGGCGGCGGCGCGCTGGTTGCGCTGTTCGAGGTGGCATACCAATTCGGCATCGCCGGGGCCGGCGTGGCGGGCGCCGCGGCGCTGCTATACACAGCGCCGGTTCTCGTCGCCATCCTGGCGGCCCCGCTCCTCGGCGAGCATCTCACCGTGCCGCGGCTCGCGCTCGCGATCATCGTGATGGTCGGCGCGGCGCTCGCCGTCACCGGCGGCAGCAGTGGCATGAGTGGGGGACCCCCGGCTGGCGCGAGCCTCGCTGCCGGGGTGACGGGGGGAGGCCTCGCAGCTGTGAGCTACGCGGGCACGACGTTGCTTGCACGGTACGCCGTCCCGCTCTATGGCGCCGTGCGGGTGCTGTTCTATGAGGTTGTCGGCGGCACGGCGATCCTTGGCTTGGTGCTGCCACTCACCGGCCACGCGCCCGCCCTGCCTCCGACACCCGGGGCGTGGGCGCATACCCTCGCGCTCACATTGGGCACCGTCCTGTTGGCCAACTTCGCCTTCTTCGCCGCGGTGCGGCGGATCGAGGCCGCCCCGACGGCCGTCGCTGCCACGATCGAGCCCGTCGTCGGTGCCCTGCTGGCCCTGTCGCTGCTGGGCCAGCGTTTGACCACGCCGGGCTGGCTCGGTCTCCTGATGGTCGTCATCGGAGTAGCGGCGGGATACTGGCGCGAAGCCCTGCCGGAGACCACGGAGCGGAGATGACCAACCAGGGCCCCGCGTACCTCGGATTCCCGCAGGCGACACCGCCCCTGGACGAGCCGTGGTATTTCCCCGTGTCCGTCCCGAAGCTGTTCGTAATGTCGATCGCCAGCTTTGGCCTGTATCAGGTCTATTGGCACTACCGCAACTGGCGGCGTTATCGTGCCCGCAGCACCCACCGGTTCTCCGTGCTGCTGCGCACGCTGCTCGGTCCCCTGTTCAGCTTCCGCCTCTTCGAGCGGATGCACCACGACCTGCGTGAGGCCGGGCGACCAGGCCTGCCGGAGCCGGGGGTGTTGGCACTCGTCTACCTGGGGCTCAACGCGCTGCTCGGCCTGCCCGATCCGTGGTGGGTACTCGCTTTCCTGAATGTCGTGCCGTTGATGGTGGCGCAGGCGGGGGTCAACCGCCTGCACGCCGCGGTGGCCCCCGGTGCGCCGCGCAACGATAGCTATTCGGGAATGAACGTCGCGCTGATCGTCCTCGGGACGCTCCTCTTTCTCGCGATGCTCGTAGGCCTGTTTGTTCAGACGCAGCAGCCCGAAATCCGAGAAGGGGTGCCGGTTCGCTCGGTGACCGTCGGGAGCGCTGATCCGGCGACGTAACACGCTGTGCAACAGGCGGTTACGAAATGGAACACGTTCTTGCCTTCCCTCCCGCGGCGTGGGTAGCATTCCCGCCACTCACGACTGCGAATGCATGGAGGTAGGGGGATGACCCGCAAGCCTATCGGCTTGCTGGCTGCCGGCGTCGCGCTGGCCGCCAGCCTGTCTTGCTATCCCGGTGATGTGCAGAGTCTTCAGGAGCTGGACCTCTCCGTCGCCATCCGCAACCCGAACGTGCCGGAGAGCGAGTTCGCGAACATCGTGACCTACGCACTCCCGGACACCATCATCCACGTGTACCCGGATACGACGGATACGAATCCACCCGAGATCTCGCGGGACTACGACTCGTACATCCTGGGTCTCGTCGTCAGCCACATCGACGCACGGGGGTACCAGCGCGTCGCGGTCGATCCGGCCAACCCGCCCGACGTACTCGTGCTGGTCACGGCAACAGCGCGCACGATGACCGGTGCCACCTGGTATCCCGGATACTGGTGGGGCGGCTACTGGCCGCCGTGGGGGCCCTGCTACTACTGCTACTATCCGCCGCCTGTCACCGTGTATCAGTGGGACCAGGGTTCGTTGCAGATCACGCTGGTCGATCCGAGCGTGGCGTCGGACAGCACCATCAGGGCCCTGTGGATGGGCGGCGTGACCGGAGTGCTCGGTTCCTCCGGCAACGCCACCAGCAGCCGGTTGGAGACGGGCATCAACCGCGTGTTCGACCTGTCCCCATACCTGCGCCGCAACTAGCGGCCCGACCAGAAACGGAGCGAACCAGCCATGCGCATACTCTTTTCCGCGGCGCTCGCCCTGGCTCTGAGCGGTCAGGTCGCGGCGCAGACGTTCGGGCGCCTCTATTACAGCACCGCCGCTCCGAGCGGCGACATGAAGGACTACATCGACCAGTTCAGCTGGCGCGGCATCACGTTCGAGTCCGGGAAGTATGTCCGGGACAACGTGACGGCGGCGATTTCACTCGGTTGGACAGTGTTCAACAAGAAGACCGACGAGCCGGTGAGCATCGGCGACGCGGCGGCGGCGCAGGGCACCCAGTACCGTTATGTCAACGCGTTTCCCATCCTCGCGCAGCTGCAACTGCATCGTCAGCCCAATCGCGGCGCCGACATGTACCTCGGCCTGAACGGAGGCGTGTACTACATCGAGCGGCGCACCGACGTCAGCGTCGTGTCGCTCGTGTCGGACAACTGGCATTTCGGGCTGGCCCCGCAGGCCGGCATCATCTTCCCCATGGACTACGGCCGCAGCGCGGGATCGATTGACGTCCGGTACAACCACGCGTTCGAGGCCGGCGGTCAGTCCTACAGCTGGTGGACGTTCAGCATCGGGTTCGCCTACGGCCGGCTGTATTAGCCGCGACGGGACGCCGAACGAAGACAGGCCCGGATGGGAGTTCCATCCGGGCCTGTGTGTTCCGAGTGATCCGATGGGAGCGGCTACTCCGGCTTGTGCAGCAGCGGCAGCTCTGAGGCGATCTGGATCCGGACCAGCAGATCGATCTGATTCTCCACCTGGAGAAACCGCCCGGCGATGACGGGGGTGAGCGCCTTGGACATGCGGTCGAAGTACTTGCGACGCAGCTTCACGCCGTCCTCTTCGAGGCGCAGGGCCTGCTGGGCCAGGTCCTTGGCCTTCTGATCGGTCATGATTTGGTAGCTGTCCGCGTAGTCCTTGATGAGCGCCAGTCGCCGGTCCCACAGGGCCGTGAGCTCGGCCTGGTACTCGCGGTACACCGGCCAGAACGTCGACGACTGCCCCTCGTCGAGCTGCATCGCCGCCGTTACGATCGCCACCTTCTGCGTGCGGAAATCCGAGCGGGCCAGCTCGAGCAGCGGACTCTCCTGGGCGGCAGCCGGCCCGACGACGAGCAGCGCGGCGGCCAGCGCGAGCATCTGCGTTTTCATCGTTGCAATCCTCGAAAAAGGTATGGACAGGTCCCGTCAAGCCGCCGGGAGGATAGACATGGCACGCGAGCGGGTCAACCGGCCCGCCGCGTGGCCCCTCGCAACTGGCGAGGGTGGACCTATCTTTGGTCCGGCACAGCAGTTCGCATCATCCACTGTGTTCTCGAACAGGAGAGAGCAGCATGACCTCGTTGCGAATCCGGGTCCTGGGGCCGTTCGTGATGGCCGGCGCGATGCTCTGGGTCGTCCCACCCACTAGCGCTGCGCAACGTGCCGCCACCGAGATGGGTGGGAGCGCGCGCGAGCTGGGTGGGCACCGCTTCGTTCCCAACACGGTGCTGGGGGATCCGTTTCTCGCGTCGCGATTCACGACGTCCATCGGCTTCGGCGGTGCCCGCGACCTCGCGGTGCCGATCTACAACGCCGACGACAGCCTGGTACAGACGCTCACGGGAGATCTCGGATTCCTCGCGATCGACTTCGCGTACCAGCAACAGGTCACGGGGTGGCTCGCACTGCGCGGCGGCCTCGGCGCGATCGCCCGCCTGGGCGTCGATCGCTTCGCCTTCGCCGCGGAAGGGGTCTCGACTGTCTATGGATTTGATGTGGGAGCAACGGGTCGCCTCTGGGGCACCAGCCGCCTGCAGCTCGCTGTCGCCCTCGACTATTCGTCGAGTGCGCTGTACGGCGTTCAGCCCCTCACGTACCTCCAGGGCATCGCGGGAGAAGTGCGATCCGCGGTGGATTCGGTGCTGGCCGGTGGGGGGCCGGTCGACAGCACGACGGTTGACAGTATCCTCGCCCGGATCGACCTCTCCAAGTACGATGTAATCAAACAAGGTTCAGCCGACCGCACCAACGTCGGCCTGCGGCTCGCCTACGCCGCGACCCCCTGGCTCGGCTTCACCGCGGCCACCCAGACTGGCGTCGGCCAGCTCCTGGACAACACGGGGGATCTCGGCATCATCGACGTGGGGGCCGCGGCGAGCCTCGATCTGGGCGTGCTGTGGAAGGTGCCGATCGGTGTCGCCCTGAGCGCCAGGTACCAGAACATCAACGAGCGCGCGAGCGACGTCGCGGCAGATGTCACGACGTTTGGTGCGTTCGTTTCGTACGCGGCACGGCGCGACCTGTCGCTCGGTCTCGAAATCGCCAACTCCAGCCTCGGCCAGCCAACGGGGGGCTCACTGCGCGCGTCGCGCGGCGTGATCAACATGATCTACTACTTCTAGTAGCCGGACCATGCGGATCGCGGTAGCGGTCGCGCTGGCCGGCTGCCTGGCATTCGCCGCAGCCGGAGCTCAAGAGCCCGACACGGCGGCGACCCAGCCGCGCCGGCGAGTTCGCGTGTTCGGCTACCCGTACGCGTTCTACTCGCCGGAGACGGACTTCGCCTTCGGTGTCGGCGGCATCGTGTCGTTCCACGCGGGCCGCGACACGGCGCTGCGGCCATCCAAGGTGCTGCTCAGCGCGTACTACACCGCCAACCGCCAGTATAAGATGACCCTGTCCCACGACCTGTTCGCGGCGGCGAACCGCACCGCCGGCGGGCTCGATGCGTCATTCGGCAGGTTCATCGACAAGTTCTACGGCACTGGGCCCGCGTCCCCCGACACGGGGAAGCCCGACTATCTGCTCGAGCTGCTCGCACTCGATGCCAGCCTGACCCGCATGGTGAGTCAAGCGCACGGCCTCCAGGCCGGCGCGGTCGTCCGGGTGCATCGCCAGGCCAACATCGACAAGCGCGACAACGGGTTCCTGCTGGGCGATTCGGTAACCGGCAGCGGCGGCGGCTGGGTGACCGGCCTGGGACTCGACCTGGTGCGCGATACGCGCGACAACGTGTTCTATCCCACGCACGGCGTGTATTCGGAGCTGCGGGCGGTGACCTACACGACCGCCCTGGGTGGCGACTTCGAGTTCACCGAGATCGTCGCCGATCTCCGGGGCTATCGGACGCTGGGCTCCGGCCAGGTGCTGGGGCTGCAGCTCTACGGCGCCTTCTCGGGCGGCGACCCACCGTATTTCAAGCTCCCCAAGCTCGGCGGCGGCTCGCGCATGCGCGGCTACTACGAGGGCCGCTACCGCGACCGGCACTACGTCATGGGACAGGCTGAGTACCGCACCCGGCTGTTCGGCCGTTTCGGCGGCGTCCTGTTCGCGGGCGTCGGAACCGTCGGGCCAACGGTCAACAAGCTGTCGTTGGGAAACCTTCATGCTGGATATGGATTCGGCCTGCGCTACCTGTTCGACCGACAGGAGCACATCAACGTTCGTGCGGATGTCGGATTCGGGCCTGGGACATCGGGCGTGTATTTCTCGATCGAAGAGGCGTTCTGAGTTGCCTGGCCACAGACCTCAGGCCGGTGGCGTCACGATCCGGTAGGTGTCGCGCGCGATGAGCAGCTCCTCGTCGGTGGGGATCACGAAGGCACGCAACGTCGACCCCGCAGCGCTGATCTCGCCGGTGCGACCGTCGACGGTGGCTTCGTTCCGTTCCTCGTCGAGGCGCAGACCCAGGCATTCAAGCCCCTGAAGGGCCCGCCGGCGGATCTCCGGTGCGTTGGCTCCGATCCCGCCGGTGAACAGCACCGCGTCCGCCCCACCCAGCACCGCCACGTACGCCCCGATGTACTTGCGCACCCGGTAGCAGAAGATCTCAATGGCGAGCCGCGCCCGGCGGTCGCCCGTCTCCGCGGACTCGGCCAGCAGATCCCGCATGTCGCCCGTCAGTCCCGAGACACCGAGCAGTCCCGACTGCTTGTTGAGCATCGAGTCGATTTCAGGGAGGGACATCCCTTCCTTGTGGCTCAGGTACTCGAGGATCGACGCATCGAGATCGCCCGCCCGGGTGCCCATCAGCAGGCCCTCGAGCGGTGTGAATCCCATGGTGGTATCCACGGACTCACCGCCCCGGATCGCGCACGCGGAGCACCCGTTACCCAAGTGCAGACTGACCACGGTCACCTGATCGCGCGCCAAGCCGAGGAGCCTGCGATAGCGGTACGCCGCGTACCGGTGCGACGTGCCGTGGAAGCCGTAGCGGCGGATGCGGTGGCGCCGATAGTGCGCGTAGGGAATCCCGTAGACGTAGGCGACCTCGGGCATGGTGGCATGGAACGCGGTGTCGAACACGGCGACCTGCGGCACGCCGGGCCCGAGCAGCTCGGTGGCGGCCCGGATGCCCTTCAGGTTGGCAGGATTGTGGAGCGGCGCCAGCTCGATGCACTCCTCGATCCCGGCCAGCACGTCGGCGTCGATCCGGGCGGAGCGCCGGAAGCGCTCACCACCGTGGACGACGCGGTGTCCCACCGCGTGGATCTCCGACAGCGAGCGGATGCCGTCGATACCGGACTCGTCAGAGGCGATCCAGCGCAGGAACAGGTCGACGGCGGCCCGGTGATCGCGCAATGGTGCATCCCACCGCTCGGGCCCGCGTCCGGTCGCTTCACAGGTGATCAGCGAGTGGCTCCCGATGCGCTCCACGATTCCTCGCACCAGGCATTGGTCACGGTCGCCAGCAATCCGCTCGTGATCGGTGTTGATGACCTGGAATTTCACCGACGACGAGCCGCAATTGAGTACGAGTACGTTCATCGACGCATCCCCGAGACGGGCGGCGGACCGGTGTGCGCCGCCTCGTACGCCAGATTGGGACCCAGCCAGCGCTCGACCTCGGCCACCGAAATCCCCCGGCGGCTGGCGTAGTCCTCCACCTGATCGCGCCCGATCCGCCCCACCCCGAAATACGCAGCCTGTGGATGTGAGAAGTACCATCCGCTAACCGAGGCCGCGGGCAGCATGGCGCAGGACTCCGTCAGTGCAATTCGCGTCGCCGCCGTGGCATCCAGCAGCTGGAAGATGGCTCGCTTCCCCGAATGGTCCGGGCAGGCCGGATAACCCGGGGCCGGACGGATGCCGACGTAGCGCTCCGCGAGCAGCGCCGCGGGGTCGAGCTGCTCGTCCGGGGCGTACCCCCACAGCTCCCGGCGGACGCGCTCGTGCAGCCGCTCCGCGAATGCTTCGGCGAGCCGGTCCGCGAGCGCCTTCGCGAGGATGGCCGAATAGTCGTCATGGTCACGCTCGAATCGGGCGCACACGTCGTCCAATCCGTGCCCTGCCGTCAGCGCAAACGCCCCGATCCAGTCCGTCTGTCGGCCCGTGCGCGGCGCCACGAAATCCGCCAGACACAGATTGGGCCGGCCCGGAGCTTTCTCGAACTGCTGGCGCAGACCGTGAAGCACCGTGCGCACCTGTTTGCGGTGATCGTCCTCGAAGATCTCCACGTCATCGCCGACCGCCTGCGCCGGAAACAGCCCGACGGCTCCGTCCGCTCGCAGCAGCTTGTCATCAACGAGGCGCGCCAGCAGTCCGCGGGCATCATCGTACAGGCGCTGTGCGGCCTCCCCCACAGTCGGGTCGCGGAAAATCCCGGGATAGGCGCCGCGCAACTCCCAGGCGGCGAAGAACGGGGTCCAGTCGATGTAGTCGACCAGCTCCGCGAGCGGGTAGTCGCGAAACAGTGTGACGCCGGGGCGTCGTGGCTGCGGAGGATCATAGGCTGCCCAATCGACGGTCAAGCGCCGATTGCGCGCTTCGTCGAGGGGCAGCGTGATCCGTGCGCCATCGCGTTCGGCGTGCTCGTCGCGCAAACGGGCATACTCATCGGCGATCTCCGTCGCGAACGCGCCCCGCCGCTCTGGGTGGAGCAGGCGACCGAGCACGCCGACACAGCGCGACGCATCGAGCACGTGCAGCGTGATTCCGTCGTGCGCCGGTGCGATTTTCACCGCGGTATGCAGCCGTGACGTCGTCGCGCCGCCGATCAGCAGCGGCTGGGGCATCTCCTGGCGTGTCATCTCGCGCGCCACGTGGACCATCTCGTCGAGCGACGGTGTGATCAAGCCGCTCAATCCGACGACGTCGGCACCCTCGGCACGCGCCGTATCGAGGATCCGCTGCGCGGGGACCATCACGCCGAGATCGATGATGCGGTAGTTATTGCAGCCCAGCACGACACCCACGATGTTCTTTCCGATGTCGTGCACGTCGCCCTTGACGGTGGCCAGCACGACCGTGCCCGCCGAGCCCAACCCGGCTGCTTTCTCCGCTTCGAGGTACGGCACCAGGTAGGCCACTGCCCGCTTCATGACGCGCGCGCTCTTCACCACCTGCGGCAGGAACATCTGTCCCGCACCGAAGAGATCGCCGACGACGTTCATCCCGTCCATTAGCGGGCCCTCGATCACGGCGATCGGCTTGCCGAGATGCCTGCGCGCTTCCTCGACATCCGCCTCGATGTGATCGACGATGCCCTCGACCAGCGCGTGTTTCAGGCGCTCGTGAACCGCCAGCTGGCGCCACGCCTGCTGCTCACCCGGATGGCGGGTCACGCCGCGGTGCGCCGAGGCGAACGCCAGCAGTCGCTCGGTGGCGTCGCGTCGCCGGTCGAAGAGCAGGTCTTCCACGGCGATCAGGAGGTCGGGGGCGATGTCCGCATACACGGCCAGCTGACCGGCATTGACGATCCCCATGTCCATGCCGGCCTGGATGGCGTGATACAGGAACGCCGAGTGTATCGCTTCCCGCACCGTCGGGCTGCCGCGAAACGCGAACGAGAGATTGCTGACGCCCCCCGATATGAGGGCGTGCGGGAGCGTCTCCTTCAGGCGGCGGGTCGCCTCGATGTAGGCGATCGCGTAGCTCGCATGCTCCTCGATCCCCGTACCGACGGCGAAGATGTTGGGATCGAGGATGACATCCTCCGGCGGGAAGCCCGCCTGCTCCGTGAGCAGACGATACGCCCGCGTACAGATGGCGACCTTGCGCTCGATCGTGTCGGCCTGGCCCGCCTCGTCGAACGCCATCACGACCACAGCCGCACCATAGCGCCGCGCCAGCCGCGCCCGCTCGAGGAACTCAGCCTCACCCTCCTTCAGGCTGATGGAGTTGACGATGCCTTTCCCCTGCAGATTCTGAAGACCGGTTTCGAGCACTTCCCAGCGCGATGAGTCGACCATCACCGGGACACGGGCAATGTCGGGCTCGCTCGCGATGAGTCGCAGGAAGCGCTCCATCGCGGCGCGGGAGTCGATCATTCCCTCGTCCATGTTGACGTCGATGACCTGCGCGCCCGCGTCCACCTGCTGACGGGCAACCGAGAGGGCCGACTCGAAGTCACCCGCACGGATCAACTCCGCGAAGCGGGCGGAGCCCGTCACATTGGTGCGCTCACCCACGTTCACGAACAGGCTGTCGTCATCAATGGTGAACGGCTCGAGTCCGCTGAGCCGCGTCGCCCGCCGCGGCGACGGCACGGTGCGCGGCGCGACCCCGGCGACCGCCGCGGCGATGGCGCGAATGTGCTCAGGCGTCGTACCGCAGCACCCCCCGACGATGTTCAGGAACCCGCGAACCGCGAACTCTCGCAACAGCTCGGCCATTTGCTCCGGCGTCTGGTCGTAGCCACCGAAGGCGTTGGGCAAGCCCGCGTTCGGATGACAGCTCACCGGAATCCCGGCGAGCCCTGACAGCTCCTCCAGGTGCGGTCGCAGCTGAGCAGCGCCGAGGGCGCAGTTCAGTCCGACGGCGAACAACTCCCCATGGCGCACCGAGTTCCAGAAAGCCTCGACCGTCTGCCCGGACAGTGTTCGCCCGCTCGCATCGGTGATCGTCCCGGATACAACGAGCGGCAGCTGGACCTCTCGCTCCTCGAGCAGCCCGCGGACGGCGAATAACGCAGCCTTGGCGTTGAGTGTATCGAACACCGTCTCGATCATCAGCAAATCCACACCACCGTCGAGCAATCCCTCGGCCTGTACGCGGTACGCGGCGGCGAGATCGATGAAGGTGACGTTGCGGAACGCCGGATCGCTGACGTCGGGGGACAACGATGCGGTCCGGTTGGTCGGGCCAAGGACGCCGCACACAAAACGCGGCCGATCGGGCGTCCGTGCCGTAAACTCGTCCGCCGCCTGACGGGCGAGACGCGCCGCCGCGACGTTCATTTCGTGGATCGCGGACTCGAGACCGTAATCCGCCTGGGAGATCGCCTGCGCGTTGAAGGTGTTGGTCTCGATGACGTCAGCGCCCGCGTCGAGATAGGCGCGGTGCACCGCCAGCACCAGGTCGGGCCGGGTGAGCGACAGAATGTCGTGATTGCCGCGGAGATCCCGCCGGTGGGCAGCGAACCGGTCACCGCGATAGTCTGCTTCCGACAGACCGCGTCGCTGGATCATCGTCCCCATCGCGCCGTCGAGGACGAGGATCCGCGATCGCAGCGCCGCGCGCAGGCTCGCCGCGCTCAGAAGGTCAGAAACAGCCCCCCCGACACGTCGCCCTGAAAGTACCCGTACGCACCGACCGCAACGGAACAGCCCCCAGGCCCGCACCACATGCCACCGCCACCCGCGCCGACGAGGGTCATCCAGCCGCGCAGCTGCGCCCGAACGCCCATGTGCTCGCTCGCGTAGGCCTTCGCCCCCAGCCCGGCCCCCAGCGAGAAGCGCGTCGAGCTCCCGTAGCGGCTGCTCTCGGGATCGAAGACGGTGAGCCCCAGACTGCCCACCCCGAATCCCCGCACGCGCTCGGTGCCGCGCTCCACCTCGGCCCCGAGGTGCACGTAGTGGACCGTCACATTGAACAGGGTCGAGTCGGGGAACAGGCCGCGGTCGGTCACCTTGACGACGGTCTGCTGCTGATTCCACACGATGCCGATCAGCTTGTCCCGCTGGACCCGGAACATCAGCGCGGCGCCGAAGTTCACATCGGCCGGCGTGCTGAGATGAACATTGGGGTTTTGCGGATCGATGTAGATGTTGCTCATACCACCGCCGAACTGCCAGCCGCCCCAGGCTGACAGCTGGATACGCTCGTCGAGCGGTCCGGCGCTGCCGACCGAACGCCCAGCGCGCCGCTGCGCGTCGGCACTGTGAAATGCCGGCCCACCCGCCACGACCATGGCAAGCGCCAGCCACACGGTGGTTTCCCGCTTCATCAGGTATTCCCGTCCAAGGTGAGCAAGTATCGCCGCGCTACCCCGACCAGCACAACCCTCCCGGCTTGCGGAACCGATGCCCGCGGCTCCAAGCTTGTGCCCGGGAGGAGGCACGCCACCGATGGACATGCCCACCGATACCCGCGTCCGGTCGGTCTCGCGCCTGGTGGCATCACCGGGCAAGCAGGAGGAGTTGCGGACGCTGCTCGAGCGAGCCGGCGCGGCGATCCGCACCATGCCCGGCTGCATTTCGTGGCACTTGATGGTGAACACCCGCCATGCTGCGGAGTTCGTGGTCGTCGCCGAGTGGGTCAGCGAGGAGGCATATCGTGCCCGCATCGGAACGCCCGAGTGGATCGAAACCACCGGCCAGCTGCCCGACGTAACCACGGGTGAGATCCACCACGACCTCTTCCGGCTGATCGCGTGACTCTCTCCGTGCGCGCGTACCTCCGGACACTTCGCGACGAGCGCCGCCAGCTGGGGTGGAAGGGTCTGTTCCGCCGGCGCGGCTGGAAGCTCGTGGCGGTGGTGGTCCTCTATTACCTGATCCGCGACACCATCCTCTACGTGCTGATCCCGCTGGCCATCGCGGCAGGCGTGTTGCAGCGCTAGAAACCGACTTCCATCCCCAGCCGCAGCAGTCGCCGCGTTCCGTAGAAGAACACCGGTTGGGTGAAGTCGCGCGCCGCCGCTTCGTACATCGGCAGCAGCTCGGCCGCCCCCGCGATCACTCCGTCGCGATTGAGGTCGGCCGCGGGCCGGTAGCGGGGCGACTCGTAGGGAATAGGCTCCGGATGCGCCCGGTAGGCGGCGTCAGCCATCTCGGCGACCGCTTGCTCGGTCGGTCTCGTGTCGCCATTGTCCCGCCGCACCGCCTCGACATTCCGCCGATTGAGGACGTTGCGCACATCGAGGTAGACCGCCCCGCGCATGCCCGCAGCCCGCAGGGGCAAGCGCACCAGAGCGTCGAGCGCGTGATTCGGGGGCAGCCGCCAACTGTTGGGAAGTCCGACCAATGTGTCACCGGTCGCGTTGGTGCGCGTGAACGGTAGACCCGAGTTGTATCGGAAGATCGCGGCCGCTTCGAGCCCGCCGAAGGGCCGGCCGCCCGCGATGCGAGGTCCCGCCCGATCCGGCACGCGCCCCTGTAGGACCACCAGCAGCCCGTGGCGCCGGTCGTAGTCGAGCGGGTACTCGACCCGCGCCGGGTTGATCGTATCCCCCCCGGGGTCGATCCGAATGCGCCGCGTCAGCTGATAGGCATCGCTCGCGGTCGCCTGCGCCGTCTGGAGCGTGTAGGCGAGCCGCGCGCCCCACCCACCCCGCAACTCACGCTCGACGATCAGCTCGAGCCCCCGCACCGTGCCGTAGTCCGCGTTGCCGAACACCGTCGAATCGGGATCCAGACCGAGCGGTACGGACGCGACCAGCCCGTCGAGCTCCTTGATGTAGACGTTGACTCGCGTCGTCAGCTCCCGGCTGGGACGCGCACGAAGGCTGAACTCGTACTGCGTGGCGTGCTCAAACCCCAGATTGGGATTGCCGCGACGGAACCGCCCGGTGCGTGTGCTGTCATCGAACGCCGCATCGACCAGGAACTGATAGTCGGGAGTCTGGCTGAACCGGCCCCAGCTCGCCACGAAGGTAGCGCCCGGCAGCACGGTCGAGAACGCGAACCGCGGGTTGACGCTGGCGCGCGCGGCACCGGCTCCCGGCACGTCGCTCCCCGGCGCGAAACGATCGTACCGCAGCCCACCCGTGACCACGAAGTCCCCACCGCGCAGACTCGCCTCAGCGTACGCCGCCCCGAGGAGCGGGCGGAAATCCGCCGCCGTGGGCGGCGGAGCCCCGGCATCCGCCGGCAGGTAGGCGAGCACGCGCTGAAACGTCCGTACCCGCTGACGCGTCGCCTCGGCGCCGACGTTCACGTCCACGGCCGATCCGGCACCGAAGGCCACGTCGAGCTGGCCGCGCAACTCGTCGTAGCGGTTCCACGCCACCTCACCCCGGGGTGCCCCCCCCACGAAAAACGCCGGCACACCCCACGGAGTGCGCTCGCTGTAGTCGGGGATCCCGAACCCCGGAATCGGCGCCCGCGCCGCGGCCGTATCCTGGTGCCTCGCCAGGTCCTCTCCGAGAAACCGGAACGTCGTGCCGGTGAACGCACCGAACGCGTAGTCCGGCGGCTGGACCAGGGCACCGCGGAGGAATTCGCGCTGGAACCAGCCGATCCGCACGTCCGCCACGAACGCGTCGGCGACGTGCTGCAGGTGACCCGACGCGAGCGTTCCTCGCACCCGCTGCGCCGGCGCATCATCGAGGTCGTACTTGTAGGTCGGATCGTACAGCAACCGCTGCTCGGCCGATCGCAGTGCGAAGAGGCGCAGCGTCTGGCGTCGCCCGAGCGACAGCCGCAGCTTGGCACCCAGGTCGAGGCGCTCGCCACTGTTGTGCGGCAGCATCGCCGGATTGGCAGCACGCGGGTCGCGAGGATCGTCGGGGGGCGGTGCCTGAACGGGGTCCGCGTCGAGCCGCCCTTCCGCGTCGGCGACGGCGACGAAGCCACCGCTTCGACCCACCGGGCCCTCGACGGCGGCGACCAGGCGGTCGAGCCCCAGATCTCCCGCGCCAGCGAACAGCCGGTCGCTCTCGTAGGCGACCCGCCCCCACCATGGCTCCCCGCCGTCACGAGTCACGACATTGACCAGCCCGGACACCGCCTGCCCGTATCGCGCCGAGAAGCCGTTGGTGACGAGCGACGCCTCGGTGAGCATGTCGGGTGGCACACGCACGCCCAGCGGTCCCGACGCCGCGTCGAGCTGGTTCTTGACCCCGAGGCCGTCGATGATGAACGCCTGCTGCCCGAGGCGGCCGCCTCGGTAGCTCTCCCCAACGGTGCCGGCGGTGAGCGCGATGGCCTCGTCTAGGGTCGTGAGGGGCAGGCGTCGGATCTCATCAGCCGTGATCCGCTGGACGTCGGCCGTGACCAGTGGATCGAGCACGGGATCGGAGACGGCCTCGACGACGACTGCGGTGTCCACCTGCAGCGCCGCGGGCTGGAGCGCCACGTCCACGATGGACGTCTCGCCGCTGCGGACCAACACGCTGTCGCGGCGGGCACCGCGATAGCCGATCACATCCACTCGCAGGGCGTGCCACCCCGCGCGGACCGCGCGGATGCGATACGCCCCGGAGGAGTCGGTGAGAGCACCCTGCGGCCCCCCGTCGAGTACGACGCGGGCCATCGCGATTGGCTGCGCCGTCGACGCGTTCCGCACATGGCCCGCAATCGCCCCGCTGGTTTGTGCACGAAGCGAGCCGGCAACCAGCAGCAGCGCGGCGAGGTGGCGGCTCACGGCAGCTCAGCCAGCCAAAGGTCCGACCCGCCCGGCCCCCGCAGCTCCGCCACGATGCGCCGTCCATCGGGTGACAACGCGGGGCGGCGGAACCGGGCGGAGTCGGACACCAGCATCGGCGCGCCGCCCGGGAAGTCCATCCAGTAGAGCCACCCCCCCTCATCGTTCTGTACCAGTGCGCCGAGATTCACATCCCACGCGGCGGTCACGCTCCCGCCGACGACGGCAACCAAGCGACCGGCTCGGACCTGCACATCGCGCGCGACGCCGAGTGTCCCAAAGTCGTAGATTGTCGCCGTATCGCCCGTCGCGCGGTCACGCCGGAACACACGCGAATCGCCGTTCAGCGTGTAGTACAGGACTCCGGCCGTGTCCCCCACGCTCACCGAGGACGCCCAGTCGGTGTCGGGAATGCGCTCGGGGACCGCGGCGCCGAGCACCATGGTTTCGATGCCCACACCCGTCTCGATCGTGTCCCGGATCCCGGCGAGATCGTTCTGCACGTAGATCCACAACTCGGCGATGAACACCAGCGTGTCGCCGCCGAGCCACCGCACTTGGGTCGCACGGTCGAAGCCGCGACGACCCAGTGGCGGACTGGGCAGACGCAGAATGCGCTGCGGATCTCCCCCGTCGGCGGACGTAACCGTCAGCTGTCCACCATACGGCGTGACCGCGCCGATCCGACCGTTGACGTGCACGTACGCGAGGCGACCATCAGCGGCCGGTGCCGGCGCCTCGAGTACGTCGGTCGAGTCCTCAGCAGCGAGGGTCAGGTGACAGCGGGTCTCGACGCGCGCGCCGCCCCCCGCGGGGAGCCGGCCGAGACAGTGGTCGAGATCCTGGCGATCGTTGCGCTCCGCAGAATACCAGATCCACTCCCCGTCCGGCGTCCAGGCAGGCGTGCGGTCGTCCCGGGGGTTGAGCGTGAGACGAGAGAGCGACGACGGATTGAACGGACCCTCGGGTCCGTAGGTGCCCGGCCGGAACGGCTGCTCGTGTCCGCATGCAAGGAAGACGAGGGCGCCGGCGATGGCAAGAACCCGGGGCCGCGGGCGCACGCTCACATGGGTACTCGACCGAAGAAATCCGAGCGACCGCGCAGGGCGAGCCCGCCGTGCAGCACGAGCTCCACCGCGACGAGGAACACCCCCCCCCACACGAGCGGGGGCAGGTCGGCCGTGTCCCGTCCGTACAGGCGCCACAGCACCCGCCCCGCGAGATACGCCCACAGCCCCGCCGCAAACCAACCCGCGACCCGCACCAGCCGTCCACCACCCGTGCGGATGCCCGGAACGAGGGCGAGCGCACGCTCCGCCGCGTAGCCGAGGAACGCGAAGCAGAGACCCACGGTGACGGCATCGAGATAGTCTCGACCCAGTGCGCCGCTTCGCGGCAGGATGGTGGCCAGCAACGCGCCGAGGACCAGACCGAGGAGCGTGTTCCGCGCCAGCACCGCTCCGAAGGGGTCGCTCACCGGAGATACTGCTCCAGCCAGTCGAGCACGGTGCTCCACCACACACGGCGGTTGCGCGGGCGCAGCACCCAGTGACCCTCGTCGGGGAAATAGAGGAACTTCGCCGGCACACCCATCTCGCGCAGTGCCGTGAACGCCTGCAGTCCCTCGGAGAGATCGACGCGGTAGTCGAGCTGGCCGTGTACTACGAGCATCGGCGTCTTCCAGGCGCTGACGTGGTTCAGCGGCGACCATCGCTCGAACAGCTCGCGGTTGTCATAGGGAGATCCGCCGAACTCCCAGTGGGGGAACCACAGCTCTTCGGTGGAGCCGTACATGCTCACAGGGTTGAACACACCATCGTGGGCGACCAGCGCGCGGAACCGAGTCGTCTGACCGGCGAGCCAGAAGATCATGTAACCCCCGTATGAGGCGCCGGCGGCCCCCAGGCGGGTGGAATCCACGTAGGGAAGTCGCGCGACCACATCCAGCCCGGTCATCAGGTCCTGCAACGGCACGTCGCCCCAGTGCTGCGAAATGGCGTCCGTGAACGCCTGTCCGTAGCCCGTCGAGCCGTGGAAGTTCACCGCCGCGACCACGAAGCCGCGCGACGCGAACATCTGGTAGTTCCAGCGAGCATGCCAGTTGTCTACCCACGCCCCCTGGGGACCACCATGCACGAGGTACACCAGTGGATACCGACGCGCGCCGTCGAAGCCCGGTGGCTTGAGTGTCCACCCGAAGACCGAGTCACCGCGCGCCCCCACGAACCCGAATTCCTCGAGCGGATGGAGGTCGAGTGTGGCGACGATGGAGTCCGTGTGGTGCGTCAGGGCCTTGCCCGCGTTCCAAATCTCAGCCGGCTGGGTGTTGCTCTGATGCAGGTACACCAGCGTGCGCCCGTCTTTGGCCACCTGTACACCCGTATTGACGCCGCCCGCGACGGCACGGACGCGGCGGAACGACGGAATGTCAATCCGATAGATGTTGTCACGACCGCGCTCCTCAACGACCGCGTACACACACTTGGCATCGGGACACCACGCGAAGGAGCCCACCGACAAGTCCCAGCCCGCGGTAGCCTCGACCGCCGGACCGCCGGTCCGGCCGTCTCGCCGGGGCACCACCATCAGCCGATTCCGATCCGCCTCGAAGGTCGCGCGCTCCATGGAGAGATACGCGAGCCACTTGCCGTCGGGCGAGAATCGGGGCGTGTGATCGGCGCCGGGACTAGTGGAGATCACGCGGGAGACAGCCTCCGACTCGCCAGCGCTGCCCAGCAGGTACACGTCCGTATTGGTCCCGCGCGCGATGGCGGCACCATCACGCTCCGCCCGTACGGCCACAGCGATCTCGCCTCCGTCGGGAGCAATGGCGACATCGCCCGCCCCACCCGTCGCGATCGTCGGCACGTCGCGATCGACCGGCGTGAGATCGGTGGCCACGCCGTCGTCGAGGCGGACACGGAGCAGGTGTTGCCTCCGCCCCGCGCGCCACTCGTCCCAGTGGCGATAGAACAGATCCGTCCAAATGCGGGCTTCGGTCGGGTAGTCGCCGTTGCGCCGGTCGATCTCCTGGTCGGCGGGCCACTTGACGTCGCTCACCGCGAGAAATCCCGAGCCGTCCGGAAGCCAGAGAAATTCACCGACGCCGTCGGGAAGGTGCGAGATCTGGCGTGCTTCACCGCCGGCCACGGACAGAACCCAGATCTGGGGACTCCCCTGGCGTGACGCGATGAACGCCAGGGCCCGGCCGTCGGGCGACCAGCGGGGGCTGCGGTCCGAGCCGGGGCCGCCCGTGAAGGGGCGCGCCTCACCCGTGAGGCGATCGGTGACCCATACACGGCTGGTGCCGCGATTGGCCTCGAGTGCGTAGGTCGTCACCGTGTAGGCGACGGTGCGGCCGTCGGGTGACAGCTGCGGGTCGGCCACCACCGGCAGAGCCAGGAAGTCGTCGAATGTGATCGCCCGGCGCTGCGCAACGACGTTGGCCGTCAGGGCGATCAGTCCGATCGCGAGCGAGGTGAGCATGCGGTTCATGGGAATGGATGACTCGGGCATTCGGGTGAGCGGTGTGGCGATACGCCTTGCCAGAACGTCAGGTCTGCGAAATCTTCCCCCGAGCACGGGTCTCCGCAACCTGAACAGAAAAAAGGCGACATGCCGCGAACCGAGTTCATTGCCACGGGGTTCTACGTTCCGCCGCGGGTGGTCACGAATGACGAGCTCGCGGGGATGATGGACACGTCTGACGAGTGGATCACCCAGCGCAGCGGGATCAAGACGCGGCGCTGGGTTGAGCCAGGAACGACGTGTGCGGCGGTAGCGTTCGAGGCGACGACCACGGCCCTGACCCGGGCAGGAATGAAGGCCGCGGACCTCGACTGCATCGTCTTCGCGACGACGACGCCCGACCACTTCTTCCCTGGAAACGGTGTCTACCTACAGCGAATGCTGGGCATTCCGGGGATTCCCGCGCTCGACGTACGCGACCAGTGCAGCGGGTTCATCTACGGGCTGTCGGTCGCCGACGCCTGGATCCGGACGGGTCAATACCGGCGCATTCTGCTCGTCGGGGCGGAGATCCAGTCGCCCGGCCTCGACCTCACCACCGCCGGCCGGGACACGGCGGTTCTGTTTGGAGACGGCGCCGGCGTCGCCATCCTGGGACCGACCGACGCGGATCGGGGAGTGTTGTCCACGCACCTCTATGCGGACGGGCAGCACGCGGAGAAGCTGTGGATGGATGGTCCGGGTGTGTCGCACGTCCCCTGGATTTCGTCCGAGCTGATCGCAGCCGGCAAGCATCGAGTGCGCATGGAAGGCCGCGAGGTGTTCAAGCACGCGAGCACCTGCATGCCACAATCAGTGATGACCGCGCTCCACGCCAATGGCCTCACGCCGGCCGATATCACGTTGCTGATCCCCCACCAGGCGAACCTGCGAATCTCCGAGATGGTGCAGAAGCAGCTTGGGCTGCGCGATGACCAAGTGGTGAACAACATCCAGAAGTACGGCAACACCACCGCGGCATCGATTCCCATCGCGCTGGACGAGGCGATAGCTGATGGTCGCCTCAAGCGCGGCGACCTGCTGGTGTTGACGGCGTTCGGCTCGGGATTCACCTGGGCCAGCGCTGCCATCCGATGGTAGGCCGCGTTGCGGGACGCGGCTGCCCCTTCGCCGCGATGGTGCTGGGTTTGGCGGCCACGCCGCTCGCCGCACAGGATTCGAGCGCGCTCGCGGCACCCCGGCCTGCCGCCGCGGCGGACGTGGCGTCGATCGACGCAGTCATCGCGGCCCTGTACGATGTGATCTCCGGTCCCGCCGGAGAGGCACGGGACTGGGACCGATTTCGGTCGCTTTTCGCTGCAGGCGCGCGCCTCATCCCCACCCGCCCCACCGCCACGGGTGGGACGGACATGCGGATGCTCGACCCGCAGGGCTACATCGATCGCGCGCGGCCGTTGCTCGAAGGTGCCGGGTTTTTCGAGCGCGAGATCGGACGGGTCACCGAGGAGTTCGGCAACATCGCGCACGTCTTCAGCGCCTACGCATCCTTCCGGTCAGCGGGGGACTCGGTGCCCTTCCAGCGCGGCATCAACAGTATCCAACTGCTGAAGGACGGCGATCAGTGGCGCATCGTGACGGTCATGTGGGATGCCGAGCGCCCCGGCGTCACGATCCCTGATCGCTACCTTCGCGCTTCAGCTCCATGAGCTCGCGCCGCGCCGCCTCCCCGGCCGCGGAGCCACGAAACCGCTCGGCGAAGTGGGCCAGCTCGACGATGAGGCGGTCCCGGCGGCCCGTGCGACGGTAGAGGTCGATCAGTCCATTGGTGGCCGCGGTTTCCCCCTCGGGAGACGGGTGGCGGGACTGCACTTCCTTGTACAACGCTTCCGCTCCGGCGTCATCGGCGAGCCGGGTCTCGAGCAGGTGCGCGAGGCGAAGGCGGGCCTCAGTGTCATCGGGTTCGACCACCAGGTGATCACGGAAGTAGGCCGCAGCCTCGGCGTACTCACCGCGCGCGATGAGCATCTCCTGTCGCACGTAGGTCGGCCGGCGATCTCTCCTGCCCGCGGTCGCCATGCCACCCAACGGGTCACCCGCATGGCGCGTGGCCAGGGCGTTGATCACCAGCACGCCGATGGCGGCGAGCGGGAAATCCACGACCAGGAAAATCCCGAACTGGGCGCCGCTGATCGTTCCGATGATCCAGAGTCGATACCATGCGAACGACAGGATGAGGATACACGCCGGTGCGAACCAGAACGTAATGCGCAGCAGGCTCGCGACGTCGCGTGCGTCGATGTTGGTCAAGCGACCCGTCCGATGTGCGGGCCCGCGCGCCGCTGTGGGTCGCGACGTCCGCTGCGACGGGTTCCGGGCCATGGATCAGGACGCCTCGTCGGCCTTCAAGGCGACGAGCTCGCGCTGCGCCGCGTCGCCTGCGGCGGACCCTCGATGGCGCTCGGCAAATCGCGCCAGCTCAACCATCAGCCGACCACGCTGACCGGTGCGTCGGTACAGGTCGATGAGTCCGTTCGCGGCGGCCGTCGCTTCACTGGGGGTCGGCACGCGGAGCCGGACTTCTTTATAGAGCGCCTCCGCGCCCGTCGGATCGTCGAGGTGTGCCTCGAGGAGCGCGGCGAGCCGCAGGCGCGCCCCGTTGTCATCGGGCTCCACCACCAGGTGATCGCGGAAATACCCGGCCGCTTCGGCGTACTGCCCGCGGGCGATCATCACCTCCTGGCGGGGGTACGCCCGCGGAGGTGGTAGATCGCGGGCCGAATAGACCGTGCGGATCAACCCCGACGCAGCCCCGTGCACCCCGGCATGGATCGCGAAGACGCCAATGGCCGCAATGGGAAAGTTCAGGAAGACCAGCAGTGTGAACACTCCGCCGGAAATCCAACCGCGTGCGAAACAGAAATACCACAGGAACGACAGCATGATGACGCATGCCGGCGCGAACAAGAACCCGATCTTCATGAGTTCCGCGGCCTCGGACAGATCCCGATCGCGCGGGCGGAGCGGATCGGGGTTTGGCGGCTCCGGCGACGACGGCCGGCGAATCGGCTCCTGATAGGGCACCGGCATCACGGCGCTCCCGCCCGGGGCTGGCGCAAGCGAAAGTCGAACAGATCCGGCCGGGCGTAGTGACCGCTCACGTCCAGCGTCAGCGACTCGCGCACAATCTCTCCCAGATCGCAGTCCGCCACCACGACGGTCTCCTCGTCGAAGACCGGTCCGGCCAGGTACCGACCATCCGGAGCGATCACCGCACTGCCGCCGCGGTACAACAGCGCCTCCGGATCGGCTGCCTTGTCGGGACGCACAGGCAGCTCGGGGGGAAGATCTCGCACTCGCAGCTGCTGCCCGGCCGCGATCACGAAGCAGCGGCCCTCGAAGGCGTAGTGGCGCGACGCCAGCTGGTGCAACTCGTGTACCGCTGGCCACGCCGCCACGTGGATGTCCTCACCGGCGTCATGCATGACCTGCCGGACGAGCGGCATCCAGTGTTCCCAGCAGATGAGGCCACCGATCCGCACATCGCCGACCCGCGGTGCCGCCAGTCCCCGACCGTCCCCCAGGCCCCAGATGAGCCGCTCCTGGTAGGTCGGCACCAGCTTGCGATGATGGTTCGCCAGCGTGCCGTCGGGAGCGAAGGTGAGGAGGGAATTGTAGAGCGTGCGGCCCGCCCGCTCATGGACTCCCACTACGAGCGCCACGCCGCACTGGCGAGCGGCGGCAGCGATCCGGACCGTGGCCGGCCCCGGAACCGCAACACTGTTCTCGTACAGGCGCTGGAACACGGCGCGCGCGCCGGGGTGGTCCCAGAGGGCTGCGCCGGGGGATTCGTCGAGCCAGCCGGGATATCCGGGGAGCCAGGCTTCGGGAAACACGACGATCGCCGCTCCCTGGTCCGCGGCGCGCGCCGTCCACGCCTCGAGGCGCGTCAGCGTCGCGGCGAGGTCGAGGAACGCGGGCCCGGCTTGGACCGCGGCCACACGCACGGTTCCTGCTGCCTTCATGCCGACGCCAGATTGCGGGCGAAACGCGGGCGGCGCAAGTTCCGTAGGTAGTCTTGGAGCAGTACGGAGGGACTGATGCTCAGCCTGATACTGGGAAGTGCAGCCTTGGGAGCCGGATTCTATTACACGCGCCGCTTCGTGCGCGAGCGCTTGCGGTTCGTCACCGCCGTCCAGCGCCCGGCGGCACCCGTCGTGGCCGGTGTGGTGGCGACGGCGCTGGCCGTGCCGGTGGTGGCGCTGCTGCCGATTGTCGGCGCGGGAACGGCGGTCGCCACGGGTGTCGGTGTTGCCGTTGGCGTTGCCACCGGACGCCGTGACCATCCGGAGCCCTGACCCGCACCCGCCCCGATGCCGTCTCGCGCCGCCGTCATCCTGCTCACCCTGGCTGCGATCGGATCGACGTCGGCGCCCACCCAGACGCGTTGGGAACGCCAGGTCAGCGACCAGCTACGGGTAATCGCCACCGACATCGCGGCGGCAGGATGGCGCCGCGCTGGCGATCCGCTCACCGGCGAGCTGCGCCAGGGGCAGGACGAGACGCTACGCGTGCCACTGCGGGGAGATGTCGAGTACGCACTCGTGGCGCTCTGTGACGAGGATTGTCGTGACATCGAGCTGACAGTCCTCGGCGCAGGCGACACCGTCCTGGCCCGCAGCGAGGGATGGAGCGCCCGGCCGATGCTCGAGTTGCGGCCGAGCGAGAGCGGGAAGTACCGCGTCGTCGTGACGATGTCGCACTGCAGCACCAGCCCGTGCGCCTACGGGGTCGGCCTCTTCCAGAAGTAGCGTTCCGCGACTAGCCGCCTCCCAGCTCGTCGGCAACCCGCTCCGCCGCCCGCAACACCCGCAGCACGTTCAGACCCGCCAGTTTCTGAAGATCCGTATCGCTCCAACCACGGCGCGCCAACTCGACCAGCAGATCGGGAAACTTCGACACGTTCTCCAAGCCGACGGGCACCGAGCTGATGCCGTCGAAGTCCGACCCCAGTCCAACGCAATCGATGCCGCACAGCTGTCGGATGTGCTCAACGTGATCGGCGACCTGCGCGAGCGTGGCGCGCGGGGCGCGGGACTCCCACACGCGCAGCGAGTCACGCGCCGTGGCGGTATCGGCCCCGGCGGCGACCAGCGCAATGACCCGCGGCCCGGTGAATCCCCATTCTTCGTCGTATTGTCGCGCTTCCTCCGACACGAAGAAGGGAGCGAAATTGACCATCACCACCCCGCCCTGCGCGCCCACCATCTCGAGGATCGAGTCAGGCACGTTGCGCACGTGGTGCGTGACCGCGCGCGCGGACGAATGCGAATAGATGACCGGGGCGCGCGACACGCGCAGCGCATCCATCATCGTGGCATCGGACACGTGAGACAGATCCACCAGCATGCCGAGCCGGTTCATTTCTCGCACGACATCTTCCCCGAACGGGGTCAGGCCATCATGGCGGGCTGTGTCTGTTGCGGCGTCCGCCCAGTCATGGCCCAGCCAGTGGGTGAGGGTCATGTACCGCACCCCCAGCTCGGCGAACGCTCGCAGCACACCCAGCGAGCTCTCGATGGCGTGGCCGCCTTCGACGCCGATCAGACAGGAGATCTTCCCTGCCTTGCGATTGCGCTCGATTTCCGCAGCCGTACGCGCCGCCGCGAAGGTGTCCGGGTAGCGCGCGCACATCCGGTGAATCAGCTCGATTTGCTCGAGGGCGAACACCGCCGGGTGGGTTCCCGCGCGCATGGTGCTCACCGGAACATACGCCGCCCAGAACTGGGCGCCCACGCCTCCCGCGCGGAGGCGCGCGATGTCCGTGTGCAAGCCAGGCTGAGGGCTCGCGAGATCGACCGAATCGAGGCCGCCGCGGTCGCGGATCGCATCCGGCAGGTCGTTGTGGCCGTCGACCACGGGAACGGACCGCAGCAGTCGCTGCACACGATCGCGTTCCGGGGTCTGACCCGACAGCGGTGCGGTCACGAGGAGCGCGAGGACGGCGGCGGCTATCGTGGGACGTAGCATCAGGGCTTCCGTGTGGGAATGCCGAAAGGTGGCACCTCATGGGGGAGCGTTCAATGGCCCGGCTACCGCCGGTGCCGGCGTGAGACGGCGACGTTACCTTACCAGCGATGACCGACCCGAAGGCTGTAATCGCTCTCACCGTCAATGGCGAGCCGGTCGAAGTGGCCTTCGCGCCGCACAAGACACTGCTCGAAGTGCTGCGCGAGGACCTGGGGCTCACCGGTACGAAGCACGGTTGCGAGCTGGGGGAGTGCGGCACCTGCGCGGTGCTGGTGGACGGGAAGCCGGTGCTGTCCTGCCTGGTGCTGGGGTTGACCTGCGCCGGTCGGCAGGTGCGCACCGTCGAAGGAATGGTGCGGGACGGCCAGCTGCACCCGCTTCAGGCGGCCTTCGCGGACCTGGGTGCGGCACAGTGCGGCTACTGCACACCCGGCTTTCTGTTGACGGCCGAGGCGTTGCTCGCGACCGACCCCGCCCCGACCCGGGAGCGGATCAAGGAGGCGCTCGCCGGCAACCTCTGCCGGTGCACGGGCTACCTCAAGATCTACGAGGCGGTCGAGCTGGCCGCCGCCCGGATGCGGGGCGAGGACGCCGAGCCGGCACCGGAGACGCTGTATGGCAACTGACGGGCGGTCAGGCGGTCAGGCGGTCGAGCGGTCGAGCGCCGGAGAGGCGACCGCCGGTCCGCCTGTCCGCCCACCCGCCGTCATCGGCAAAGCGCTCCGCAAAGTTGACGCGGTGGCCAAGGTCACCGGTCGCACACGGTTCGCGGACGACCTGTCGCTTCCGCGGATGCTCTACTGCAGGCTGCTGCGCAGCCCGCATCCGCACGCCGAGATCGCGCGCGTGGACGTCTCGCGGGCGCTCGTGGCCGACGGGGTGCGGGCAGTCATCACCGGGCGCGACCTGCCCATTCCCTTCGGCATCCTCCCTGTGAGCCAGGACGAGCACGCCCTCTGCCCGGATCGTGTCCGTTTCGTCGGCGATCCGGTGGCGGCTGTCGCGGCGACGTCGGAGGAGGCGGCCACGGCCGCGCTCGATCTGGTTGCGGTCGACTACCGGGTGCTGCCGGCCATCGCCTCCCCCGCCGAAGCCGTCGCCACACCCGAGCCCCGAATTCACGACTACGGCGACGACGGCAACCTGCACAAACTGATCGACCTCGAGTTCGGAACCGTGGACGAGGGATTCGCGCAGGCGGATGCCGTGCGCGAAGATCTCTTCTTCTTTGGCGGCAACACTCACCTGCCCATGGAGCAGCACGCCGCCCTGGCGGAGTGGTCGCCGGACGGCAAGCTGACGATCTGGTCCTCGACCCAAACGCCGCACTACCTCCATCGGGCGCTCGCCAAGGTGCTGGAGCTGCCGCCCGCCAGGATCCGGGTGGTCGCCACGCCGAATGGCGGCGGCTTCGGCGGCAAGAGTGATCCATTCAACCACGAGATCGTGGTCGCGAAGCTCGCCATGATGACGGGCCGGCCGGTCAAGATCACCCTGACCCGCGAAGAGGTGTTCTACTGCCATCGCGGGCGTCATCCGACACTGATGTGGGTCCGGACCGGCGTGAAGCGAGACGGCGCGATCACCGCGATGCACTTCAAGTCACTGCTCGACGGTGGCGGGTACGGCTCCTATGGCGTGGCGAGCACCTACTACACGGGAGCCCTTCAGACAGTCACCTACCAGGTGCCCCGCTATCGGTTCCAGGGTGCCCGGGCGTTCACCAACAAGCCCCCGTGTGGGCCGAAGCGCGGACACGGCACGCCGCAGCCCCGCTTCGCGCTCGAAGTTCAGATCGACAAGCTCGCCGAGCAGCTGGGACTCGATCCGGCCGAGATGCGGCTCAGGCACCTCCAGCCTCCCAATGGGGTCACCGCCAACTGGCTGCGGATCGGCTCGATGGGCCTGGGACCCTGTATCGAGCGCGTTGTGGCGGGCTCGGACTGGAAGTCACGATTCCGCCAGCTGCCCGAGGGCCGCGGACTCGGCCTCGCCTGCTCATCGTACATCTCCGGGGCGGGACTGCCGATCTACTGGAACAACATGCCGCACTCGGGCGTGCAACTGAAGTGCGATCGCGGTGGGGGGGTCACCGTATTCTGCGGCTCCACTGAGATCGGCCAGGGGTCCGACTCGGTGCTCGCCTACATCGTGGCGGAGGTGCTGGGCCTCGATCCGTTCGACGTCACCGTGGTCACCGCCGACACCGATCTGACCCCCGTCGACCTGGGCTCCTACTCGAGCCGGGTGACGCTGATGACTGGTAATGCGGCGCTGCAGGCAGCGGAACGCGCGCGGGAAGTCATCACGGCAGCGGTCGCCCGCAAGCTGCAGCTGCCGACGCCACGCATCGTCTTCGCCGCCGGGCGTGTCTTCGACACGCAGGCCCCCGACGCCGGCATGTCGTTCGCCGAGGCCGTGCAGCTGGCGGAGGCCGCCGGCGGGACGGTGGGGACCGTCGGTTCGTATACGCCACCCCGCAGTCCCGGTCGCTACCGGGGAGCTGGCGTGGGACCCTCGCCCGCGTACTCCTACAGCGCGTGCGTCGCCGAGGTCACCGTGGATCCGGCCACCGGTATCGTCGCCGTCCCCAAGGTCTGGATCGCTCATGACATCGGACGCTCGATCAACGCGGCAGCCGTGATGGGCCAGGTGGAAGGGTCCATCTACATGGGACTGGGCGAAGCGCTCATGGAAGAGATGGTGCACCGCGACCATGAGCGGCGTCTGGTGCACAAGTGGCCCAGCCTGCTCGAGTACAAGAGTCCGACAACGCTCGAAATGTGCGATGTGGTGACGTACCTGGTCGAGGACCCCGATCCCAATGGCCCGTTTGGAGCCAAGGAAGTGGGCCAGGGTCCCCTGCTGCCGGTCATGCCGGCGGTGGCGAACGCCGTCTACGACGCCGTCGGGGTGCGGGTGGACGAAGTCCCCATCACACCGGAGAAGGTCCTGAGGGCGCTGAAACGGAAGGCCAAGGGAGAAGACCCGCGGGTCGGGCCCGCCGGATTCCCTGACATCCGCTGGCCGGAGCCCACGCGCGTGCCGACCCCCTGGGAGGGCGGTGACGGCAAGGCGCTGGGGCAGACCACGAAGTCGGAGACGACTACCGCGAAAGTCCGGCCCGAGCGACAACACTGAGTGATCCACGGGAGCCCCGCACATGCCACTGTCGGGAGCAGCTACCCCCAAGCAGCAATTCCTCGACACCTCCGGGCCCCAAGGTCTTGGGAAGCGTCACCCGCCGATGGCTGTTGTGGTTCCTCCTGCATGACGAGATCCATCACCGGGGCCAGTTTTCGGTGTACCTGCGAATGGCCGGAGGCCAGGTCCCGTCGATCTACGGTCCGAGTGGGGATGAGCCGTGGCTGTGAACGCAAGCGAGCGGTGCGCCGGCTGATCGATGCACGCGGTGCCCGCGCTCACCGCTCTCCGATCCGGCGGTGGAGGTGTCGGACCGCGAGCGTACTGAGCGCAATCCCGGCGATGCCAAGGCCGACCAGCAGGAGGTAGTCCCCGCGAACGAAGCTCTGCCCCAGGTACACCGCGCCGATGGCGAACGGGAGCTCCGCGAGGGCCAGTGCCACCGCGTACACGCCGGGGCGGCAGCGCACCACCCCCAGCACATACCCGGGGATCTCCGACGGCAAGGCGAGTTGGAACAGCAGAATCATGCGAAATTCCGCACGGTCACTGATGCGCGCGGCGTAGTAGGACAACCGGGCGGGCGAGATGGCCCACGCCGCCACCCGGTGTCCCAGCGTGCGGCCGATGAGATACGATGCCAGGCCGCCCAGGAACCACGCACCCCACAACAGCACCAGGGTGGTCAGCTTCCCCCACGCGTACACCGCAACGGGGACGATCACCGCGCTCGAAAAGAAGGCGAGCATCGCCGACAGCACGGATACCAGAACGAAGACGATCTTCCCCAGACTCGGGTGAGCCAGGATGATCACCCGCGCTTGTTCCAAGCCGTCGCGCAGCACGGTGCGTACGGCATCGGAGGCTGCGAGACCGGCCGCGGCAGCCAGCAGCAGCGCGAGAACCCAGACCCGGTGCTGGTATGCGGCCCGTTCGGGCATGGTCCAATGATAACGGACGAGCGCGGCGCAGCGGCGCAGTAGCACCGCCACTCGTCCTTCGTGCCGACCCACCAGTCCCGGGGCGGCCCACAGGGTATTGCTCAGGCGCTCTGCCGCACCTGCAACTCCGGGGGCAAGGCCGCGAGAACGGGCTGCGACACCTTCCAGGAGCGCCGCGCCCGGGTGACGGTGATCTCCACCGTCAGGCCGCCGTCGCGACTGCGTTGCAGCTGCCCGCCGACCCGCTCGAAGAGAGCGAGGGCGTCCAGGTGACCGGCGAACAGCGACGCGGTGAGATGCTCGACGCCGGAGTGCAACGCGTCGGCCATCAGGGTCTCGAGCAGCATGGTCCCGAGGCCCACCCCGCGGTAGTCGTCGGTGACGACGATCGTCAGCTCGGCCCGCGCGGGATCGGCCGCGTCACGTACGAACCGCGCAGCGGCCACGCCGGGCGCGTCCCTGTCGAGGGCGAAGGCGCCCCAGGCGTTGCCGGCGCCACCGGTCTCACCGGTCATGGCAGTGAGCCACCGATGGTACTGGAGGTACCTCGACCTGGGGCTGAGCCCGCGCAGACCGGCCAGCAGGCACCGGCGGTCCTCGGGGCCGATCGGTCGAATTCGCACCCGCCGGCCGTCCCTCAGTCTGGCATCGAAGGGACGCATCCGAGCCTGGCGCAACAGGGACCGGCCGCTCGGCCGGGGAATGCTCGTCATGGTTGTCGCCCCCGTGGCTGAGTGTGGGAAGGGCAGAGGTTCGCGCTCACCAGTAGAGGCGCAGCAAGGCGCCGTTCCGGCTCACGCTGCTGGCGGCCGACCCAGGGGCCAGCTTTATTGGGGACGGGTCCGAAACCATCCCGAACCGTTATGCCCGAAGCCGATATCACCCAGATGCTGCTCGAGCTCTCCGGTGGGAACCGCGAGGCGATGGATCGGCTGCTGCCCGCCATCTATGAGCAACTGCGGGGGATGGCGCGGCGAGAGTTGCGACGCGAGCGGCCGGGGCACACGCTGACCCCGACGGGGCTGGTGCATGAAGCATATCTCAAGCTCGTACAGCTGGAGCGGGTGGACTGGCGGGGCCGGGCGCACTTCTTCGGCGCGTGCGCGCAGGAGATGCGTCGCGTTCTCATCAGCCACGCACGGAAGAAAAAGGCGGACAAGCGCGGCGGGGGGGTAAGCCCGGTGACGCTCGACAACGTTTTGGTCGCCGCCGAGTCCCGTCCCCAGGAACTGCTCGCCCTGGACGAGGCACTCGTCAAGCTCGAGGCGTTGAGCAAACGGCAGGCGAGGATCGTGGAGTGTCGGTTCTTCGCCGGCATGAGCGTCGAGGAGACGGCGGCGGCCCTCGAGATCTCCCCTGCGACGGTGAAACGGGAGTGGACGGCGGCCAGGGCGTGGCTGAACCGGGAACTGACCACGTGAGCCGCGACGCGCTCACGCCGGCGCGGTGGGCCCAGGTCCTGGAGGTATTCCACGAAGCCCTGACGCGCGAAGGCCCCGAGCGGACGCAGTTCCTCACCGCCACCAGCGCCGGCGATCCGGATCTGGCTCGTGAGGTCCGGTCCCTCCTCGACGCGCATGAACGCGGCGGACCGGTGGGAGAGCCTGCCGCCGGCGCAGATCCGGTACTTCCACAGTGGGTGGGTCCGTACCGGCTGATCCGCGAGATCGGTCAGGGCGGCATGGGGACGGTGTACCTGGCGACCCGCGAAGGCGAGGGGTTCACCCAGACGGTCGCGCTCAAGCTGCTGCGCGCCGATTCTGCGGACGCGCGGACCGCGGCGCGGCTCGCTGCAGAGCGGCGGATCCTGGCCCGACTCGAGCACCCGGGGATCGCGCGGTTCGTGGACGGAGGCACCACCGGGACCGGACAGCCGTATGTCGCCATGGAGTATGTCGAAGGAACGCCGCTGCTGGAGTACTGCAACCGACGCCGCCTCGGCGTCCGCGAGCGTCTGGAGCTCGCGCTGCAGGTGTGCGACGCCGTCCAGTACGCACACGGTCAACTGGTGGTGCACCGCGATCTCAAGCCCGCCAACATCCAGGTGACGGTCGACGGTCGGCCCAAGCTGCTCGATTTCGGAGTGGCGAAGCTGCTGGACGACTCAGCACCCGACGCGCAGCTCACGCACACCGGGTTGTGGGCAACGCCGTCCTACGCGAGTCCGGAGCAGATGCAGCAGCAGCCGGTGTCGGTGCTGACCGATGTCTACGCGCTGGGCGTCGTGCTGTACGAGCTGCTCACCGGTCGCCTGCCCTATCGCGTGGACGCCGGTTCGATCGCCGACATGGCGCGGGTGGTGTGCGAGGTCATCCCCGAAAGACCCTCTGTCGTCGTAGCACGTGGTCAGGACGAGCCCCCCATCGCGGGCTTCACGAGCGAAATGGAGACGACCGGTCGCCGCTCGCGGTCCCGCGCACTCGCCCGTCGTCTCTCCGGCGACCTCGACACGATCGTATTGAAGGCGCTGGCCAAGGAGCCCGGGCGGCGCTATGGATCCGTGGAGCAGCTTGCGGAGGACGTCCGCCGCCATCTCGACGGCCGTCCGGTCCTCGCCCGCCGGGACAGCATCGGCTACCGCACCTCGAAGTTCGTGCGCCGGCACCGGTTGGCCGTCGGGGCGGTCGCGCTTCTCGCGGTGTCGCTTGTGGCCGGTGTGGCGGCGACGGCCTGGCAGGCGTCGGTAGCGGCGCGCGAGCGGGATCGGGCCCAGGACGCCCTGCGGCGCTCTGAAGAGGTCACGGCGTTTCTCATCGACCTGTTCGGCGCGGCCAACACCGCCGAGAGCGAAACCGACACGCTGGCCGCGCGTGCCATCCTGCGTCGTGGACTGGACCGGGTTGAGCAGCTCGATGAACTACCCCTGGTGCAGGCGAGCATGCTCGATGCACTCGGTCTGGCATTGATCCAGCTGGGACAATTCGAAGGCTCGCGGGAGCTGCTGGGCCGCAGCCTCGCCCTGCGGGAGCGCGAGCTCAGCGCAGATGACCCGGATGTGGCGCTGAGTCTGCGCTACATGGCCCGCGCCCTGCGCTACCTCGGTGAGTACCACCGGGCGGATACTCTGCTTCGCCAGGCACTCGCCATCGACGAGGCTGCGTTCGGTCCTGACGACCCGCGGGTCGCCGAAACACTGGCAGAACTCGCGTTCCTCATGCCCTACCTCGCCCGTATCGATGAGACGGTGCAGCTCTACCGCCAGGTGCTCGACATCCGTCGCCGGGCTTTCGGTCCAGACCACCCGTCGGTCACGGCAGCGATGATCACGGTGGGGCTGGCGCTGCGGCGCAAGGGCGACTGGTCGGGAGCGGAGGCGATGCTGAGCGACGCCGTGGCAGTACGTCGCCGGACGCTCGGCCCCGAACACCCCCAGGTGGCGCAGGCGCTGATCTACCTCGGCCAGCTGCTCTCGGCCACTGAAGCACGGCGCGACGAGGGTGAGCGTCTGTTGCGCGAGGCAACCGCGATCCTGGAACGGCTGTATGGTCCCAATGATCTGCGGCTGAATCACGGTCTCAGCGCGCTCGCCGACGTCCTGACGGCCCGCGGAGCGTTCCAGGAGGCCGAGCGCCTGCGCCGGCGCTTGCTGGCGATGCACCTCGAGGTGCTCGGTCCAGATCACCCGTCCACCATCCTGACGCGTGAGTACCTCGCCGGCGTGCTGGCAGACGAGGGACGCTACGCCGAGGCAGAGGCCATTCGCCGCACGACGCTCGCCCAGCTGCAGCGGGCGATGGGGCCGCGGCACACGGTGACGGCCGGGAGCATGGTCGAGCTGGCACGTGTCATTGCAGCACAGGGCCGGCGCGCGGAGGCCGAGCGGCTGATGCGCGAGGCGCTGGCGATCCGCGAAGCCGTGCTTGAGCCCCGGCACAACCACATCAGCCTGACGCGGGTCGAGCTGGCACGGCTGCGCATGGCGGCCGGCGATTACGTCGAGGCGGAGTCGCTGTTGACCCGCGCGGTGGCCACGATGACCGCCACGAGCGAGCCCATGCATCCCGACCTTCGAATGGCCGAGGGAGTGCTAGCAGAGCTGTACGCGGCGACTGGTCGTGCAGCGGAAGCCGCGCGGTACCGTACGCTCGCGGCCGGCTCGGCGCCGCGTTAAGGTTCCCATATGCTGCGCTTGCCCACCTTCCGCTACCGCGAGCCGCGCACCCTCGCCGACGCCCTCCGCATGAAGACCGACGCGGGAACCGATGGCATGTACGTCGCCGGCGGGACGGATCTCTATCCCAACATGAAGCGGCGGCACCAGGAGCCGAGGACCGTGATCTCGTTGATGGGGATCGCGGAGCTGCGGGCGGTCGGGCGGTCGGGCGGTCAGGCGGGCGGCGCCGTGGTCGGGGCGGGAATCACGCTCACCGACTTGACCGCCTGTGCGCCGGTCCGCCTGACCGCCCCTGTTGTCGTCCAGGCCGCGGAGCTCGTCTCCACCCCCCTGCTCCGCAACATGGGCACGCTGGGCGGCAATCTCTGCCTCGACACGCGGTGCAACTACTACAACCAGAACTACGAGTGGCGGAAGGCGATCGACTTCTGCATGAAGAAGGACGGCGCGATCTGCTGGGTCGCGCCGTCGTCACCGCGCTGCTGGGCCGTGTCGTCGACCGACGTGGCGCCGGTCATGGTGGCGATCGGCGCGGAGTATCGCCTGGTCGGCCCGCAGGGCGAGCGGGTCGTCCCGGCCGGGCGGTTCTATCACAATGACGGGATCAACTATCTCACCAAGCAGCCCGACGAAGTCCTGGTGGACGTCCGCCTGCCCGCTCCGAACGGCTGGAACGCCGTGTATCACAAGCTGCGGCGGCGGGGCGCGTTCGATTTTCCGGTGCTCGGGGTGGCGGCGTGGGTGAAGTGGGAGCAGGGAGCAGGGAGTGTGGAGCGGGTGGTGCGCGAGGCGCGCATCGTGCTGGGTGGCGTCGCGAGCTATCCGCAGGATGTGCCCGAGGCGGGGGCGGCGCTCGTCGGCACCCGCCTCGAGGATGACGCGATCGCGGCCGCGGCGGAGGCCGCCTACCGGCCCGCGAAGCCGATGGACAACACGGACTTCGAGTTGTCGTGGAGAAAGCAGATGACGCGGGTGTACGTGACGCGTGCGCTGACGGACCTGCGCGTGCGCCGATGACCACTGGTGAACGGCGGCACCCAACTGATCGACGCCACAACCCGACGCATTCCCGAGACAACCGCAACTCGTAGCGCGACGGGCGAGCCACGCCAGCCGCCCACGACGGCGTCACGCCCACGAATTCACGACTTGAGCGCTCGGCTTTTGCCGACACCCGGTCTCACGCGCCGCGTCCGACCGGCGTAGCTTGTCGCGATTCCGAAGCGCGCACGTGGACGCCGAGTCGGGAGCCTCGCGACATGACGCATCCCATACCCATGCGACCGCCGTTGCTGCTGGTCACTCTCCTCTTCACGGCGCCGTTGGCGGCCTGGGGACAGGAATCCGCCAGCGCCCGACTGTCCGGGCAGCTCCGCCTGCGGGGGGAGTTCGACGACCGGACCGCGAGCGCCTCGCCCGACGCCGCCGTGCTGTCGCGCATCCGACTCGGAGTCGCCGTCGATCCAGAGCCCTGGGTTCGGGCCTTCGTCCAATTGCAGGACGCCCGCGCATGGGGAACGGAAACCAACACGCTCACGGACGCATCGGCCGACCAATTCGACCTGCACCAGGGATACGTGGAGTTGGGGGCGACGGATGACGCAGTCCTCGCGCGGCTGGGGCGCCAGGAGGTGGTGCTGGCCGATGAGCGCCTCGTCGGCGCGGTGGGCTGGACCAACACCGGCAGGAGTTTCGACGGCGCCCACGTCTCGCTGGGGCGCGGACTTCGCGCCCGGATCTTCGGCTTCGCGATCGCCGAACGTGAGGCCCTGATCCCGACCGGGCTCGACCCACAGCAGAACGCGGACGGACAGCCGGATGGCATGCTCGCTGGCACGTTCGTCGAGCGGAGCGTGAGCGGTGCGGCGGTGCAGTTCACCGCCCTGTACGACCGCCACGCCGCCACCGACGAAAGCTATACGCTCAATCTGCGGGCGCTCCACCGCGATGGCCGCTGGATCTGGGAGGCGGCCGCCGCGTATCAGTTCGGACCGCAACGCGCCGCGGCTTTCGCCAGCGGCCGCTTCGGACGGGCGTTGGGTGCCATCACGGCCGAGGTCGGCGCGGACTACCTGTCGGGTGACGACGATCCAGCCAGCGGCCGGCGCACCGCGTTCAATACGCTGTACACCACCGGCCACAAGTTCTACGGATGGATGGACTACATGGTCAGCTTTCCCGCCGCCACAGGGGACCGTGGCCTACTCGACGCCCTCGCGCAAGTCACCTGGCAGCCCGGGCATTGGCGCCTTCGTACCGATCTCCATCGGTTCACGTTGGCGGAGAATCGCGGTGGCGAGAGCCTGTTGGGGTGGGAGCTCGACCTGGACGCGGCACGCCAACTCGTGCCTTCGGTCAGACTCGAAGGCGGGGCCAGCATGTTCAGCGCGGGCGACGCGGCCCCCGTCGTGCTTCCAGCGTTCGCGGCCGGGAAGGGTACGACGACGTGGGCCTGGGCACAGCTCACGGTGACGTTCTGACTCGGGAGGGTTGGCAAGCGATCCGCTACGCCAGCAGGCTCCGTGCGATGAACCATAGGTTCGCGGGCCGCTCGGCGAGGCGCCGCAGGTACCACGCGAACCAGGCGCTGCCGTAGCTGATGAGCACCCGCGCGCGATGCCCGCGGCCCACCAGGCGCCGCAGGTCCTCATTGCGCACCCCATACAGCATGTGCACCTCCCAACCGTCGCGCGGTACGCCCAGCGTGCCCGCCGCCCCCTGGATCCGCTCGATCAGCGCGAGGTCGTGGGTGCCGCACACCAACCGCACGGGCTGGCCCGCGGCCCGCGCCTCGAGCAGGGTCCGCGCCAGGGCGAAGTACTGGAGGTCCACCGCCCGCTTCTGGGGGTAGGCGATCGTTCGCGGCTCGGCGTAGGCACCCTTCACGAGCCGGATCGTCGGGTGCAGCGGCAGCAATTCGCCGAGATCCTGCGGGGTGCGGCGCAGGTACGCCTGGAGCGCGAGCCCGACGCGCGGGATCCGCGCTTGGACCTTGCGGAAGATCGCGATGGTCACGTCGGTGTAGACCGATCCCTCCATATCGATCCACAGGGTCGTGTTGCGTTGCGCCGCATGCGCGGCGAGCTCCAGGGTCAGGGTCTCGCAGGCATCCCGCCGAATATCGAGGCCCAGGTGGGTGAGCTTGATCGACGGCTCGGCGTCGAGACCACGCCGTGCCGATTCGTCGATTGCGGCGCGATAGCCGGCGGCGACCTGCTCGGCCTGCGGCAGTGTCGTCACGTTCTCACCGAGTTCTGTGAGCACCGCGCCGATCCCGCCCTGCGCGAGACGCCCCGCGGCGTCGAGGGCCTCGGCCAAGGTTTCCCCCGGCAAGAACTTCCGCACGGCGCGGCGCGCGAACGGCCAGGTGGGGGCTCGACGGGCCAGCCAGCTGGATTGGGAGGCGCGGAGCAGCAGCGATCGCAATGGGTTCATACCGATCAAGGCTCCACGCTGGCGGGCCGGCCGTCAAGGACGGCCGATGCGAAGCCGCCCCCCGGGCCGTAGATTCCCGGCAACGGCTAAGGGAGCAGTCGATGCGTAATCTCCTGAGCACGGTGATCGGATCTGCGGCCATACTCGCGGGCGGTGTGACAGCGCAGCAGGCGAGTCCCGACACGGCTCCACCGCTCGAGGTGGGCGCGCCGGCGCCGGAGTTCGCGCTCCCCGCCGCCACGCGCTGGGGAATCCTGAGGAATCCGCTCCGTTTGTCCGATTACCGAGGTAAAACCGTCGTGCTGGCGTTCTTCTTCCGCGCGCGGACCCCTGGCTGAACGATCCAGATGGAGGCGTACCGTGATCAGTACGCCACGCTGTTTCACGGGGGCCGCGACGTGGTGCTGATCGCGATCAGCGCCGATCCGGTCGAGGCGTTGCAGTCGTGGGCGCGCGACGCCGAATTCCCGTTCGTGATGGCGAGCGATTCCGCCACGGCGGTGGGTCGCACGTACGGCGCGCTGGCCCGGCGGCCTGGCATGACCAACCGCAACCTGTTCGTGGTCGGCCCCGACGGCCGCATCGCGTACCGGGCCGTTCCGTTCCGCGAGACGGACCCGACGGCCTACGAAGAGCTGGGCGCGGCGATCGACCAACTGGTGCCGGCGCCGGGGGATGGCGGGCCCTAGCCTCCCGCGATCGGTCGCGCGGCGCGTGGCTGCAGCGCGATTCGCGCTGGGGCTGACCCTCGCGGCACTCGGTCCCCCAGCGGTCGGTGCGCAGCGCGTTGTGGAGGAGTACCGCCCCACGCCCGGTCTCCTCCCGATCGGCCCCGGCCCCAGCGACGCAATCGCGCTGACCGACAAGGGCTATACGCTGCGGCTCCCGGGCGACGGCGACACCCTGCGCGGCGTCGTCGTGCTGATCGACCCGCGGCGGCCGGCGGACACACCTCCCGACTCCGCCAGCTTCGACGCCCACGCGCTGGTACGTGGCGTGGCCGTGCTCCACATCACGACGGGCAATCCGCTCGACTTTCTGTTCGCGGACGACAGCGTCGCACACCTCGCCGAGCGTATCCAGGTCGTACTCGCGCAGCACGGCGCGCGGGAAGTTCCGGTGTACGTCGCCGGCATGTCGCTCGGCGGTACACGCGCGCTGCGACTCGCCGTCTTCCTGGCCCGGCATCCGGATGCGTACTGGTTGCGGCTCTCGGCGGTGGCGGTCGTGGACGCGCCCCTCGACATGGCGCGCCTCTGGGACGCCGAACGCCGCGCCATCGTCGCGGACTTCCATCCCAGCGCCGCGGGCGAGGGCCGATGGGTCACCTACATGCTCGAACGGGCCCTCGGCGGGCCGCCGGCCACCCACGCTGCGCGCTACGCTGCGTACTCGCCCTTCACGCATGCCGAGCCAGATGGCGGCAACGCCCGGCACCTCGTCCGGCTGCCGCTGCGCGCCTACCATGAGCCCGATGTGGATTGGTGGATCGAGCATCGCCGCAAGGACTACTATGCGATGAACTCGCTCGACCTGGCGGCGCTGATCAACCAGCTCCGCCTGCTGGGAAGCACCACCGCCGAGCTGATCACCACGCATCGACAGCGCGCCGGAGTGGATGCCGGATCCTCCCCGCACACCTGGTCCATCGTCGACGACCGTGAGCTCGTAGGGTGGTTTGTCCGTTGGCCCTGACGACCGGCTAGGGCCCGGAGTCGACCACGCGCTCCAGTGCCGACTCGAGATCCTGGTCGCTCCCCACGCCGGTGTACACCACGCGTCCGGCGGCGTCGAGCACGACCACGTACGACGTCGTCAGCGCGTCGAAGGCGCGGACCGCCCTGCCGCGGGTATCCCACAGCACTACAAACGGCATCGGGTGCTTCTCGAGGTACCGCCTGATCGAGCGCTGCGACTGATTCACGGCGACCGCGATGACCACGAACGCTACCCTGTCGCGGAACCGCTGGTGAGCCGCCTCCATCCGAGGGAACAACCCGGCGCAGTTGGGACACCACGTAGCCCAGAATTCGAACAGGACCGGTTGTTTTCCGATCCATTGTCCGAGATCCACGGTGTCGCCGTCGAGGTTTTCGATGGTGACGGGCGACGGCACCGACCCAATCGGAAGGCCGACATCCTGTGCTCGCAGCGCCTCGGCGCCCAGGGCGACCAACCCGGTCAGCGCCAGCGCCGCCCAGCGGCCCCGCGCCATGGATTGCCAACTCATCGCACCGTCCATGCCTGCCACACATAGTATGCGGCCATGATCAGCAGCAGGGTGCCGCCGGCGCGCTGGACGCGGACCATCCACGAACCCGCGCGCGGCAGCCGCGTCACCACGCCGGACGAGATTCCCACGGCGAGCAGCAGCGTGGTCATACCCAGCGAGAAGGCCAGCAGGTACACAAATCCCCAGCCAGCCGAGCGTGTTGTCGCCACCCATGTGAGCACCGCTGCAAACGCAGGCGCACCACATGGTGCCGCGACGATCCCCGACGTTGCCCCCAGCAGCAGCGCAGCTGCAATGGAGCCGCCCCGCAACCCCGCCGCCCATCGAGCCAAGCTGGCTGGCACCGGGACGGACACCACGTCGAGCATTGCGAGCCCGAAGACGGCGAGCAACCCCGCGATCGCGAGTCGTGCCCACCAGCTCGATCCCACCGTGCCGAACAGCGAGCCGGTGAGTCCCGCGAGCAAACCGAGCAGTGCGTACAGGAATGCGAGCCCGAGCACATACACGAGCGCGAGGACCACCACCCGTCGTCGTGACTGCTTCGCGTCCGCCGTTCCCGAGAGCAGGCCGATGGTGATGGGGATCATCGGGTACACACACGGGCTGAGACTCGTCACCACCCCCGCGCCGTAGAGCGCGACGATCGCGGAGACCGGATGCTGTGGCAACGCATCACCGAGCACCATCGCTGAAAGCTAACCGGCCGCGCCACAGCTTGACGCCTGATCGACGGCGGCGGCAAGTTGCCGCTATGAGCCGCAGTGGTCCGGGTAGCGACGGCGCGGGGACCCGCCGGCCGGTGGTCTTCGAAATGCCGGTGCGGGTTGCACCAGCCGACATCGACGAGCTGGGACACGTCAACAACGTCGTGTACCTGCGCTGGGTGCAGGAGGTGGCCACCGCGCACTGGCTGGCGGAGGCCGGCGCTGACCTCGTCGCGGCGGTGAAGTGGGTCGTGTTGCGCCACGAAATCGACTATCGGCGTCCGGCGCTCGCGAGCGACGAGCTGCTGGCACGCACCTGGGTAGGGGGAGCGAGCGGCACCCGCTTCGAGCGCCACGTGGAGATCGTGCGGGCGTCGGATGGAGTGGCCCTGGCACAGGCTCGTACCGTGTGGTGCCCGGTGGACGCGCACACCGGCCGTCTGAAGCGCCTCGATCCCTCCGTCAACGATCGGTTCCGGGAGCCAGCGGTGATCGACGACGCCCGCGGCGACGCCCCGCGTGGCTGACAGGCCGCAACAGTCCTGCTGGCCTGTCAGAGCTGGCGTCGCGATGGCAGTGATCGGCCTGTGCGTGCTCGGGAGCTGCACCGCCGACACGTCGCGCCTCGACGACGAGCAGGAGGCCCGGCTCGCGGCGCAGGGGATCGTGTTGCGCGCGGACAACCTCCTGTTCCGGCACAGCGAGGACGTCGGCCGACGGGATGAGCGGTGGCGTGAACGGGTCGCGTCGATCGTGGTGACGCAGGAGACGGTCCTGATCCACGAAAACGGCTACGTCGACTTTCTGATCCAGCCCACCACCCGCCGCTGGGTGGAGGTGCACCGCGACCGGGACCGCGTACGTATCAATGCGGGGACGCGTGGCAATACCGAAGTGTGGTCGTTTCAGCCACCGGGCGATGCCGCAGCGTGGGCGGAGGCGATCCGCGCGGTCATTCGCGCGTCGCGAAGCGCGGCGAACTCATGACGCGGGACTACGACCGGTCCGGGGCCTGGCGGCGTGACCTGCGCGCCGCGCACGAGGTCGTCATACAGGGCGTCCGGTCAACGGGACCCGGGACGCCAGCTCACTCTCGCGACGAGGCACGTGATGCGGGTCATGGCTGATGCGACGAGTGCGGGACGCATGGGATCGGGGCGATACCCGCACGGCGCAGCAGCAGCCGCACCGCGGGCACGGCCGATGGTCTGCGGCGCGGTCGTCGTGCTGATGGCGTTCGCCTGCACCACCGGAGGGGAGCTCCCCGACGGCGGCGCAGCGGTGACGATCGACCAGGCCGTGGGGTTGCCCAGCTCGGGGCTGCGGCAGCGAATCACGCTCACTCCTGCCGTCCCCGCCTCCGGCGATACTGTGGAGGTGCGCTCGGCGCTCCGGAACGTGGGCACGGGCGTCGTCCCGGTCACGTCCACCATCTGCGGCCTGCATCTGCGCGGGTCGCTGTCATTCGTGGATCCGTTCACGCGTTGCGCCGGCTACAGTGTGAGCACCGAACTCGCCGCCGGCGACTCGGTGTTGGACGCGCGGCGCGTGGTGGTCACGGCCGGATCCGGGCACTGGGTGCTCGAGGTGCGCCAGTTGCTGGACCCGTCCGCGTGGGTCGCGGTACCGGTACACGTTCAGTAGCGCGTTTGCGCGCTGCGCGTGTGCAGGACACCTTGCCGTCATGCATGCGACAGTAGGAGCCGTGGGGGCGCTGCTCGCGGGCGGCCTCGCGGTCGCCGCGCGTCGGCGCGGGCCGCGCCGTGAAGCACAGATCCTGGCAATCGGCCTGGTCGTCGCGGCCACCATCTACGGCGTGTTCGCGGCCGTGGGCGGCGCCGCGGCCCGCTGGCTGGGGATCGAAACCGCGGGGGTATTGCTGTACGGCGCGGTCGCGTGGATCGGGCTCCGCCGCGATCCGCTGTGGCTCGCCGCGGGCTGGCTGCTGCATATCGCGTGGGACGTCGGCCTGCACGGGGCAGCGACGGCATTCGTGCCGTTGTGGTATCCGCCCCTGTGTGTCGGCTTCGACCTGGCCATCGGGCTGTGGGTGATGGTCCGACGGCGCGACTTGTCGCTGCCGACCTAGGCACGCGGGTTCGCGGCATGGGGCGCGTGGTCAGAGTACCGGGCACCCCCCTAGATTGGGGCATGCGCGTGTCACTGTGGTTTCTCCCGCTCGCTGGCAGCCTCCTCACCGCCAACTCCCTCGCCGCACAGACGTCCAAATGGCGGCTCGTCGAGACACAGGATGAGCTGTCCGGGGATAGCGTGCGCGACAAGCGTCTCATTCTCCGCGCCGATGGGTGGACCACCGGAGGCGCGACCCTGGTGGTGGTCTGCGGCGACCGCATTCCTGGCGACGCACACCGCACGATGCTGTTCAACGCCGGCGAGCCGCTGGAGCCGTTCGGGGGCGAGGCCCGCGCGTACGTCGAGGTGTCATTCGACGGCGGCCGCGGCTGGGAGCGTCACTACTGGTCGCTGACCGAACGTGCCAGCACGCCTGTGGCGTACGTGGGCGACGAGGGCACCCCGTTCTCGGTGGCCTTGTTCGTCCGATTGCAGTCGGCCCGGACGGCGATTGTCCGCTACCGGGTGATCGGCGGTGACCGCACGGCGCGCTTCGACCTGACCGGCTTGCGAGACGAGCTCCGTCATCTGTCGGCGTGCACCTGGCCCGCTCCCTCATGACCGGCCTGGTTCTGGAACGGCCGGGCCCCGGCGAGTACGCCGACTTCTACGCGCGCTACATCGCGCGTGTGCCGGACGGCGATGTGGTGGCGCAGCTGGCCACACAGATCGCAGACACGCGACGCGCGCTGCACGCTCTGCCGGCCGCCCGCGCGTCGCATCGCTACGCTGCCGGCAAGTGGAACGTGACAGAGGTGGTGGGCCACCTCGCCGACGCGGAGCGCGTATTTGCATATCGCGCGCTGCGGTTCGCGCGCGGTGACGAAACGCCCCTGCCCGGTTTCGACGAGACCGTCTACGTTCCCGCCGGGGAGTTTGCCGACCGCTCGATTGCCTCGGTGGTCGACGAGTTCGCCGCCGTGCGGTCGGCGACCCTGGTCCTCTTCAGCGCCCTGCCGGCCCATGCCGCCCGGCGCAGCGGTCCGGCCAACGGCCAAACCGTCAGTGTGCGCGCCATCGCCTGGATCATCGCCGGGCATGAGCTCCACCACCGCGCGATCCTGCGGGAGCGCTACGGGGTCGGTTGAGCGCGCCCGTGACCGGCCCCACCCCGGACGACCGCGCGCACTATGGCGCCGCCTACCGCGGCGCGGCAACCACCATTCTGGTGCATGTGCTGGTGCTGTACGCCGCGTTCACGGTCCTGGCGGTGGTGTTCGGATTTCCGGACGTGCTGCGGCGCTCCGCCGCGGAACGTCTCGACCTCTTCCAGCGGGCCGCGTCCGTGGTCCGACCTGTCTATTGGGTGCTCGCGCTCACCGGGTTCACGCAAATCGGCATGGCGGTGTTCCTGTTCCAGTCCTGGCGGGACCGAGGGCGCACGCTGGCGCTGTTCGGTCTCGTTTTCGGCGTGGTGACCGGCGTGTTGCAGACACTGGGGTTCATCCGCTGGGTGATCCTGATCCCGTACCTCGCGCGCGCGATGAGCGACCCCCGTGTTGCCGCTGAGACGCGGGAGGCGATCACGCTGGTCGAAGGCTCGTTCAACCGCTACGCGGGCATGGCGGTGGGGGAGCATGCCGCCAACCTGTGTCTGGGCCTGTGGACGCTGTCGCTGGCGCTGATGATGCGCCGCACACCGCTGTTCGACCGGAGGCTGGGCACGGTCGGCCTGGTTCTCTCACCAGCCGCGTTCGCGGTCGCGCTGGAGCAACTCGAGCTCGGAGCGGGATGGCTCGACCGCCTCGTCAACGTGGCGTTTCCGGCATGGCTGGTGTGGCTGGTGGTGATCGCGGCGTCGCTGCTGCGCACCGATCCCGCCCACGGTCACGGGCCGCGCCTGACGTGGCGCACCGCCACCTGGGCGGGGATTCTCTACGCGCTGCTGGCCGTGCCGATGCTCGCGAGCTGACCGCCAGCCCCTGGCGGTCGGCACCGCCGGGCAGCAAGTTGCCATTGACACACCGAGCTGTCACTTGCACGGGAGGAATCCATGGCCGGTAAGAGCCGCCGCACGACGCACCGCAGCGCTTCGGGAAAGAAGCTCTACGCTGTTCGCGATGCGAAGGGTCGCTTCAAGGACATTCAGACCTATGAGCGCGCGCACCGCGCCGACCTCAAGCGCAAGAGCCGCAAAGAGAAGCCACGCCGCGGCAAGTAGTCCGCGTCAGTGCGCCGTCTCCGCGCGCGTGGCGTCGATCTCGTCGGCGGCGCGCTGCAGGGCATCGACTACCCGCCGTCGCACTGTGTCGCTCCGCGAACGCCACGCCGTGCGGTACGCCGTCTTCACGACGCGGCGCACGGCATCGTGGACCTCCCCCATCGCGCCGCCGACGGCCTGCTCGATGCCCTCGCGCACGCGCTCGAAGATGTCCTCGACCACGTCACGATGCTCGTCGAGAAACGCGCGTCCGGCGTCGGTGATGGTGTACACCTTCTTGCCGCCCACCTCCTGCGCGGAAACCAGGCCCTCGTCCTCGAGCCACTGCAGTGTCGGATACACGGTTCCGGGGGACGGTGAATAGCATCCCTGGAACCGCTCCTCCAGCGCTTTCATGACTTCGTACCCGTGGCGCGGTTTGTCACGGACCAGCTCGAGGATCACGTACTTCATGTCGCCGGCTTCGAACCATTGCCGGCGGCGCCTCCGCGGGCCTCCCCACATGAACACCCCGCTCGGGCCCACCCCGAAGCCGAAGCCGCCCCAGTCGCGTCGTCGCATGCCTGCCCCTCCGCGTTCGCTGTCCAAGTTAACGATACATTGTCACGATATATCGGGACGATCGGTCTGGCAATCCCCCGTTCCAAGACCACTCAACGGACTGTGGCCTGGCAAAAAAAACCCGGAGCCACCGGCGAGGTGGCCCCGGGTCCACATGCGACGCCGGGTTGGGTTAGCCCTCTTCGGAGCGCTCCGGACGCGGTGCTCGCGGCGCCGCCCGCGGGGTGCGGACGCGCACCCGCTCGCGCTCAGGCACCGTCCAGGTCACCGTCTCCTTCCGCTGCTTGCGCTGGATCTCGAGCGACACGCGCTCTCCCGCTTCATAGGAGCGCAGAATCCGCAGCGCATGCGACGGTGAGGTCGGCTTCCGCCCGTCGATGGCGAGGATGACGTCCCCCGACTTGAGGGGCATGGCCGAATCCGACCGCACCTTGACCACGAGCAGTCCGTCCGAGACGCCGAAGTACTCGCCCAGGTCGCGATCGAGCGTGACCAGCTCGACGCCGCCCCAGGGCGACGCCAGTCCGGCGAGCTCGACCTCGATGCGCCGCATGGCATCGTCCGCCTCGGGCGCATAGCGGAGCTTCGGTGCGACCTCGATGTCCGGCACCAGGGGCCCGGCCCACACGCCCCCGGGCATTCGCGCCAGTCCTCTCCACCCGATGTCCGCGGCCACGATGGTAGCCGTCTTGGTATCGTTGCCGCGGCGATACTCCAGCCGCACCGAGTCCCCCGGCTCGAGGGCGCGCGCCAGCTCGAGCAGCTTCATGCCGGGGCCGGACTCATCCGCCTCCTCCGCCTTGGCGCCGCCCAAGGCGGTGGTGTTGAACTTGGTGATGATGTCGCCCGCCTTCATCCCCGCCCGCTCCGCCGGCCCTCCCGGGGTAACACCCTCGATCCGCGCACCGAGGCGGTCGGTCGACGCATCGGCCTCGGTCGAGACGATGACGCCGATGCGACCGCGATTGTCGTTCCAGGTGAACACCCGGTAGGCGTCGCGGGCGCGGTCCCGAGAGCTCGGCGGCGGCTCCTGCGCCGGCGCAATGGTAGAGACGGCGAACATCGTCGTCGCCGCCAGCAATGTCATGCGGTTCATGAGAAACACATCCTTTCCGATCCGGTACACCGGCTCAAAACGCCACGTAGGCGGCGCGGGTGACGCGGACCGTATAGAGTTGCCGCATCAATTCCACGCGCTGCTGCCAGAGCTCCAGGAGCTGGGCTTCCTGTGACACTTCGGGCAGCGCTCCATCGATGACGGCAATCCGATCTTCCAGTTCAGCGGCGATCGCGGCTTCGCGGCCCGACATCACCCGTCCGGGCCCTTCCCACGTCGCCAATTGCTCTTCGAGCGCCGCGGACGCCTCCTTCGCCTCCGCAAGGTCCGCGGCGTAGGCTGGTGTGACCGCAGGTCCCAACGACCGGCCAAGGAGTAGGCCCGCCGCCACCGCCGCGGCAGCCAGCCCCGACCACCGCATCAGCCGCCGCCGGCGAGCCGCACGGCGCTCCACCGCGAGCAGGGTGCGCACTGCGGGCCACCGATCGCGGCTTGCGTGACGCGGGGGGAGCGCGCGCAGCCCTGCGACTCGCTGGTGCAGCGCATCGAGTTCGCCGCCACAGTGCGCGCACTCGGCGACGTGCTGGCGCCCCCACGGCGACCCCTCGCCGTCCCGCAGGGCGATCAACTGATCCATCGTGCAGTGCGTCATGGCGACCTTCCTTCTCCCTCCGAGCCCAGCAGGCGCCGCAGCCGCGCATGCGCCCGCGAGAGCTGGGACTTCGAAAAGCTCGCCGTCTTGCCCATCATCTCGGCGATCTCTTCGTGCGTATACCCTTCCACATCGTGCAGCCACACCACGGCGCGTGACGTCTCGCTCAACGACTCGAAGGCTCGCTCGAGGTCCAGCGTGAGACCCACCGGCGGCCCGGATCGCCCCGTACTCTCCTCGAGCAGCTCCTCGGTCGTCCGGATCTGCTCGCGTCGAATGCGCATCAGCGCCTTGGACGCCGCGATCCGCCGCACCCACCCCCACAGCGCGCCGTCACCACGGTACGCGCCGATGCTGCGCACCACCTCGAGAAAGGTCTCCTGCAGCACATCCTCGGCGTCCTCAGAGCTGCGCAGCATGCGGCGCGCCAGGTTGTAGACGGGCGTCTCGAAGGCCCGGAAGAGAGCCTCCAGCGCCTCCTCGTCCCCGGCCTTGGCGCGCGCCACCAGGATGTCCGGTACCGCGAGAGACAGCGTCATGGTCTGCAAGTTATGATGCGACAGGGGGCTCGAGCGTCGCAGCCGGAACCCTCCGGACCTACCACGATTCGGAACCTCGCGCCGCACCACACCCCGGCCACATACCGGTCCGTAAATAGTTGAGAAGCTTGCACTTGCATCTGACGGTTCTATCTTCCCCCACCATGACCGTCCCCGACCTCGCGTCCTGGCTGCACCACTATCAGGACGAGGCGGACGCCGCGTTCCTGTATCGCACGCTGGCGTCTGCGGAGCGCGACGACCACCGTCGCGACGTCTATCGTCGCCTGGCGGAGGTTGAGGAGCGCCATACAGCCATCTGGGCCAGGTTGCTGGAAGAGCACGGGCACCGCACGTCCGCGACGGGACCAGGGCCCAGCCTGCAGGCCCGTGTTACCGCGCGGCTGGGGCGGTGGCTCGGCTCCGGGTTCCTGCTCCCGTTCCTGCTGCGCGAAGAGGGACGCGAGGTCAGGAGCTATCTCCATCTGCATCGCCGGTCCACCGGTGGCCCGGCGCAGGAAGTGGCACTCACTCTCGCCCGCGAATCGGCGCAGCACGCGGAGACACTAGCGGGGATCACGGGACAACCGGGGGAGCCCTGGCACCGCACCGGATCAGGCGGGTTTCTCCGCAACGTGGTGTACGGCTTCAACGATGGCCTGACGGCGAACTTCGGACTGGTGGCGGGCGTGATCGGCGCCGCAGTGGCACCGCACGTCGTGCTCATCTCCGGAGTCGCGGGGATGCTCGCCGACGCCCTCTCCATGGGATCGTCGGGCTATCTCGCGGCGAAGAGCGAGCAGGAGGTGTACGCCCACGAGATCGCGATGGAGCGCGAGGAGATCCGCCTCATGCCCGAGGTCGAGGAGGAAGAACTGGCGTTGGTCTACGAGGCCAAGGGCATCGACCGCCACCGTGCACGCCAGATGGCGGCGGAGGTGATGCGCGACCCGGCACAGGCCCTGGCCGAGAAGGTGCGTGAGGAGTTGAAGATCGCTGAGGCCCACAGCACGCCGCTGCGGGAGGGCTGGATCACCGGGCTCGCGACCGCGGTCGGGGCATTCATTCCTGTGGCCCCCTTCCTGGTGCTCCGCAGCGAGGCGGCGATCTGGACGGCGTTTGCGCTGGCGATGGTGTCCCATTTCGCCGTCGGCGCCGCCCGCAGCTTCTTCACCGGTCGCGGGATCCTGCGCTCTGGCATCGACATGTTCGTGGTCGGACTCGGGGTCGCTGGTGTGGGTTACCTCGTCGGCGACCTCGTAGCTCGATGGTTGTGAGCGATCACACGACCAGGTTCACCAGTCGGTCGGGTACGTAAACGACTTTGCGTACCGGCTTCCCGTCGATGAACTTGCGGACCCCCGCCTCGGCCCGGGCGCGCTCCAGTGCGGCCGCCTCGGTCAGCCCGCGCGGCACCGTGAGTCTCGCGCGCAGCTTGCCGTTGACCTGCACGACCAGCTCGATTTCCTCCGCGGTGGCCAGCGTCTCGTCGTAGCTCGGCCAGCGCCCCGCGATGAAGATCGAGTCCGGGTGCCCCGCAGCGGACCACAACTCTTCAGCCAGGTGCGGCGCGAAGGGTGCCAGCATCACGAGCAGCGGCTCCACCGCGGTCGGCAGCGTGCACTCGGCGCTGCGCAGCTCGTTGACGTACTCCATCATGGCCGCGATGGCGGTGTTGTAGCGCAGAGCGTCGGTGTCCGCAGTGACCTTGCGAATGGTCTGATGCAGCTTGCGCTCGACCCCCGCCGGCAGCGCGGCGGACCCGGCGCGCGCCGCCTCGTGTCCGAGGACCCAGACCCGATCGAGGAACCGGCGGATGCCCGTGATCCCCTCGTCGCGGAAGTCGCCGCCCTCCTGAAACGGACCCAGGAACATCAGGTACATGCGGAACGTGTCGGCGCCCCACTGCTGAATGTAGGCGTCGGGGACCACCACGTTGCCGCGCGACTTTGACATCTTGGCGCCGTCCTTCACGATCAGCCCGTGTGCGCGGAGCTTGGGGAACGGCTCCTCGAAGCTGGTGTGGCCCAGCTCGTGCAGCACCATCGTGATGAAGCGAGAGTAGAGCAGGTGCAGCACGGCGTGCTCATTCCCCCCGATATACGTGCTCACGGGCAACCACGTCGCGGTGCGGGCGGGGTCGAACGCGCGATCGGCGAACTCCGTCGACGGATATCGCAGGAAGTACCACGACGAATCCAGGAACGTGTCGGATACGTCGGTTTCCCGCCGCGCCGCGGCACCGCACCGCGGGCAAGGGACGTGATACCACTCCGCGTGGCGCGCCAGGGGCGACACCCCCGAATCATCGGGCTTGAAGTCCTCCACGAAGGGCAGCTCGACGGGCAGATCCTCGTCGGGGACGGCGACGGGACCGCACGCCCCACAGTGGATGATCGGAATCGGCGGGCCCCAGTATCGCTGGCGGGAGATGCACCAGTCGTGCAGGCGATACTGGACCTCGCGGTGGGCGCTGCCACTGCGCTCCAGCCACTCGACGATCTCGCGGGCCGCACGGTCGCAGGGCATACCGTCGAACGGCGCCGACTGCATCAAGGTGCCGCTCGTCGAGACGATCGGGAGCGACTCTCCCTCGACCCGCACGACCTGCCGGATGGGCAGGTCGAACTCCTGGGCGAACTCGAAGTCGCGCTTGTCGTGCGCCGGCACCGCCATGATGGCGCCCGTCCCGTACTCCATCAGGACGTAGTCGGCGATCCACACGGGGATCGATTCGCCGGTCGCGGGATTGCGCGCGTAGGTTCCGGTGAACACCCCCGTCTTGGCGCGGTCGCCCACCTTGCGCGATACGATGTCCTTGCCCTGCACCACGCGCTTGTATTCGCGGACCTCGTGGCGCCGCTCCTCCAGCGTCAAGGCATCGACGAGGGGGTGTTCCGGTGCCAGCACAAGGTAGGTGGCGCCGAAAACGGTGTCGGGACGGGTGGTGAAGACGGCAATCGAATCACCGGTCGGCGTCTCGAACACCAGCGTCGCCCCTTCACTGCGACCGATCCAATTGCGTTGCAGTGTGACCGTGCTCTCGGACCAGTCGAGCGAGTCGAGATTGTCCAGCAGACGCTGGGCGTAGCGCGTGATGCCGAAGAACCACTGCTCGAGAAACCGCTGCTCGACCTTGGTATCGGGATGTCGCTCACAGTAACCGTTGACCACCTGCTCGTTGGCGAGCACCGTCTTGCACGTCGGGCACCAGTTCACCGCCGCTCGCTTGCGGTATGCCAGGCCATGCTTGAACAGCTGCACGAACAGCCACTGCGTCCACTTGTAGTACGCCGGGTCCGTTGTGGAGAGCTCGTGCCGCCAGTCGAACATGCCGCCGAAACGCCGCAATTGCCTGCGGAAGGCATCGATGTTCCGGGGGATGAGCTTTGCCGGATGGGTGCCCACCGCAAGGGCATAGTTCTCGGAATGGATGCCGAATGCGTCGAAACCGATCGGCTCGAAGACCTCGAAGCCCTGGAGGCGGCGAAAGCGACCGAAGATGTCGGCCCCGGTGAATGCGAACAGGTTCCCGACGTGAAGCCCCTCGGCTGACGGATAGGGAAACATCATGAGGTTGTAGAACGGCCGCCGTGGATGATCGAGATCGGGCTCGTTCACGTGACGATCGGCCCAGCGTGCCTGCCACGCCGCTTCGACAACCTGGGGATCGTAGACGGGGATGCTCGACATAAGTGTTTGAAATTACACAGGATTGCGCCCGTGACCAATCGCCCGTAGCTTGCCGCTCACCGGTGTCCGTTCCAACCGCATCCCCCGACTAGCGCCGCGCGATGGCCACCCGCACGCCACAGCTCCGACGCCGCTTTCTCGTCGCAGCCACGACGCTGGCCTTCCTCCTGGCGGGGGGCGCCGGCCTCATTGCGCGCCGCAGCGTCCGGGCCACCGTAGGGCGCCTGGCTGCCCAGCGGGGCTTGGAGGTGGCCAGCCACGCCGCGACCGCGCTCGGCCACTACACCCAGGCACAGCGCAGACTCACGGAGGTCCTGGCGGCCTCGCCAGAAGTCGCGGCGGCGGTCGACGCGGCCGCCGCCCGTGCGGTCACGATGGGGCTCGACCGTCCCGACGCCCAGGGACGACCACCCCTCGATGCCGCGCTGGGGCGCTATCTCAGCGATGCGTCGCGGCGCGCTGGCTTCGCGCAGGCCACGCTGACCGAGCGGTATGGCCATGTCGTCGCAACGACTGCGCCGCTCACGTCGTTCGTTCCCGCCGACCAACCGTGGTGGCAGGAGGCGATGACAAGCGGTCAGACTGCTGTCACGGCACAGTATGACTCGGCGCTCGGGAGCGTGGCGCTGAACGTTGCCACCGGAGTTCGCGGTGCTCGCGGCCAGACCGTCGGGGTCATCGGGACAGTCTCACCACTCGCCGACCTCGCGGCGTTGCTCACTCGTGCAGTGGCCGGCGACGGCGCATCGCTCACCGTGGTCGACGGCCCCGGTCGCCTCGTGATCGCGTCCGAGGCCGCCGTGTCGCTGCAGCCCCTGGCGGACGCGGACGTCGTGCCGCGTGCGGCTGAGCCGACTGTGAAATCGATTGTAACGTCCCGCGGGACCGAATTGATTGCCTCGGTCCCCGTACCCGACCGCGATTGGTGGGTCGTGTTCCGCCAACCCGGGAGGGCTGTGTTTGCCGACGCGGCCACGACGCTGCGCGCCATCTACGGTGGTCTGGTCGTGCTGCTCGCGGCCGCGGGCGCCCTCCTGTGGCAGCTCCTGCGCTGGGTCGACCGGCGCGTCACGCGCCCCGTGCATCGAGCCGGAGCAGTGGCGGCCCGGGTCGCAGACGGGGACCTCACCGTGACGGTGGCCGCTGAAGAGGGGGAGACGGCGGAGGTCGCGGAGCTGAGCGGGGCCCTGCGGGGCATGCTCGCCGCCCTGCGGCGCCTGGTGGGTACCATCCGCACCACAGCCGAGGAAGCGGCCGCCATGGCTGCCGAGATTTCCGCCTCTACCCAGCAGATGACCGCGTCCACCGAAGAGATGGCGTCGACGTGCCAGGATCTGTCGCAGCGCTCGGGTGACCAGGCGCAGCTCGTGCGGGCGGCGGCGGAGGATGCCACGAAGGTGCTGGAGATCGCGTCAGTCCTCGCCAGCGGGGCGGAGGACTCCGTGCGTCGCAACACCGCGCTGGCGGCCACCGCCCAGGAGCATCGGACACATCTCGACCAGAGCGCGCAGGCACTGGCCCGGCTGGCGGACGAGGTGGAGCGAGGCTTTCAGGAGGCGGACGCGCTGGCGCGGGCGTCGGAGCAGATCCAGAAGTTCGTGACGCAAACGAAGTCCATCGCGATGCAGACAAACATGCTGGCGTTGAATGCCGCGATCGAGGCGGCGCGGGCCGGCCAGCAGGGTCGCGGCTTTGCGGTAGTCGCCGACGAAGTGCGCAAGCTGGCATCGGTGGCCGCGGTCGCCGCCACGGAGACAGCCGAAACTATGGGCGGGGTGCTCGCCCGGGTCCGCGCCAATCGAGACCGGCTGGAGCGACTCGCGGAGGGCGGAGCAGCGGCCCGCGCCGTGGCCGAGGGCGCGGCGCGCGGATTAGGTGCCGTCACCAGTGAAGCGCAGGCGAACGACGCGTGGAGCCGGGAAATCGCGATGTCGGCCGGGGAGGTCCGGGCCCTGGTGGACGAGATCGTGCAACGACTTCAGGCCCTCGCGCAGGGCACGGACTCCCTGCTCGCCTCGACCGAAGAGATCGCCGCCTCGAGCCAGGAGCAGAGCGCCTCCACGGAGGAAATCGCCTCGTCGGCCAACCAACTGGCCACCGCGGCCGATCAGCTCACGGCGGCCGTGAAGTCCTTCCGCTTGTCCGACACCGCCGGAACGGACGCAACCCCACGTACGCGGTGACCGCACGATCGTCGATCATGCGTTCGGTCACGCAGCGCGGAGGAATGCTGATGCTTGCTTCACCGTCCAACCTCTCTCGAAGCTTCCCGATCGCGCTCCTGGTGCTCGCCAGCCCCCTCGTCGGCCAGCAGCTAACCGATGCCCCGTGCGACTTCAGCCACGTTCCGGGTGTCATCTGGTGGGGTACCGACACGACCATGTCGCTGGCACAGCTGGCGTCCTACGCGGCTCCCATCTACTGGTTCTCTCCCGACGAGCCGCTGCTGCGGGGGCGCCGCGGCGCCGACATCCGAATTCCGGAAGTGATCCCGGGGGAGTCTCCGGCCGACGGTCCGGTCGTCTATTACCAGGTCAACCGCGTGCTGTCCAAGCCCGAGGCCACCCGAGCCGCCTTCAGGCGAGACAGCACCGACCCGGGCCGTGGGGTCGTTCACCTCGCGAGCGTCGGCGCCATCAGCCTGATCTACGTTGCCTACCTCTCGCAGGAAACCGGCCTCGGTGCGCATCAACACGATACGGAGACCACCGAGTTCCGCATCATCGTGGTACCGAGCACGTGGTCGAAACTCGAGCAATTCCCCGGCACGCGGTGTGCGCGAACGAACCAGGTGCTGATCGTCACCCGGGTGTCGGCCAAGGCCCACGGCCTGGTCTGGTTCTGGAACGTGATCGAGACCCGGGAGGATGAAGCGATCGAGTTTCCGATGCACCTGCTGGTCGAGGAAGGCAAACACGGGATCGGTACCGACAAGAATGGCGACGGCTACTTCACGCCGGGGTATGACGTGAACGTGAGGGTCAACGACGCCTGGGGGGTGCGCGACAACCTGCGCACGGGGCTGCTCGGCTCCGGCGGGTATCAGCCGTGGATGACGAAAGTGCGGCGTCCCGAGCACCGGGTGTTTCCGCCGCTGCCGGATGACAGCCCGTTGCGCGCGGGCCTGGCCGAGACGATCGGCGACCAACCCCACGCCGTCTACCAATTGCGGCCGTACCCGTCGGCGGCGATCGCCGGGAACGACCACGGCCTGGCCCACATGATCGCAAACCACGCGGTGCCCGGGTGGCCCGAGGTGGGCGGGCTCCATGACACCCGGCAGTGGGCCAAATGGGTGAACGACGGCGCCGCGCTCAAGTCATTGTCGATCGCTGCCCGTCTCGACGGCACCACAGTCGGCCTGTCATGGGTGTTCCCGTTCTTCGTCGTCCGGCATCTCGAGGAACCGATCGCCGGCGGTTACATCGTGCAGCGCATGTACCTCAGCGACAAAGGGTGGCGGGACTTCGGCTGGATGGCGATGTACACGCCTTCGGCGTCGCGTTGGCTGGACACCTATCTGGCGGCCGGCGGCGAACACGATGTCGAAGCGGATTCGATCGGGACTGAGACTGGGAAATGGGATTTCGTGTTCGAGACGGGACTCAAGTTCCGCGTCAACGTCGAGCACTCGCCGCTCAAGTTCCTGTCGTTCGCCACACCGTACTGGGGACTGCGCGCGGGAATCAAGAACCGGGGCTTTTTCGACGTCAATCGCCTAACCTACGTGCTCGAGTTCGGCGCCGGCTCGTTCTGAGCCGCATCCGGCTCCGGACTGCGCAGGTCGGCGAGCCGGACACGGACGACGTCCGTCTGGCCCGCCAGCGCCCGCAGCACGTCGTCCGTGACGGGCTGGTCGACCGTGATCGCCGCCAACGCATCGCCGGCGGCGGCGGGATGGCGGGACTGGTGGTAGCTGCTGATGTTGATCCCCGCCTGCCCCAGCACCGTACCGACTCGGCCGATGACTCCGGGCACGTCGCGATTGCGGATCACCAGCATCCAGCCCTCGGGCGCCACGTCCACCTCGAACTCGTCGATGCGAATCACCCGCCCCGTGCGGCCCCCGGTGAGGGCCCCCATCACCTGCGTGCGCCCCTGTGGTGTCTCGACCCGCACACCCACGGTTGCTTCGAAACCCGCTTCCGGCGCGCCGACCTTGCGCGCCACCTCAATGCCGCGCTCCTCCGCGATGAGCAACGCGTTGACCATGCTCACGGGCGTCGCGCCGTTGGCGCTCGAGAGCAGACCCTCCACCGCCGCTACCGTGAGGGGACGCAGGGCAGGCTCGTCCTTCCCACCGTAGGCGACTTCCACTCGCTGCACCGGACCACTCGATAGCTCCATCCCCAGGCGGCCCAGGCTCCGGGCCAGCTCCATCAGCGGGGCCAGCCGCCGCAGCAGGTCCCCCGACACGCCCGGCACGTTGATCGCGGACGAGTAGTCACCTTCGAGCAGCGCATCCCTGACCGCGACGCAGATCTCCTGCGCCACGCGCTCCTGCGCTTCCGCCGTCGACGCGGCCAGGTGGGGCGTGAGGATCACCCGGTCGAGCTGTCGGAGGGGCGAGTCGGCGGGGAGCGGCTCCACAGCGAAGACGTCGATTGCGGCACCCGCGATGCGCTGATCGCGGATCGCCGCCGCCAGCGCGGCCTCATCCACCAGCTCTCCGCGCGCCGTGTTCACGAGTACCGCCGTGGGTTTCACCAGCACCAGGCGTTCAGCGTTGATCAGATGACGGGTCGCTTCGGTCAGCGCCACGTGCAGACTGATCACATCGGACACACCCAGCAGCTGCTCCAACGGCAGCACCTTCACCTGCAACTCCGTCGCACGCTCGGCCGGCAGGAACGGGTCGTGCGCGACCACGTTCATGCCGAATGCCCTGGCCAGCTGCGCCACGTGGCCACCGATGCGCCCCAGCCCCACGATACCGATCGTCTTACCACGCAGCTCGCGTCCTTCGAACCGCTTCCGATCCCACTCCCCCCGTCGCATCGCCTCCGCCGCCCATGGAATGTGCCGCAGCAGCGCCAGCAGCAGCCCCAGCGTGTGCTCGGCGGCGCTCACCGTGTTGGCCCCCGGCGTGTTCATCACCGCGACTCCGCGGCGCGTGGCCGCCGCGACGTCGATCGTGTCCACTCCGGTCCCCGCGCGGGCCACCAGCCGCAGATGAGGCGCCCGGGACAGCAGCTCGGCCGTCACGCGGGTCTCGCTCCGCACGATCAGGGCCTGGGCCGACGCGAGCGCGAGCTCGAGCGCTTCCTTTCCCTTCCCGGCGACGTTGACGGTCTCGATGCCCGAACTCTCGGCGAGCACCGCCACGCCCGTGGCGGCCACCCGGTCCGCGATAACGACGCGCCGGGTCATCTCAGCTCACCCTCAACCAGCGCGAGCAGCTCGTCGAGCGCCGCCAACGTGTGGTCCCCCATGTGCCCGATGCGAATGGTGGAATCCTTGAGGGGCCCATATCCCGATCCGATCGTCCAGCCGGCACGCTTGAGCGCGGCCGTGACATCCTTGGCGACCTTCCCTTCGGGCAGGCGGAGACACGACACCGTCCAGCTGCGCCGCCCCGGTGGAGGCAGGTAGGCGACGCCGCGGTCCGACGCCCACGTTTCGACGCGACGCCGCATCGCATCGTGCCGGGCCCAGCGCGCTTCGATGCCGCCCTCCCGCTCGATCCGGGCGAGTTGCGTCTCGAGCGCGAACAGCAGTGAAATCGCTGGCGTGTTGGTCGGCTGGAACCGCCGCATCGCCGCTTCGAAACTCACCAGATCGAAGTACAGGCCCCGCGCGGGCAGCGAGTCGGCCCGCTCGCGCATCCGGTCGGAGGCGACGGCCAGCGCCAGACCGGGCGGCAGCGCCAGCGCCTTCTGGGAACCAGTGAGGGTGAAATCGAGGCCCCACGCATCGGGCTCCACCGGCGATCCGGCGAGAGAGGTGACCGCATCCACCAGCAGCAGCACGTCGTCGAACTCCTGCACCACCTCGGCAAAGCCCGCGACGTCCTGGAGGACCCCAGTCGAGGTTTCGGAATGAACCACGGTGACCGCGTCCACGCGGTTGCGCCGCAAGGCATCGCGCAGCATGTCCGGCTCCACCGCCGTCCCCAACGGGACCTCCAGCCGTACGCTGTGCTTGCCGCAGGCCGTCACCAGCTTGGCAAAGCGGTCGCTGAAGGATCCGTTCACGATGGACAGGGCCCGCTCCCGCACGCCGTTGCGGACCGCCATTTCCATGAAGCCCGTGGCCGAGGTCGTGCCGACCAGCACCACCCCCCGCGTGCGGAATAGCGCGCCGAGCGGAGCCGCGATGCGCTCCAGCAGCTCCTCCATCGCGCGGGAGCGATGACCGATCATCGGCCGTTGCATCGCCGCCAACACTTCGGGATGAACGTCGGTCGGGCCGGGAAGAAAGAACTTGCCGAACGCGGGGGTAACCGCGGGAGGGGACTGCAGGGCCGTCATACGCATCGCTCCGCGGGCGCGATCGCGCGCGCCCGCCGACATTGTCATCGGTCGTTGCCAACTCGACACCGCGCCCGTGCCGGCCCCGGTCGGCACCCTGGGCGCCGACCAGCCGCCGTCCCGTCGCATGAGTCGGCGACGGCAATCTATCGGGGTTGGGGAGCGGGTGGCAGTGCGTCGACCGCCGGCAGCCCGCCGAGATCCGGGATCAGGCCGGCAGCGGCAGCACCACCGCCACCTCGTCGCAGGCATCCTGCCGCGGACAGCGCGCGCAGTCGGCCCACACCTTGAGCGGGAAGTGGCTGCGTTCGGCCGGGAAGAACCCCAGCCGGGCGAAGAACAGCGGCTGTCGCGTCAGGGCAAAAACCTCGGCAACGGCGAGGCTTCGCGCCTCCGCGATGGCGGCCTCGCAGAGCCGACGCCCTACCCCCCTGCCCTGCCATTCGGTCTGCACCGCCAGCGCCGCCAGCTCGGCGAGGTCGAGCGAGTAGAGCTTCAGCGCCACACAGCCGATGAGACCCCCATCGGGGGCGACCGCCACGTGGTACTCACGGATGTGCCGGCAGAGGTCGTAGCGGCTGCGGGGCAACAGCTCTCCCGCCTCGACCCACGGTGCCTGCAGGGCCTCGATGGACGGAGCATCCGACAGTCGCGCCTCCCGCAGGATCGGCGAGGGTGATGGGGCCGCGGGCCCCGGCGGTGGTGCCAGCGGCAGCACGCTCACGCCAGGACCTCCTCCAGCACCCCGACACCGCGGTCGAGGGCGGCCGTATCGACGATCAATGGTGGTACGAGCCGTATCACGTTGGCGCCGGCGGACAGCACCAGGACGCCGCCCGCGCGGGCCGCCGCGATGACCGGTGCCGCCGGCTCGTGCAGCTCCATCCCCCACATCAGGCCCACTCCCCGCACCTCCCTGATCCGACGGCGGCGCGCCGCCAGCGCCCGCAACCGCGTCCCCAACCAGGTTCCGGTGGTGCGTACCGCCTCGAGGAACCCGGGGTCGGCGATCGTGGTGACGACCGCCCGCGCAACCGAAGCTACGAGCGGGCCACCACCGAACGTCGTGGCATGATCGCCGGGCTCGATCGCCTCCGCGACATCAGGCCCGAGCAGCACGGCGCCCATCGGGAATCCCCCGGCGAGCGGCTTGGCGAGGGTGAGCAGATCCGGAACGACGCCGCTGTGCTCGTAGGCAAACAGCACACCGGTGCGCCCCAGCCCGCACTGCACCTCGTCGAAGATCAGTGCCACCCCGCGGTCGTCGCACAAGCGACGCAGATACCCGAGCCACTCCGGCGACACGGGGCGGACGCCGCCTTCACCCTGCACGGGCTCAATGATCACCGCCGCGGTGCCGTCGGTGCGCACCGCCCGCTCTGTGGCGGCGCGATCACCCAGCGGCACGATCTGCACGCCGCCCAGCAACGGCTCGAACGGCCGGCGGTAGTCGGGGCGGTCGGTCGCCGCGAGGGAAGCAAAGAGGCGGCCGTGGAATCCGCCGCTGAACGCGACGATGTCGGTCTTGCCGGTCCAGCGCCGCGCGAACTTGAACGCCCCCTCGTTTGCCTCCGCTCCGGAATTGCAGAAGAAGACGGCGCTGGCGAACGAGTGGCGAGCGAGCAGCTCGGCGAGGCGCTCGGCGGGATCCGAGTGATAGAGGTTGGAAAGGTGGACCAGCCCTGTCGCCAGGGCCGCATCCACGGCGGCGCGGATCACGGGATGTCCATACCCGAGGGCGTTGACCGCGATGCCGGCGGTGAGATCGAGGTAGCGGGTGCCATCGGCGGCCACCAACTCGCACCCCTCACCGGCGACGAACGTGGGGCCGACGCGCGGATACACCCCCAGCAGGGCGGAGGCTGCGATGGTGGTCATGAATCAGGCGGCGCGCGCGGCCGTGGCCAGGACGCGCGTCCCGGCGGTCGGGGTGGTCAGCAACTCGAGGTCGCCGATGCGGACAGCCACGGTGCCACCCGCGAGGGCAGCGGCGGCGGCATCGAGCTTGGCGACCATGCCGCTGTGCACACTGCCCCCCGCGACGAGGTGCGGCACTTCGGACAGCTGCAGTGCCGCGCGAACATCACCGTTCACGATGACGCCTGCCACATCCGACACGAGCAGGAGCTCCGCCGCGCCGAGGGCGCCTGCAATCGCCGCCGCAGCGTGATCGGCATTCACATTCAACGGTGGTCCGGCGTCGGCGCCAGCTGTCGGTGCCATCGGGGCGATGACCGGTGTGAGCCCGGCGAGCATGAGACTGTGCAGCAACGCGGCGCGGACCTCGGTGATGCGACCCACGTGTCCGAGGCCGGGCTCGAGGGGCACCGCCGTGAGAAGTCCGCCGTCCACGCCGCACAGCCCGAGCGCGTCCATGCCCGCCAGACGCAGCGCCGCCACCACCTGGCGGTTGACCGGTCCAGCGAGCGCCATCTCCACCGCCGCCGCGATACCCGGCGACGTCACGCGCAGGCCATCCCGCTTGTCGGTGGGCAGTCCCAGCCTGGCGGACAGCTCGGTGATGGCCCGCCCACCACCGTGTACGACGACCACGGGGTGCGTCGACTGCGCGATCAGCCGGGCGCACCGGGCGAGCCACCCGGCGTGCTCGAGCTCATGGCCGCCGAGCTTGACGACACGTATGCCGTTCACCGCACGGCTCCGGTCCGGCTCAGCACGGCAGCCCCGCAGTTTCGGGGAACGCCATCATCAGGTTCATGTTCTGAACAGCCTGACCGGCGGCACCCTTTACCAGGTTGTCGATTGCCGCCACGACGGTCAGCCGCGGCCGACGCACTCGCGCCACGGCCGCCACCCCCAGCGCCACGATGTTGCGGTAGACGACGTCACGGAGAGCTGGTAGGCGCTGGGGCAGGATGCGCACGAAGGGCTCATCCGCATACGCGGCGGCGAAAATGCCCTCTGCCGTGGACTGATCAACGACGCGGGTGAGCGGGACGTGGATCGTCTCGAGGATTCCGCGGCGGACCGGCAGGAGGTGCGGAGTGAAGACTACGTCCCCCGCAAACCCGCCGACGCGCGCCAGCATGCCCTGAAGCTCGGGAAGGTGGCGGTGGCTGTTGCCCGCCGCGTATGCTCGGTAGTCCTCGGCGACCTCGCCGAACAGCAGCTCGCGGGTCGGGCTGCGACCCGCTCCCGTCACACCCGACGCCGCGTCCACGATGATTTCCCGGGATGCATCGAGGAGGCCCTGATGCGCCAGCGGCAGCAGCGCGAGCAGCGCCGCGGTGGGATAGCAGCCCGGATTGGCGACCAGTGCCGCGTCGGCCAGCTGGGGCCGGGCGAACTCGGTGAGACCGTAGACGGCCTCGTCGGACAGGCGCAGATCAGCCGACAGATCGACGACGCGTCGCCCCGCCTCCCGCGCAGCCCTGACATAGGGCGCCGATACGCCGTGCGGAAGGCACGACAGGACGGCCTCCGCCCGATGCAGCGGGGCGTCTGCGGCGCGGACCAGCGGCACTCCTTCGAGGTCGCCACCGGCGGCCGATTCCGCAGTGGCGAACGCAACGGTGGCATGGGGGTGCCCCGCCAGCAACCGCAGCAGCTCGCGGCCGACGTACCCAGATGCGCCGAAAACGCCCACCGGCACACGTGTATTTATATGCATTAGACGGCAAAAATATGCATTCCGGCAGGGAGCGCAAGGGCGCCGGCGGTCGGCCTACGGCGGCAGGCGCCGAGCGATGCGCAGCTCGCTGGAATCGGGGTACTTCACCAGCAGCCGGTCCAGCAGGGCATCCGCGCGCGGCTTGTCGTAGAGCCGCTCCCGGTAGATCTCGGCCAGCCGGATGCTCGCGAGGATCTCGCGCCGCCGCGGCAACCCGGGCCGTGCGAGTCGCGCTTCCAGGTCGGCGATCTCGTCATCCAGCGTGATCACCGACCCCGTGAAAAGCTGGCGGTGCAGGAATCGACCGAGCGGTTCGATCGCCACCTCGTAGACCTGGGCGCTGAACACCCACAGGGTCCACAACCCGCCCAGCAGACCGAGCCCCCGCCAGGGAATGGTGCCGGAGGCGCCAGCAGCCACCACAATCCCGATCGCAACTACCGCCATCGCGCCGAGAAAGAATCCTCGGACGATGGCGAGGGGCCCCGGCGGATCGAGGGGATCGAACGACATGCTCCGATTGTAGGAACCGCTCGGCGGCGCATCAAGTTGACACCCGGCGGGAGCCGGGCTAAAACCATAGCCATCCTCCACCGGTGCGGTCCCCTGGTGTCACACCCGTTCTCTCGTCGGACCTTCCTGACGGCTGCGGCCGGGAGCGTGGCTGCGGGCAGGACCCTTGGCATTCCGCACGCGCTGCGGGAAGCCCGACCGCTGTCGCCGAGCCGCTGGGCCGCTCGGCCGGTTGCGATTTCGAGCGCCAATTCGCTCGCTCCGGTGCAGCGCGCCTTCGAGCTGCTGACCGGAGGCGCCGATCCGCTCGACGCCATCGTGGAAGCGGTGAAGATCCAGGAGCTCGACCCCAACGATCAGTCGGTCGGCTACGGTGGGCTGCCCAACGCCGATGGGATCGTCCAGCTCGACGCCTCGTGCATGCACGGCCCCACCCGCCGCGCCGGCGCAGTCGGCGCGCTCGAGGGAATCAAGACCCCATCCGAGGTCGCCAAGCTCGTCCTCAAGTACACTGACCACATCCTGCTCGTCGGGGAGGGGGCGAAGCGATTCGCGCTGTCCTTCGGCCTGCGCGAGGAGGAGCTGCTCACCCCCGAGTCGCGGGAGCGATGGTTGCGCTGGCGCGCCAACCTCAACCCCGATGACGACTGGCTCGACGTCCCGGACGACGCGCGCCTCATGGCGCGGCCCACCGGGACGATCCACTGCAGCGCGGTGACCCCCGCGGGTGAAGTGGCCTCGGTGACGACGACGTCCGGACTCGCGTGGAAGATCCCCGGGCGCGTCGGCGACAGCCCCATCACCGGCGCTGGGCAGTACTGCGACAACGACGTGGGCGCGGCGGGCTCCACGGGACGGGGCGAGGCTGCCATCAAGGTGTGCGGGGCGTTTCTCACCGTGGAACACATGCGACGCGGCATGACGCCCACCGATGCGTGCCTCGAGACCCTGCGCCGCGCGATCGCGATGACCGAGGCGCGGCTGCTACGCGACGATGGGCACCCGCGGTTCGGGCTCTCGTTCTATGCGGTCAACAAGAAAGGGGAATTCGGCGCCGCCTCGTTCACCCCGAGTCGATTCGCCGTGTGCGACGCCGGTGGCGCGCGCTACGTCGACTCCGCGGCGCTGTACTCGTGACGATGAAACCACTCCGCAACACCATCGCGGCGGCGATTCTGCTGGTGATCGCGTCGCCCGCCCAGGGGCAGCGCTATTGGAAGGACACGCTGTTCCCGTACGTGTACTACACCGCGATCGACAAGTTCTGGTTCGGCGGCTACTACGCGAAGTACAGTCCCATCGGATACATCGATCAACCAGAGCGTTACAATGCTTCGTTCAGCCTCACGGCAGCCGCGAGCACCGTCGGAAGCTATCGCGTGCTGCTGCTCGCGGACGTGCCGGCCTGGTGGGACGGCTGGCGGGTCACTGGGGCGGCGTTCGCCGTTCGCTTCAACCGCCTCGGATATTTCGGCTTGGGGAACGAAACGCCCTATGCAGCTGACAGTGTCTCTGGCGCGAATCCCTACTACTACGCGGTCAGCCGCAAGACCCAGCAGATTCGAGCCACGGTGCAGCGCCGGGTCGTTGGACATTTGCGCGTGCTTGCGGGAACGGTGTTCGAGCACACTGACTATCGGACCCTGCCGGGTGACAACGTCTTCCGCCGGGAGCTGGCGGACTCCAATCTGACGGACGCACAGGTCGGCTATCTCGACTTCGTGGGCAGGATCGGCGTGGTGTTCGACACCCGCGACAACGAGCTCGATCCGCACCGTGGCGTGTTTCTCGAGGCGCTGTACGGCGGCGGCGAGGAGTACTCGCGACTCACCGCACACGCTCGCGCATTCGTGCAGCCGATCGAGCCGCTCACCATCGCCGGCCACGTGGGCATTGAGTCCATGCCGGGGGATCCACCGCTGGCCCCGATGACCGAGATGGAATCGAGTCAGGGACCGTTCGTGGCCGTCGGTGGCTACTATTCGCTCCGCGGCTACTACGACGCACGCTTTGCCGGACCCGGCAAGCTCCTCGGCGGAATCGAGGCGCGGTACGCGCTGCTCTGGGCACCCAGCATTCTCGAGCTCAAGCTGGTCGCCTTCTATGATGTCGCGCGGGTCTTCGGACCCGGCGAGACGGTGCGGCTCACGACGCAGGGTCTGCACCACGGAGCCGGGGGAGAGCTGGCGCTGCGCCTCGGGCGGAACACGCTCCTCACGGGCGGCATGGGGTTCGGTACCGAGGGGTCGCAGTTTCTCTTCGGCACGACGTGGAGCTTCTGACGAGCGGCGCCTCCAGGCCCCCTTACATCTCCCGGATCTCCACCCCGCGCTTCGCCAGCTCGGCGATGTAATCGCCGCAGGGGACCGCCTCGTCGGGGGTGGCGACCCCCGTTGCCGCGACGCGCCCATCGACCTGCATCAAGCCGGTGATCGCCAGCGAATAGC
>QKHC01000036.1 GCA_003251175.1 Gemmatimonadota bacterium
CAACAGGCCACGCCGCTCGAAGCGGAAGTCGCCTTCTTCGTGCATCGCGACGGCTCGGTCACCGACCTGCGCTTCGTGCGGCGCTCGGGGAGCTTCGCGTTCGATCTCGAGGCGCAGGGTGCGGTGGAGGAGGCAGGTCGCTTCAAGGCGTTCGGCCCGCTGCCCGAGGGATGGGGGTCCGACGTGTTGTTCGTGCGCTTCTACTTCTCGGGCCAGCGATGAACGGCCCGCGCAAGAACCTGACACGCCCGACCGCCCGGCTGCTCGCCGCGGGTGTGGTCACCGCGCTGTCGCTCGGCGCACCGCTCACGGCGGTGGTGGCGCAGGACACCTCGGCGATCGACCGCGGCGTCCGGATCGGTATCGTGTATCGCCCCGGTGTGCGCCCAGGCTTCGTCGCCCTGCCGGTGCCCACCGCGCTCGATTCCGTCCGCACTATTCTCGCCCGCGACCTCGACTTCAGCGATCGCTTCGAGATGATCACCCTGCCGGCGAGCGACACCCTGCGCGAGCCGCAGACCCGGCTCAACTATCCGCTCTACCAGGCGCTCGGAGCGGACTTCGCGATGGGTGTGGTGCGGCGGGGTGACACCGTGGAGGTGACGGTCCACGACGTGACCGCGGGGGCGGTGCGGCGCACGCTCTCGGCCGCGGTTCCAGACCCCGGGCACCCGGACTTTCGGCAGTCCCTCCACCGCCTGGCGGATCAGGTGCTGCAGACCACCAGCGGCGTTCCGGGGACGGCGGCGACCCGCGTGCTGTTCGTGCAGGGCAGCAAGGTGTACCTCGTGGATCAGGATGGCGCCGATGTCCGGCTGGTGTCGTCCAGTGATCGCCAGGCGATGTCGCCGGCGTGGGCGCCCGACGGGCGGCAATTCGCCTACATGGAATTCTGGGACGGCAAGGGGCAGCTGTTTCTGCACGACATGGCCTCGGGGCGACGACGGCCGATCGCGGTCACCGGCCGGGCGCTCGACTTCACTCCGGCCTTTTCGCCCGACGGCCACACCCTGGCGTTCAGCCGCGCAACAGAAGAGGGCACCGACATCTACACGATCGACGTGCGAGATGACTGCTGCCTGCGACGCTTGACCGTGGGTCGGTTTTCGGACAACTTGTCTCCCACGTACAGCCCGGACGGCCAACGGATCGCGTTCGTGTCCACACGCTCGGGGGTGGCGCAGGTATACGTGATGGCGGCGGATGGGACGGATCAGCAGTTGTTCGCGCCGTTCGACTACGGCGTCACCGGGTCGTCGAACGCGCCCGAGTGGTCGCCCGACGGGCGCACCGTGGCGTTCCACCGGGACATCGCGGGGACGTTGCAGGTATTCGTGCTCGAGGTCCGGACGGGGGCCGTGCGCCAGTTGACCTCCGTCGGTCGCAACCAGGATCCCACGTGGGCCCCGGACAGTCGACATCTCGCCTTCGTGTCGGACCGGGCCGGCTACCGGCAGTTGTGGATCATCGACATCGAGACCGGCCGGATTCGTCCGTTGTTGCCACAGGGCGGGGCACGCCTGCCGGCGTGGTCCCCGCAGTTACCGGAGCATGCGATTTTCACTTTACTATCGGGAGATCGTTGAGATGAAGCCACTGCAGATGCTCACGCTGACCGTGATCGCCGCGGCCGCCGTCGCTGGCGCCTGTGGAGGCAATCCACCACCTCCCCCGCCGCCACAGCCGAACGCCGATTCGATCGCGATGGAGCGGGCGCGCCAGGATTCGATGGCGCGGGCCGACTCGATCCGCCGGGCCATGGAAGAGGCGGAGCGCATGCGGCGCCAGCGCGAAGCGGATTCACTGGCGGCCCTTGCCCGCGCGACCGAGGCGGTGAAGGGGATGCTGGCGACGATGATCCACTTCGACTTCGATCGCTCCAACATCCGCGCGGAAGACGCCGCCATCCTCGACAGCAAGATTCCGTTGCTGCAGGCCAACCCCGCGGTCCGCGTTCGCATCAGCGGGCATTGCGACGAGCGGGGCTCCGACGAGTACAACCTCGCGCTGGGCAACCGCCGCGCGGCCTCCGCGAAGCGCTACCTCGTTGACCACGGCGTCGATGCCAGCCGCATTGACATCGTGTCCTACGGCGAGGAGCGTCCCATCGCGATGGGCTCGGACGAGACCGCATGGTCGCAGAACCGCCGCGCGGAGTTCGAGATCGTCGCCGGCGGCGACATGCTCGTTCAGCCGTAGGGGCCTCCCGCCTTTGCGGCGCGGTGCGCCGATCCTGGGTCTGGGGCTCCTCGCCGGCTGCGCCCTCAAGGGCGACGTGCGGAGGGTGGAGTTCCAGGTCCAGGAAGCGCGGGCGGAGGTGCAGCGGCTCGACTCCGCCCGCGCGGCTGATCGCGACGCCCTGCTGGCGTCGCTCGACGGTCTCGCGGCGACACTCGCCGCGCAGCAGCTGCTTCTCACGCAGCTGCGTGGCGACGTTCGCACCGAGTTGCAGGGGGTTCGTCAGGAAATCAGCGCCCTGCAGGAGTTGACCGGCCAGAGCCAGCAGCGCCTCTCGGAGCTGCGCCGGCGGCTCGATGTGACGCCTTCCGCCCCGGTGGACACGGGTGCCCCGGCCGCCGCCGGACCCGGCCAGATGTACGAGCTCTCGCTCCAGCAATACCGGCGCGGCAGCCTCGCCACCGCGCGCGCGGGCTTCCGGCAATTCCTGGAGGCGGCTCCGCAGCATGAGCGCGCGCCGGATGCGCTGTTCTACATCGGGGAGACCTTCGCGCCCGAGCAGGCCGATTCGGCAGCCGCGGTGTATGAAGCCGTGGTGCGACAGTATCCGCGGTCCCCGCGTGCACCGGCGGCGCTGTACAAGCTCGGGCTGCTCGCGGAGCAGCGGGGCGAGGTGGCAGCGGCCCGGGAGTACTTCTCGCGCGTCGTCGTGGGGTATCCCCGCACCGACGAGGCGAATCTCGCGCGCGACAGACTGCAGCGACTCGGGCAGTAACCCGCCGGAGGCCGCGCGTGGCCGAGCGTAATCCGCAGGCGGAGATGCCGTTCCTCGATCACCTCGAGGAGCTGCGCTGGCGGATTCTGTACAGCCTCCTCGCCATCATCGTCGGGACGGCGATCGGGTGGTTCCTCGTCCAGCACTTCGACGTGCTGGAGCTGCTCAAGCGTCCCATCGCGCCACACCTGCCCGACGGCCGGCTGATGTTCACCAGCCCGACCGAACCGTTCCTGTTGACCCTCAAGCTGGCGTTCGCGGTCGGCGCGCTGTTGGCGTCACCCGTCGTGATCTACCAGGCCTGGGTCTTCCTGGCGCCGGCGTTGTACGCGCACGAAAGGCGCCTGATCGTGCCGGCGCTGTCGGTGGGGGTGGTGCTGTTCGCGCTGGGAGCGCTCGTCGCGTATCGCTTTGTGCTGCCGGCGGCCCTCAACGTCCTGTTCGGCTTTCAGCGCGGGGATCTGGCCGCGATCATCACCATCGACAAGTATTTCGGGTTCGCGGTGCCGCTGATTCTCGCGTTCGGCGTCGTCACGGAGCTGCCGCTGGTCGTGGCGATTCTCGCTTCCCTGGGTCTCGTCACGCCGCAGATGCTGGTGCGCTATCGCCGCTATGCGCTCGTGGTCTCGGCATTCCTCGCCGCGCTGCTGACGCCGCCCGATGTCGTCTCGATGATGATGATGATGCTGCCGCTCGTGTTGCTGTATGAGATCGGCATCCTCGCGGCATGGGTCGCGGCGCGGCGGCGCGCGCGACGGGCACGGGCCGGCACCGGAGCGGCCGCGCTGGTGCTGCTGGCGCTCAGCGTGGCCGCGGGGCCGCTCGCCGCCCAGCGCCCCGTACCACCCCGACGTCCCGCCGCCACCCGCGATACCGTGCGGACCGGACGACCACCCGGCGCCGCCGACTCGGTGCGCGCCGGCCAGGCCATCGATACGGCGACCGCCCGCCGCCTCGGACTCCCCACCGCGCCCAGCCGGGGGTTCCCGCCCAATGACCCCGTCCTCGACTCGCTGCTCGGGCTCAGCGGCTTCATCGCCACCCGCTACCTCGCCGATACGCTCGTACTGCTCGGCGACAGCCAGGTGATCGTGCTGCGCGGACACGCCTTCATCGAGCGCGAAGGAACGCAGCTCGAGGCGGATTCGGTTCGCTACCGCGAGGAGGCCTGTCGCCTCGACGCCTTCGGTACCCCCAAGCTGTTCGATTCGGCGTCGGTCCTGGTCGGCGCCTCGATGCGGTACGATACCTGCATCCGCCGCGGTGTGGTCACCAGCGCGCTCACCGACTTCGATCAGCAGGGGACCGACTGGTTCATGCGCGGCGACCTGGCCGTCGACTCCGGATCGACCCGGCTGTTCGGCGCGCGCAGTGAAGTCACGTCGTGCGACCTCCCGGACCCGCACTACCACTTCAGCTCCGGTGCGGTAAAGTGGCTCAACCGCGACGTGATGGTCGCCCGCCCGGCGGTGCTCTACGTGCGGGACGTGCCCGTGCTGTGGCTCCCGTTCATCTTCCAGGATATCCGGCGCGGCCGACGCAGCGGGATGCTGGTGCCGCGGTTCGGCCTCAACGACCTGGTGCGGACGTCGTCCGACTACCGTCGCCATGTGGCGAACGTCGGGTACTACTTTGCGCTCAGCGACTACCTCGGACTGCTGGGCGCCGTGGATTGGTTTTCCGGCAGCCACGTCCAGTATCGCGCCCAGGCGCAGTACCGCTTCCTCGACCGCTTCGTGCAGGGCGGGCTGTCCTACACTCTGCTGCAGCAGCTCGACCAGCCGGCCCGCTCCACCCAGATCGGCTGGAATCACCTGCAGCGCTTCTCCAGTCGCACCACCCTGTCCGCGGCCGTCAACTACGCCACCAACACCCGCGTGGTGCAGCAGAACACCATCAACCCGTTTCTGTCCACCGCGACCCTCAACTCGCGGGTCAACTTCGACCGACGATTTGCGTGGGGTGCGCTGGCCCTGGGCGGGAGCTACCAGCAGAACCTCCAGAATGACCAGGTCACGGCCAATCTCCCCGAAGTACGGCTCACCCCGTCCCCCGTGAACATCGGCCAGTCGATCACCTGGTCCCCTGGTCTGGCGTTCACCAGCAACCAGACGCTCCGCAACCCGGACCGGACCTTCGAGGCCGCGAACCCCGGCGGCGGGATCGACACGCTCGCCCTGGTCTTCGACCGCCGCGCCACCAGCTTCGGCTTCCAGACGCCGCTGCGCATCGGTCGCTGGAACTGGTCCAACAGCGTCCAGATCAGCGACGTGGTCAGCGGACAGCGGCAGACCTTCTCCGTTCCCGACTCCACCCAGCCCGGTGGGAAGCGCGAGGTCGTCTACGAGAAGACGTTCTCGACCGGCATCGACTGGCAGACCGGCATCAACCTGCCGCAGCTGTTCAGCGGCACGTGGAAGCTCCAGCCCGGCGTCGCCATCGTGAACACCACCGGGGCGGGACCGTTCATGCTGCGGAACCAGTTCTCCAATGGGGCCTTCGTGCGGCAGGGGAAGCGGCTGCAGTTCAACCTCGGGGCGCGCCCGACGTTCTTCGGGTTCTTCCCGGGGTTCGGGCCGCTGGCGCGGCTGCGGCATTCGTTCTCGCCGATCGTCAACTACCGCTATGCCCCCGGGGCGCAGGTGTCCGAGGAGTACGCCCGGGTGCTCGACCCCACCGGGACGACGCTCAACGCACGGTCCGATCCGCAGCAGACGATCTCGGCCGGGTTGTCGCAGTCGTTCGAGGGCAAGCTCAAAGTGGCCGACGGCGATTCGGCCGCGCAGGCCAACGCCCGCAAGCTGCGCCTGCTGACCCTCAACACCAGCGCGATCGAGTACAACTTCGAGCTCGCGAAACAGCCCGGTCGCACCGGATGGCAGACACAGCGGCTCACCAACTCACTGGCGTCAGACCTGGTGCCCGGCTTTCAGCTGTCGCTGACGCACAACCTGTGGCGTGGCCAGGCCGGTGTCGACACCAGCCGGTTCTCACCGTTTCTCGAGAACGTCTCGGCCTCGTTCCAGATCACCGCCGGGACCGTCCGCACCATCGCGGGGCTGTTCGGGTTCGCTCTGGGACGCAGCCGAGCACCATCCCCGACCACGGAGACGCAGCCGGAGACCGAGCAGGATGCCTACGCCGGAGAGCCGGTCCGCGCCTATGGCGGCGCGCAGCCGATGCAGGGCTTCCCCACCGGACCGCGCTACCCGGGCAGCTTCGGCCCCGCGCGCGGCGGCTCGCGCGGCTTTTCGCTTGGCGTGCAGTACTCGACCACCCGCACGCGCGAGTCGGCGGGCAGCCTCGCTGGCGGCCAGCGCAACCTCAATCTCAACCTGGGATTCTCGCCGACGCGCCAGTGGTCCGTGACCTGGACGACCAATTACGACCTCGACACGGAGCGATTCGGGCAGCATTACGTGCGCTTCGAGCGTGATCTGCACCGCTGGACCACGAGCTTCGCCTTCGTGCGCAGCCCCAACGGCAACGTGGCCTTCAACTTCTACGTGTCGCTCACCGACCTTCCGGACATCAAGTTCGACTACGATCAGCAGACCTACTAGCGGTCACGCGAGGGGTCGATTGTCACCGCGAGAGGACACCGGCGGGATGGTCAGCTGATGTAACTGCGCTGTATCGCAACACATGCACGTCGGCACGCGATCTGCTTCTCCTCGCGGACGAGGCCCCCAATCCGAGGCTGCCGATGCGTACCGTGCTGCGAATCGTCACGCTCTGTGCCTTGCCGCTCGCCGCGGCCTGCACCGAGACCGTCTACGTCGATGGCGGCGGCCGGCTCACGCCGCCGGTGAACGTCACCTATACGCTCGAGCCCAGTGGCGACCCGACACGCCCGGCGGGAATCCTGCTCTCCTGGGATGCAGTGGGCGATCCGGCCCTCGCGGAGTACCGGGTCTATTCGCGCGGATCAACCGGCTCGTCCTTCGGGCTGCGCGGGTCCACCAGCTCGAACACCTTCCACGACAACGGCGTCCCGCACGTGCAGTACTACGTGGTCGCGGTGGATCTCGATGGGCTGGAGAGCGCGCCGTCCGTTACGGTGACCGTGGACGAGCGGCTGGCGCTCGAGCGGCCGGCCGCGCTGTCGTCGATCTCGCTCGATCGCGCGATTCACCTGTCCTGGACCGACAACGCGTTTGCGATGGCTCCCCAGCGGTTCCGGGAGTATCGCATCTACAGCGTGCCCTACGACCGGGACGCCAATCTCTGCGACGTGCTGTGGGTGATCGAAGGCACGACGGTCGCGCCGGAGTTCCTCGCGGCGGCGCTCACCAACGGCGCCCCGCGGTGTTTCGCCGTCTCGGCGATCTCGGTGGAGGGCTACGAAAGCCTCTGGTCCCCGCTGCGCCACGATACGCCGCGTCCCGACGGCCGCAACGTGCTGCTGTACGCGCATGCCGTGGACCCCGACCGCTCGGGGCTGCGCTTCTGGAACGACGTGAACGCCGACGGCCAGGCCCAGGGCTCCGAGCTGGGATTGGTGGTGAACGGCGCCACGGTGGACGCGGATTTCTCGGTGCGGCGCGCGGCCGATTCCAGCCTCTGGCTCCGGCCGGAATTCGCGGGCGTGGCGATGCGCCTCTATGCCGCCGCGCCGGTCGGCGATCTCACCGACGTGGACTACGCCCCGGGCACCGGGTACGGCCGCGCCGAGATCGAGGCGGTACCGGGCTATGCCTATGTCTTCGAGATCACCGAGGGATCGGCCGTGCGGTACGCGGCGGTGCGGATCACCCACGTGGGCCGGAGCTACCTGCTCCTGGACTGGAGCATCCAGACCGACGTGGAGAATCCGGAGCTGGTGATCCACGGCGGCTTGCCCACGGTGATCGTCACGGGGGGGGAGGCA
>QKHC01000125.1 GCA_003251175.1 Gemmatimonadota bacterium
GCGCGGCCCAGCGGTGTGCCGCGGCGATGTCGCCGCCGTCGGCATCGATGAAGGCCAGGACCCAATAGGGCTCGGCGAACGTGCTGTCGAGCGCGATGGCGCGGAGCGCACTGGTCCGGGCCTCCGCCGAGTCGCCAGCGGACCAGCGGTCCCAGGCCAAGTCGCCGTGCCACTGGGCGGTCGTCGGTTCCAGCTCGAGGACATGCCGCCCCACGCGCGTCGCCTCCTCGAACTGCCCCATCGCCCACGGGAAGAAGCTGTAGAACTCCTGCGCGAGCGTGGTTGGATTGCGGGCCATGCCGCGACGGAGATCTTCGGCGGCTGCGCCCCAGTCCCAGTCGACGACCCATCGGATCGTGCCCCGCCCGATCAGGGCGTCGCCGAGCGTGGAGTCGATGGTGAGCGCCCGGTCCGTGGCCCGCTCCGTGGCCGCCCGCCCCGAGTCGGGGGGGATCGCGTTGTAGAACACCCCGATTGCATTGGCCAGCGCGAGCGTCGCCCAAGCCGGGCCGAAGGTGGAGTCGAGCGCGAGCGATCGGCTCAGATAGCCAACGCCTCGCCGGATACTCTCTGGCGTACGCCGGTTCACCTGCTCCTGTCCCAGCAGATACTGCGCGTACGCCCGGGGATCGACTGGCGGGGCGTCGCCGAGGAGGCGCTCCTGATCCGGGGTCAGCCGGGCACGGATCCCCCGGGCGATCTGCAGGGCGATCTCGTGCTGCAGGGTCACCACCTCGGTGGCGGGCCGCGAGAAGGTGCGGGCCCAGAGGTTCTCGTCGGTCTGGGGATCGGTCACCTCCACCGCCACCTGCACCACGTCGCCGGCCTGCAGCACGGTGCCCGTGACGATCGCGTCCACGTTGAGGTCCTTCGCCACCCGGCCCATGGGCAGGGTCGTGCCGCGGTAGGCCGCCACGGCGCGGTAGCCGAGCACGCGGACGCCGGCGTCGGTCAGCACCCCGATCAGCTCGCGTGTCATCCCGTCAGCGAAGAACGCCTGTCCCGAGTCGCCCGTCTGGTTGTCCAGCGGCAGGACGGCGAGACGCTCGTAGGACGCGTGCCGGCTGTCCTGCCCCAGGATCCGGCTGCCGATCCACGCCGCCGCGGCGACGACGACCACGGTGGTCGCCACGATTGCGAGACGCAGCGGGGACCGCACCGTCCGCGGTGCCGTGGGGACGGTGCCCGGTGTGCGCAGCGTCGCCGGCCGCAGGGCGTCGGAGAACTGGGCGACGGGGTTGAACCGGTCGGCGCGGTTCTTGGCGAGGGCCCGCTGCAGCACCCCGGCGATCTCCGCCGGCACTGCCGGCCGGAGCTCGGTGATCGCCCGCGGCGCCGCGGTCAGGTGCTGGTGGACGACGCTCTCCACCGTGGATCCCGTGAACGGCGGCTGCCCGGCCAGCATCTCGTACAGCACGCAGCCCAGCGCATAGAGATCCGAGCGTCCGTCGAGGTCGCGCTCCCCCGCTGCCTGCTCCGGACTCATGTAGGTCGGCGTCCCCACCGCCAGACCCGTCTGGGTCAGCGCTTCGCCACCTGCCGCACTCACCGCCCTCGCGATCCCGAAGTCGGCCACCAGCGCATGCCCGGACTCGAGCAGCACGTTCTCCGGCTTGATGTCCCGATGGATCACCCCGCGGGCATGCGCGTAGCTCAGCGCGTCGGCCAGTTCCCGCGCGATCTGCAGCGCCTCCTCGAGGGGGAGCTGTTTCTCCCGCGCCAGCCGGTCCCGCAACGATTCGCCCTCGACGTACGGCATCACGTAGTAAAGACAGCCGGCCGCCTCGCCCGAGTCATAGAGCGCGAGGATGTGGGGGTGGTGCAGCGCCGCAGTAGTTTCGATCTCACGCAGAAACCGATCGGGTCCCAGCGCCGCGCCCAGTTCCGGCCGCAGCACCTTGATGGCGACCCGTCGGTGGTGCTTGAGGTCCTCGGCCAGGTACACCGTGGCCATGCCACCCTGCCCCAGCTCCCGCTCGATGCGGTAGCGGTCGGCGAGGGCGGCCGTCAGGCGCTGCAGGGATTCGGGCATGAGCTCCGGTCGACCGTGTGCCGAGGGTGCCTAGCCCCGGACGTACCTGTTCAGGAACGCGATCGTCCGCTCCCAGGCGAGCGTGGCGGCGCCCGCATCGTAACGCGGCGTCGTGTTGTTGTTGAAGCCGTGCTGCGTCCCGGGGTACAGGTACCGCTCGTAGGTCACCTCCGCGGCGTTCAGAGCCTCCTCGTACGCCGGCCAGCTGGCGTTGATCCGCTCGTCCACCTCGGCGGACTGGATCAGCAGCGGCGCCTTGATGTTCGGCACCTCCTCGAGATTGGGGGCCGAGCCGTAGAACGCGACCCCGGCCGAGAGGTCACTGCCCAGGCGCGTGGCGAGGAAGTTCACCATCCCGCCGCCGTAGCAGAATCCCACCGCGCCGATCCTGCCCGTGCACTCGGGGAGGGCGCGCAGGAAGCCCGCAGCGGCGATGAAGTCCTGCCGGGTCTTCGTCTGATCGAGGTCCCGGAACAGTGTGCGTGCGCGGTCTTCATCTCCGGGGTAGCCGCCGAGCGGGAAGAGCGCATCCGGCGCGAATGCCACGAAGTCGACGAGCGCCAGCCGCCGGGCGATGTCCTCGATGTGCGGATTGAGCCCGCGGTTCTCGTGGATGACGAGCACCCCGGGCTGCGGGCCGGAGGCGCCGGTGGGGCGCACGAGGTAGCCGCGCCCTTTCCCGTAGCCGGCGGGCGAGTCGAACTCGACATACTCCTGGGCGATTCGGCGGTCGTCGAGCGACACCAGCTGCGCTGCGGCGAACTTCGGGCTCAGCTGCTCGAGCAGCATCGCGGCGGTAACGCCTCCCACCGCGTATTTCGCGGCCTTGTCGAGGAAGGTGCGGCGGTCGATCGCCCCGTGGACATAGGCGTCGAACAGGATGAGCAGCTCCTGATCGAAGTCGTGCGCGGTCTTCTCTGGCATGGTTGCCATCCAGGACTAAGGTACGAAGCGGCGGACGACAAGCGGCGGTCGATGAAGCAGCCTGTCCGCCTGTCCGCTTGTCCGCCTGTCATACAACGGCGGAATATGCGGATGCCGCAACCCCGAGTTCCGATCGGTCACGGCTGCACCGGTCCCAGCCAGCGGTCCAACCAGTCCGGCACCTCGCGCATCAGCACCGCACGCGGCACGAAATGACTGCCGTCATACACGACGTGCCGCTTGGCGGCCGGAGGACTGCCGAGCAGGCGGTACAGCGGAATCTGCGATGTCTCGATGGGGAAGAAGAAGTCGTGCCTTCCGTTCAGCATCAGCACCGGGATTCGGACGCGTGGTGCATAATGAAAAGGATCGGCTTCCGGCAGGGAGCGCTGCAGTTTGAAGCCGGCGACGTAGAGCACCGCGACCTTGATACGCGGCTCGTGCCCCAGGAGCAGGGGCCCGAGCCGGCCACCCCAACTGAGACCGAAGAACGCCAGACGCGATGAATCGACGTCCTGTCGCGAGGCGGCGTATTCAACCGCTCGACGGAAGTCCCGAACCCAGTACCCGACGCGATCGCGGTACGCCGTCGTCGAGTCCGGTTGATCGGTCGTGATGCCACGGTCGCGCTCGTAGGTGCCCCAGTAGATAGGGTGGAGAAAGGCGCGCCCGCTCTTGACGATGAAGTCCCACAACTGGGGGCGGTCGCGGTAGGATCGCTGGAAGATCGCACCCGATCCAGGGAAGAACACGACGGTCTGGTACGGCGGGCGCACCCGGCGCGGCAGGTACAGATACGCCGGCACGCGCTCGTCGCCGTACGCCGCCGCAAACGATACCCGCTGGCGGATCCAATCCTCCGTGGTGTCCGCGGCCTCGATCTGCGCGTCCAGGGGACGGGGATCGAACGCGTACAGACGCCGGAAAACGGCGAACTCGGCGTCGGACGCCGGGCGCTCCCGGAAGAAATCGCGGTGGGGTCGCGCGATCGGGGCCAACGCCTGACGCACGGCGTCATTCTCCTGCGGATAGGTGGCCAGTCGGAAACCGTTGGTCGGGCTCCGGTCCCAGGGAGACTGTGCGTAGGCGTCCACGAACATGTACGCGGCGTCGTTCCATCCACCACCCAGAATGAACCGCTCCCGGCCGCTCGCGTTGGCGCACCACTCGCGCACGTTGCCGGCCATGTCGAACGTCCCCCAGGGTCCACGGCCCGCCGTGCTTCCGACCGGCAGCAGACCACGGCCACCGAGATTGCTCGCCGGCACGATCCAGTTGGCGGCCCAGGTGCCGGCCGCGCGGTTCCAGTGGTAGACCGAGGGCAGCGAGCGGCCGCTGTAGCGGGCGAACGCGGAGGCCTCGAACCAGCTCACGCCGGCCACCGGGTACTCGTCCCGCCCGTCGGGATAGTCTCCCAGCTCCCAGGTGGCGGGCCCCGGTCTGCCGGTGCGGTCCACGAACGTGGCCACAGCTTCGGCCCACGGAACGCGACGGCCGTCCCGCTCCATGGGTGGCCACCACGTGGAGTCGGTGTAACCACCCGCGTCCACGAACGCCTTGAAGCGCCGGTTGGTCACCTCGTAGCGGTCGATCAGGTACTCCGGGAGCTCGAGCGCGGGAAGCCCCTCGAGCCCGGGTGAAAACAGGGTGACATGGCCACCGCCCACGAGCGCCGTGCCCGGCGGCAACTCATCCGGAGCCGGCAGGCGAATCGTCTCCCCCTGCGCCAGCACGAGTGCGTCGGTATTGACCTCCAACGTCGCGGAGCCCGGACGCTCGAGCTGCAACCGAAAGTACGCGCGTGGGACCCAGATGCTGTCGGTGGGTGTTGTGCCAAGCATCCGCCAGGTTGTGTCGTCGCCGGTGAATGGCCGCCAGGACACGCGCGCACCGGGTGGATCGGTGACGATGGCGACGCGGCGTGCGAAGCTCGTCCAAACCTCCGTGGCCGCGCTGTCGTCCGCACCGCGCGGCGGGCTCAGGCGTTGGGCGAGCAGGAACGCTGTCGCATAGTCCGCCGAATCGCTCAGCTGCTGCACCCGCGCGAGGACCCGCTCGCGCGCAGTGCGTGCCCGGGCGCGGTAGACCGACCAGCCGATTCCCAAGGCCACGAGGGCGAACGCGACACCGCCCAGCACGATGGGGTTCGCGAGCCGCGCGGCCCGCCCGAGGGGGGCTCGCACGTGCTCCAGCGCGGCCGTGAAGGCCGCCATGCTCGCGAACCGATCATCGCGCTCCGTGGCGAGCGCGCGGGCGAGCACCCCCGCCAGCGCCGGAGCAGCGCGACGGATGGCGGTGAGGTCGGGCAGGCCCAGCAGGCGGCTGGTGATCACCGCCCGCGCCGTCTCGCCCGGGTGCGGGGCGCGCCCCTCGACCATTTCGTACAGCACGCAGGCGAGCGAGTACACGTCGCTGCGCGCATCGATCTCGCGCTCGCCGGTGGCCTGCTCCGGGCTCATGTACTGCACCGTCCCGAGCGACAGCCCCACCTCGGTGAGCCGCTCGCTGCCACCCCGGGCGACGAGGGCGATACCAAAATCGGCGAGGAGCGGCTGATCGTCACGCAGCAGCACGTTCTCAGGCTTGATGTCGCGGTGCAGGATCCCTTCGCGGTGCGCGGTCTCGAGCGCGCGCGCGAGGGTGATCGCAATCTCCAGCGCCTCTGCGACGGGGAGTCGTCCGGCCCGGGTGAGGCGATCGCGCAGCGACTCCCCCTCGACGTAGGGCATGACGTAGAACAGCATGCCGTCCGCGACCCCGGAATCGAAGAGCGGGAGGATGTGCGGATGCTGCAGGTTGGCGGTGATCTCGATCTCGCGCAGGAACCGCTCAGAGCCCAACGCGGCACCCAGCTCCGGCCGCAGCACTTTGATGGCAACCCGCCGGTGATGCTTCAGGTCCTCGGCCAGATACACGGTGGCCATGCCGCCCGCGCCGAGCTCCCGCTCGATGCGGTAGCGGTCGGCCAGCGCCCTCGCCAGTCCCGCGACTGGGTCAGCCACGATGTCAGGCTTCCACGCGATACATCTCGCGGCGGCCATTGTCGACCAGGTCGTGATAGCCGGCCATGGCGGCCCGTGCCTCCTCGTCGGCCATGACCTGCTCCTCCATCCGGAAGAAGTCGCTCAGCTCGGCCGCCTCGGTCTGAGCGACGACGGTCCAGAACTGCTCCCCGCTGAGATCGGTATACAATCGGAACGGCGTGAACCCCATGCGCTGCAGCACACCGTTGAGCGTCTTGAACCGCGTCACGATCTCCCGCACCCGACCGGGCCGGCAATGCATAATTTCGCGAATCATGTACATCGAGTGACTCCTTTCAGCCCTGGCGCTCCACTCGGTCACGCCCCTGCGCCTTGGCACGGTACAGGGCCTCGTCCGCAGCCTGCAGCAGTGTGTCGAGACCGGTGGTGTCGCCGCGATGCTCGGTCACGCCGAAGCTGCAGGTGAACTGCAGCGCCGTGCCGTCGTACGGGACGGTGAGGGCCGCGACATCGCGGCGCAGCCGCTCGGCCACGCGCACGGCGGCGTCGATTCCGGTCTCCGGCAGCAGCAGCGCGAATTCCTCACCGCCCAGGCGGCCGGCGACGTCCGCGGCCCGCGCGGCCCGGCGGATGCGGTCCGCCACCGCTCGCAGTGCGGCGTCGCCCGCGGCGTGGCCGTAGGTGTCGTTGATGCGCTTGAAGTGGTCGATGTCGAACATCACCAGCGCCAGCTGGCGCCCGTAGCGACGCGCCTGATCCAGCGCCGCCACGCCGTGCTCGACGAACGCTCGGCGGTTGGCCAGTCCCGTCAGCTCGTCGGTGCGGGCCAGCTCCTGCGCGCGTCCGTATGCCAGACGCAGCTCGTAGGACAGCTCGAACGTGCGATGCAGGAAGAACCCGAAGGTGCGGACGCTGCGCAGCGCCGCGGCCAGGTACAGTACTCCGCCCAGCGCCAACACCCGCAGCTCGAGCACGTTCTCGAGCGCGAACCCCAGCGTCGCCGGCAGCATCAGCGCGGAGATTGCGATGGTGCTCGCCAGCGCATGGGCGGCATAGGTCGCCGCCGCGCCGCCGGCCACCCCGATGAGGAAGAAATACACAATGGCCTGATGGATCACGGAGCCGTGCGGCATGATCCACCATCCCCCCGCACCCCAGGCGAGACAGATCCCGGCGAGCGACGCGATGAATGCCTGCTCCCACCATGGCATCGTATCGGGGTCCGGTGTCCGGCGCCGGAACTGCAGCGACAGGGTGAGACGCACCAGCGTCACCGCCGTGACGATCGCGAACCAGATCAGCAGGCGAGTGTGCTCCGCCACGCCCCACAGCGCGTAGCAGATCACGGCGGCGGCGACGAGGCTCAGCAGCTGCGCCGGCGGCGCCTGCTGGAACACCAGCCGCACCCGCTCCGCGCGGATGTGGGCGTCCACGGTGCCCGCCGCCGGCCACGGCAGCACCGGGGTCAGCCGGCGACGCAGCGCCGACGGGCGGTCGCTCACTCGTACCCGCGGGCTTCCCGCGTCGCGTGTCCGTGCATGGGCGATAAGATGCGCCACGGCCGGGGCGCGCGCGAGCAGGGCGTGAAACGCCGGGCGCCCGTCGTGCGTCGGGTGGCAGATCGACCCCCGGAGGCACCGTGTCCCGTGTCATCGTCTATGCCGCCCTGCTGTGGACCGGCACCCTGTCGGCGCAGACGCCGCCGCCCGACCTCGCCGGATGGCAGGCCGACCTGCAGCTGCTCGCCGCCGAATTGCCCCGGCGCCACC
>QKHC01000049.1 GCA_003251175.1 Gemmatimonadota bacterium
TGACTACATCGCCGCGAATTCTATTCAGGTTGGGTTCGGCGTCGCCAACGCCACGGTCCATGCGAATCGTCTGCAGGGGAACGACTGGGACGGCGCCGGGAGCTGGAGTGCGACTGCGATCCTCATCTATTACGCCGGCGACGTCGAGATCACGAACAACGAGATCGGCGGAGGCGGACCGGCGCCGCTAGATGAGCAGACGGACATCGGCATATACGCCGAGGGCAGCGGTTTCATCAACGTGATGGGCAACTACGTCGGCCGCCATGACGAAGACGAGTCGGGCAGGCCATGCGAGAGTCGTGGGTGCGATCCCGACGGAGTGGGAATCTACTTCTACGAGAACGACGGAATGAGCAAGGCAGTGAGTAATCGCTTCAGCGGCAACTGGCTGGAGCTCCAAGTGGGAGCCGACCTCGCCAAAGCGAACCGGGTGGTCCCGATGCCGTAGCCCCTGAGCTGGCGTCGTTCATCGGTCCCGCCACCCAGGGCAACCCTCGGTCTCCGTTCGGAGCGCCGGGGGTTTGTCCTCTGTTGTAGCACAACGAGCTACCGCAACAGACTATGGGGCAGTGGCTTACGACATGGGCGGCTGGTTTTCAACAACAACACACATGTTTACTTAACATAACATATCTTATACGCAGTTCATCGTCACAGCATTGCCGCGCCCAGAACCGTTCTCCCGTCAGGCCAAGCCTACTTCTCCGCTGCTGGTACGACGGCGGCACCCTTGGTGAGCTCACCCAGCCGCACGGTCGCCTCAGCAACACCAGCTGTCTTGGAGAGGTCACGCACGATCCGCTGGTACGCGGCGACAGCCTTCTCCGTGTCGGCCGCGGCAGTCCAGGCCCGACCAGCGTCGCTGAGAAACTGCGCCTGCATCGACGGCAGGTCGGCCGACCGCGCTGCCTGCTCGAAGGCCTCCGCGGCGCGCCCTGGCTGGCCGGCGTTCTCATAGCTCGCGCCGAGCAGCCCGAATGCCTGCGCGCGGTAGACCGCGCTCGCCGAGCCGCTGAAGCCCTCGAGCACGTCCACCGCCTGCTGTGCCTGACCCTGGAGCAGCCGCGTCTGCGCCAGCAGCAAGGTGGCCTGTTCCGCCGCGCGCGACCCCGAGTAGTTCTCCCGGATGCGCGCGAACTCGCTCGCCGCCAGCGGGTAGTTCTCCTGCTCGAACGCCAGTCGCGCCTGCCGCAGCTGCTCCCCAGCCGCTTCCTCGGAACGCCGCGATGCCACTTGGTTCCACCCCACCAAGCCGGCCGCCACCACCACGGCCGCCACACCGTACGTCACCGCCTGCCGATGGCTCTGGGCCCACCGGACCAGCCGATGAACCGCGTCCTCTGCGCCACTCCGCCCGACTTCCGCGGGAACCTGCACCTGATCGGCCAACGTCGCCATGTCCTTTCCCGATTCTGAGAATCCCGTGCCCACCCGGTGACCCGCCACATCCCAGTGCCCCTGGGGTGACTCGAACACCCGGCCAACGGTTTAGGAAACCGCTGCTCTATCCATCTGAGCTACAGGGGCACAAGCTGTTGATATTAACCGGGTTACGCATAGCGAAGCAAGGCCTCTACGCGCTCTCCCAGCCTACGTCGTCCGTCCAGAAACGCGAGCTCCACGAGAAAGCTGAAGCCCGCCACCTTGGCACCGTGCTGCTTCACCAAGTCCCCGGCCGCCTGGGCCGTCCCGCCGGTCGCCAGCACATCGTCGACGATGAGGACCTGATCGTCAGTCCCGAGGGCGTCGCTGTGCATCTCGAGCGCGTCCGTGCCGTACTCCAGCGCGTACTCGACCCGGCCGGTTGCCGATGGCAGCTTGCCGGGCTTGCGCACCGGTACGAGCCCGGCACCCAGACGTACCGCGATCGGACCCCCGAACAGAAAGCCACGCGATTCGATCGCGACCACCTTGCTGATGCCGACCCCTGTCCACGCGCCAGCCATTTTCGACACCGCTCGAGCGAAGGCCGAGGCGTCGAGCAACAACGGCGTGATGTCCTTGAAGACGATCCCAGCTCTCGGGAAATCGGGGACGTCACGGATGAGCCCCTGAAGATTCTCGGTCATCGAATCGACAAATCAGTTGGTATCAAAGAAGTTAGGTAGCTCAATATCCTGTGGAACTTCGAGTATTTCCACATTCTCAACACGACTCAGCTTGGAGCCAGCCGCCAGCGACCGGCCCAATTCGCTCAATGCCCTGACCGCGCCCCGCGCCACGACCTCCACGGACCCATCCGGCAGGTTGCGTGCAAACCCCCGCAACCCCAGCGCTGCAGCCTGGCGCTGCACGAACCAGCGAAAACCAACGCCCTGCACCCGCCCCCGGACCTTCCAGCCTTGCACCGCACTCACCGTTCCGGCTCCCTCTCGATCGCCGGCCGTTTGCGCCATCGCTGCGCGACCGCATACACGCCGGCGAGGACCGCGAGGCTTGGCAGCAGCACCACCAGCACCTGACCGACCCGGCGCTGCACGTCCTCCTGCAGCAGCACCGCCGAATGGCGCCCCACCACATAGCCGATGTAGGTCAGAATCACGCACCAGATCCCCGCCCCGAGACCGGTGAAGAACAGGAAGCGCGCCACCCGCATCCCGGCGAGGCCGGCGGGGATGGAGATCAGCTGCCGGATCACCGGCACGAGGCGACCGATGAAGGTACCGATCTCCCCGTGTCGCCGAAAGAACGCCTCGGCCCGATCGAGGGACTCGGGCTTGATGAGTAGCCACTTGCCGTGGCGCCGCAGCCAGCCATCCAGCCAGTGCGCGACCGCATAGTTCAGCATCGCGCCCGCCAAGCTGCCCGAGATCCCGGCCACCACCACCCAGGCGAACGACATCCGCCCCTGCGCGGCGATATACCCGGCGGGGGGCATCACCAGTTCGCTCGGGAAGGGGAACGCCGAGGACTCGATCGCCATGAGGATCGCGATCCCGGGATACCCCAGCGCGAAGACGGTATCGGTGAGCCAGCGAACGATCGTCTCAAGCATCGACGCCATGTTCTCCCAGCAGGGGTACGAACGATGCATCGCCCAGGGATGTGTGCCGCACCCCACCGGGGGTGCGCTCCACCAGGGTCAGGACCTGCGCCTGCGCGGGTCCGATCGGCATCAGCAGGCGCCCGCCGTCCGCCATCTGCCCGATCAGGGGCGGAGGCACGGTGGGGCCGCCGGCCGCCACGACAATGGCGTCGTACGGGGCGTATGCGCTCCAGCCCAGTGTCCCGTCGCCGAGCAGCATTGAGACGTTGGACAGCGGAAGCTGGCGCAGCAGCTGCTGGGCTGCCTCGGCCAGCTCCCGCACGCGTTCGACCGTGAACACCTGCGCGGCGACCGCGGCCAGCAGCGCGGTCTGATAGCCCGATCCGGTGCCGACTTCGAGCACGCGCTCTTGCCCGGTGAACCGCAACGCGACCAGATAGCGGGCCTGCGTCAGAGGCCGCGAGATCGTCTGTCCCCCGCCGATCGGCAGCGCCGTGTCTTCGTAAGCCCGGTGCCGAATGGCGCCCGGCACGAAGAGATGGCGGGGCGTTTCCGCGAAGGCGCGCAGCACGGCCAGGTCGCGGATCCCCTGGGCCCGCAGCTGCTCCACCAGCCGCGTGCGGTAGCCGCCGAACGTGTCACCGGCGCCGCTCAGGCGCGCAGCGACCACGATCGCACGACCTCGAGCAGCTGATAGTTGGTGAGGTCCACGTGGAGCGGCGTGACTGAGACGTAGCCGTCCCGCACCGCCTGGAAGTCGGAATCAGCTCCGCCCGACCACACCGCACGACCGCCGCCGATCCAGAAGATCTCCCGTCCCCAGGGGTCCTTCATGCGGGCGATCTCACCCTCAAATACCCGGGTGCCCAGATGCGTCACCTTGACGCCCTTGACGGCATCCCCAGGAATCGCCGGCAAATTGACGTTCAGCAGCGTTTCCCGCGGAAAGTCCTCGACTTGCACGATGCGCTCGACGAGCCGCCGCAGCCCGACCCGGTGGCTCTCGAGATGCTCGAGGTCGAAACTGGCATACGAGATCGCGACGGAGCGAATACCTGCCGCGAGCCCTTCCATCGCCGCCGCCACCGTGCCCGAATACAGCACGTCTTCGCCCATGTTGGGGCCGTGGTTGACGCCGGAGAACACCCAGTCGGGGGCGTGGGGCAGCAGCCCGCCCACGCCGAGGAGCACGCAATCGGTGGGCGTGCCGTCGATCTGGAACGCGCCGTCGGGGCGCCGCGTCGCGCGCAGTGGCCGGTGCAATGTGAGCGAGTGCGACGTGGCGCTCTGCTCCCGATCGGGAGCCACGACGGTGACCGTGCCCACGGCGCTGCACGCGTCGGCCAGCAGGGCGATCCCCTGAGCGAGAATGCCATCGTCGTTGGACACGAGAATGTTCATACGGCTCCCCGCAGGATCCGACCGCCGTGGCGCGCGAACACCCGTGCCAGCCGCCAGGTGTCCCCCAGCGCGCGGAAATGGCTGCGCTCGGCGCCGTACACCGTGGGGACTGCCACCGCGGCGACGCGGAATCCCGCCGTCAGCGTCCCCAGCAGGAACGCGAGCTCATAATCGTACCGGGCTTCCACCGGCCGCACGCGCTCGGCCACCGCGCGGTGGAAGGCACGAAACCCTGTCTGCGCGTCGGGGATGGAGTGCCCCGCGACGCGCGACACGAGCACGGATGATAGCCAGTTGGTAGCCCGCCGGGACAGGGGCATCGCCCCGGCGCGGCGCCGCGCGCCGAGCACCAGATCGGCGGTCCCGGCACGCAGCGGCTCGAGCAGACGGGGGATCTCAGCGGCCGGGTGCTGCGCGTCGGCGTCGATCGTCACGATCCAGTCCGCGCCGTCCGCGAGCGCCTGCGCGATTCCCGCCCCGAGCGCCGCCCCCTTGCCGCGATGCGCCGCGAGGCGAACCGCCACGGCACCGCCCATCTCGGCCGCCGTTGCATCCGACGAGCCGTCATCGACCGCGATGATCCGCGCCGCGGGCGCGGCACGGAGCACGCCGGCGATCACGCCGGCAACGGTAGCCGCCGCCTCGAACGCCGGGATGACAACCGCAACGCGGGCGTCAGGAGGAGCCGCCATGCAACGGCGCGTTACCGTCGAGGATGTCGAGCACTTTCGCCAGCTCGCCACGCAGCTCGCGCACCGTCTCACTCCCCAGCGCCTTGCGCGCCTCCGACTTCAGCTCGCCCGAGCGCCGATACTGCTCGATCTTCTGTCGCGCGCCCTCGATGGTGTACTTCTCGGTATAGAGCAGGTGCTTCACCAGCATGATGAGCTCGATTTCCCGGCGCTGGTACACCCGATTCCCGGAGCGGTTTTTCGCGGGGTTGAGGAACCGGAACTGACTCTCCCAATACCGCAGCACGTGCGGCTTGAGGTCGGTCAGCTGGCATACCTCCCCGATCGAGAAGAACTCCTGCACCGGATGCGGGGCGCTCATCGCCATTGCTCCGCTTTGAGATCCCGCTCCATCAAGCTCGCCACGGCCTGCGCGGGGGTCCGCCCGCCGAACAGAATCGCCGCGACCTCTCGCGCGATCGGGAGCTCCACGCCGTGGCGCTCGGCCAGAGCCACCGCCGTCCGCGCCGTGTTCACCCCCTCGGCAACCGTGCGGCGGCCGGCCTGCACCTCGGCATACAGTCGGCCACGACCCAGCTCGACTCCCAGCGAACGGTTGCGCGACAGTCCGCCCGTGGCCGTCAGGACGAGATCGCCCATCCCGGCGAGCCCCGCGAACGTCAGCGGATCGGCACCCATGGCAACGCCCAGACGCGTGATTTCGGCGAGCCCCCGGGTGATCAGCGCCGCCCGGGGATTGTGTCCCATGCCCAGACCCTCGAGCATCCCCGCCGCCAGCGCGATGACGTTCTTGAGCGCTCCACCGAGCTCGACCCCCAGCACATCGGTATGAGAGTAGACGCGGAACCGATCCGTCGCGAACACCCCCTGCACCGCTTCCGCCACCGCGTGGTCCTGCGCGGCGGCCACCACCGCCGTCGGCTGTCGCTGGTAGACCTCCAGCGCAAACGAGGGCCCTGAAAGCGCAGCGACCCTCGCACCCGGCAACTGCTCCGCCAGCACCTGCGACATGGTGACCAGCCGCTCCGGCTCGAGCCCCTTCGAGACGCTGACGACGAGCGCACCGGGCCGCACCCCCGGCGCGGCCGCCGCCGCGACGGCACCGACGGCGTGCGACGGCGCCGCAGAAACGATCACCTCCGCGTCACGCACCGCCGCCACCACGTCGTCGGTCGCCACCACCGCTTCCGCCAGCGCGGCCTCCGGCAAGAACAACTCATTCCGGTGCCCGTCGTTGATGCCGGCGACGACCTCGGGCTCCCGGGCCCACAGGCGCACCGGGTGGCCGCGACGCGCCAGCAGATCGGCCAGCGTGGTCCCCCACGCGCCGCCCCCCAGCACGCCGACGCGCGTCATGCGGTCTCCCGCGGCCGACGGCCGAAGCGGTTCTCCGTCCCCGCCAGCAGCCGTCGGATGTTGGCGCGGTGTGAGACCACGATGAGCGCCGCGAGGGCCACGCTGGCGTACAGACTGTAGGGCGCATCCGGACGGGTGAGTCGCACCCACAGGGGGAACAGGGCCGCCGTGGTGATCGACCCCACTGACACGTAGCCGGTGAGCCACACGCACACCGCCCACACCGGAAGGGCAATGAGCACGGCGAGCGGGGCGAGGGCCAGGAACATGCCCGCCGCGGTGGCGACACCCTTCCCTCCCCGAAAACGCACGTAGGGCGAAAACACATGCCCCAGCACCGCCGCACCCCCCAACGACACGGCGAGCCACGGGGGGCCGTACGTCCAGCGGGCAAACAGCGCCACCGGCACGAGGCCCTTGAGCACGTCCACCAGCGCGACGGGCACCGCCCAGCGCCAGCCCAGCAGCCGGTACACGTTGGTGGCCCCGAGGTTCTTCGAGCCGTGATCACGCAGATCGATGCCACGCGCCACGCGCCCGGCCAGGTAGCTGGTTGGCATCGCGCCGAGGAAATAGGCGGCGAGGACCCAGGCGGGCCAGGGGATCATCGTCGGCCCTGGCGGCGTCGCAGCTTGATGGCCAGCGGCGCTCCGGTGAAGGCCCAGGCGTCCCGAAAGCCGCGCGTCAGATAGCGAACATACGACTCGGGTATCGCATCCGGCCGGTTCGACACCACGGCGAACCGTGGCGGCGAAGTGCCGATCTGCGTCGCGTAGAACAAGCGTACCGACTCGCCGACAGGCTGGGGAGGTTGCTGGCGCTCCACGAGCGCCTCCAGCACGCGGTTGACCTCGGCGGTCGGCACCCGCTTCGTGCGCTCCTGTGCCACGGTCACGATCAGATCGAGCAGCCGGGACACGCGCTGCCCGGTCTTCGCCGACACGTACACGAACGGGATGAAATCGAGAAACGGTGCCCGCTCCTTCAGCAGGCGCTCGCCCCGCACCGCCGTGTTGGCGTCCTTGTCGGGGATCAGATCCCACTTGTTCACCGCCACGATCAGCCCGGCCCCTCGCGCCCAGACCTGGGTCGCGATCTTGAGATCCTGCGCGTGCATGCCCTCCGCGGCATCGACCACCAGAATGCACACGTCGGCGCGCTCGATGGCGCGGGCGGTGCGCAGCGTCGAATAGAACTCGACGTCGTCTTCCACGCGCGACCGCTTGCGCAGACCGGCGGTATCGATGAACACCAGCGCGCGGCCGGCGTAGTCGAACGGTGTATCCACGGCATCGCGGGTGGTGCCCGGCTCGGTCGCCACGACCATGCGCTCGCGGCCGACCAGCCGATTCACGATGCTCGACTTGCCCACGTTGGGCCGCCCCACGATCGCGACGTGGATGGCGTCATCGTCCGGCGTGAGGTCGCCCGGGGGCAGCTCGTCGACGATCCGGTCGAGCAGGTCGCCACTGCTCTTGCCCACAGCCGCCGACACGGGAATGGGGTCACCCAACCCCAGCTCATAAAACGCCAGATGCCGGGTGTCGTCGGGCAGATGGTCGGCCTTGTTCGCGATCAGCAGCACCGACCGCCCCGTCCGGCGCAGCTCCTGGGCGATGTCCAGGTCGATCGGGTGCACCCCCTCGGCCACGTCCACCACGAGCAGCAGCACGTCGCTCTCCGTCACCGCCTGTACCACCTGCTCGCGCACCGCCCGGTTGAGGGAATCGGCGGCGCGGGGCACGAGCCCCCCGGTATCGACCAGCCAGAAGCGCCGGCCATTCCACTCGGCGGAGGCAAAATGGCGATCCCGCGTCACACCCGGCCGGTCGTCGACAATGGCCGCACGCCGTCCGATCAGACGGTTGAAGAGGGTCGACTTGCCCACGTTGGGGCGTCCGACGATGGCGACCGTCGGTGCGCCCCTCATCGCACCTGCTCCTCCGGTGCCGGCGCGGCAGCAGCCGTCAGCGCGTCCGCGAAATCCACCGAAAGCCGGACCTCCATCGGCAGGCGCGCGGAGAGGCCGTGCGCGTCGACGTCGTCGATGAATCGCAGATCCTCGTTCACGGCCTCGGCCGGCAATAGCGCCAAGTCCAGATCCTCGCGACCCTCCAGCGCCGCGGCGACCGCCTCCCCCGGCAGGAGTCCCGCTGTGGTGACCCCCGGACCGAACAGGGTGTTCTCCACCACGATGATCTCGAACCGCGCCCCGGTGGCGGCCGCTGCGCCCCCCACGACACCCGGCAGCAAGGGCCCCATTGCCGCGCCGGTGACCACTCCGACGCGGCGCCCCGCGAGCGGCAACCACCCTTCCCCGGACGCGATGCGACCTTCCAGCCAGCGAACGGCCCCGACCCCGTTCTCCCGTTGCTCGAATTCGCCGTACCAGTCTGCCGGCGGGAACTCCCGTCCCGCTCGCAGATACAGCTCATCCGCGCCGAAGCACCAGGGGGCACCGCGCTCGGCGACGGCGCGCCCCGCGGCGCGGTCGACGGCATCGAGCGCGGCGCAGCACTCAGCAGGGGTCTGCGCACGCACCAGCTGATGTTTCGAAAACTCAGTGAGCGCGACCGGCACAACCGACACAGACAGGATCGCCTCCCCCAGGGCGTAGAGATCCGCGAGCGTGCGATCGAGCACCGGTCCGTCGTTCACACCGGGGACGAGCACCACCTGGGCGTGGAAGCGGATCCCCCCCGCCGCGAGATCGCGCAGCTGATCGAGAACCGGAGGCGCCTCCGGATTCCGCAGCAGCCAGCGCCGAATGGTGGTGTCCGTCGCGTGCACCGAGACGTAGAGGGGGCTCAACCGATACTCTACGATCCGGTCGCGGTCGTGCGGCTTGAGATTCGTGAGCGTCGCGAAATTGCCGTAGCGAAACGACAGGCGATAGTCATCGTCGCGGATGTACAGGCCCGGACGAAGGCCGGCGGGATTGCCGTCGACAAAACAGAAGTCGCAGTGGTTACCGCAGCGACGAATGCGCGGCGGCTCGAGCGTCACGCCGAGCGCCATGTCATCGGGGCGCTCGACGTCGTACTCCACCTCCGTCCCATCGGGCAGGCGCGCGTGAAGCAGGAAGGTGTCGTCGGCGGCGTGGAATTCCCAGTCGAGAAAGTCCTCCAGCGGTCGCCCGTTGACGGTCAGCAGCTCCGCACCCGGTGACAGGCCGAGCGCCGCGCCCAGCCCCTCCGGGTGCACCGCCTGGACGCGGATCACGACTCACCCCCCCGCAACCCCGCCGCGCGCCGCACCGCATCGTCATGCAGCAGCTCCTCGAAGTGATCGCGAGTCTCCAGGGCGCGCCAGAATTCCGTGATGCGATATCCATGTACCCGACCACCAGCGTCTCGCACCGCGCTCGCCAGCTCCGGCATCGTCATGACGGTGTCGGCCGGCACCAACGCCGCTGCCGCCGGCGACAGCACATAGATGCCCGCCGACACCGGCTGCACCGTCGTCGGCTTCTCGACGATCCCGATGATCTCCTCGCCATCGAGCTGCAGAACTCCGAAAGGACTCTGGTACTCATGCTCGATGTAGCCGACCGTCAGCCAGGTCTCCCGCGCGCGATGGAAGGCGAGCATGTCTCCGAAATCCAACGTCGTCACGATGTCACCGTTCATGAGGATGAACGGGTCCGACGGATCGAGCAGCGGGCGGGCGAGAGCGAGGCAGCCGGCGGTACCCAGTGGCCGGGCTTCCTGCACGTACCGGATCGGGATCGCGAAGCGGTCTCCTTCACCGCAGTACGCGCGGATGAGATCGGCCTGATACCCGAGCGCCAGAATGATTTCCCGCACCGGCGAGCGGGCCAGGTGGGCGATGATATGGTCCAGCAGGGGCCGGTCACCCAGCGGCAGCAGCGGCTTGGGCACGGTGAAGGTGTAGGGCCGCAGCCGCGTCCCCAACCCACCCGCCAGCACGATGGCCTGGACCGGCCGCACCGCCTCAGACGGCATACGCCGCCGGACGGTAGACCTCGAGATGGGCGGCCACCCAGTCCACGGTGCGCCGGATCCCGTCCTCGAACGACAGGCTTGGCTCATATCCAACGAGGCGGCGCGCCTTGCCGATGTCAGCGCACAACCGCTGCACTTCGCTCGCTGCCGGCCGGATACGGGCCTCGTCCCGCACGACGCGGTTGCCCTTGCCGACCACCTCCACGATCGTCCGAATCGCATCGCCGATCGCCACTTCACGACCGGTGCCGATGTTCACGCACTCGCCCACCGCGTCGGGAGCCCCGGCCAGCAGCAGGAATCCCCGCACCGTGTCGTCCACGTAGGTGAAGTCCCGTGTGGTGGTGGTTTCTCCGACGTGGATCTCACCGCCGGCGAGCGCCTGACAGATCACGGCCGGAAGGACGGCCCGGGCGGATTGCCGTGGACCGAAGGTGTTGAACGGCCGCACGACGGTGACGGGAAGCCCGTAGGTGTAGTGAAAGCTCAGCGCGATGTTGTCAGTGGCGATCTTGCTGGCTGAATAGGGTGACTGGGGCTGCAGCGGATGCGATTCCGGAATGGGAATCTCGCGAGCCGACCCGTACACCTCGCTGGTGGACGTCTGCACCAGCCGCTCGAGCCCGCGCTCCCGGCCGACGAGCAGCAGGTTGAGGGTCGACACCACGTTGTTGACAATCACGTCGCCCGGATTGGCGTACGAGTACGGAATCCCCACCAGGGCCGCCAAATGGAACACCACCTCCCCGCCCCGTACCAGCTGCCGCACGGCGTCGATGTCGGTGAGCTCGATGGGCCGCACGTCGAGGCGGCCGCGCACCTCCGGGTCGAGGTACCTCAGGTTCCCCTCGTCACCCCGCGAGTTGTAGCGGACCACCGCCGTCACCGCCGCGCCCAGCCCCACCAGGCGCTGCGCCAGGTGGCTGCCGATGAATCCCCCGGCGCCTGTCACAATGACCCGTTTGTGCGTCCACTCCATCGGCTGAACTCCGCACGCAGACGTGCCCGCCCGACGCCTCACCTCATGCGCCGTGGCCGGCTTAAAGAAGTTTCTGAAACCCGCGCCGCAACCTCAATGCCGGCACGAACTTCCGTTGTTGGTAATATGTACTAGTTGAGCCGGTAGCGCCAGCCGCGAGCCGCCGGATCGGCGACCCGCACCTCGAACTGGTGTGAACCCTGCGCCGGCAGCGCCGGGATCTCGACCGCCTGGCTCACGAGGGGTTGGCCCGCCGTGTCGAGGAACTCGAAGGTGATACGGAGGGGACGAGACGGCGTGGACAGCGCATTGGCGGCAATGCCCGTGAGGATGCGGCCACCGGCCCCGGGTACGAAGCTCGAGACGGCGATCTCGACCGGAATCCCGGTGTCGACGAGCGCCTGGTAGCGTGCGGCGGAATCGGCCTGACCAGCCAGCTCCCAGGCCGTCGCCAGCTGGCGCACGGCCCCGCGGTTGAGTGGATCCAGCGCAACCAGCCGCCGCGAAGCGGTGAGCATGCCCGAGCCGTCCCGCACCATGCGGTAGGCGGTCGCGAGGTCGTTCCAGCCGTCTCGGTCGTAGGGCGCCTTCTCCAGGCCCCGAGCGAGCACGGCCGCTCCCTGGGCTGCAAGCCCGACGCGGATCATGCGGCGCCCGGCATCGCTGACCAGCTCCCCATCGAGCGGCGTATCAGGCGGGTAGATCGCATCGAAGGCGGCTGTCGCGTCCGCCACCCGGCCGCTCTGGGCGTAGAGCAGCGCCAGGGCCGTCACTCCCTCTCCTTCGTCGGGGAAGTTGCGGACCAGCTCGAGGGATGCGAGGATGGCGGGTCCGGTGACTGGCTGCACCGCAGTGGATTCGGCAGCCGCCCGAGCGGCCAGCGCGGTGCGTGCCTCCCGTCCAGTCGCCAGAGCGTGTGCGCGTGCCGCGGAGTCGCTCGCGAAGACGCGCTGATCGGCAGGCGCGAGACGCGCGCCGCGCGCGCGGCGCGATGCCGCCGACGCCTCGAGACGCGACAGCACGATGGAATCGACGTAGATCTGTCGCTCGAGCGAATCGCGCGAGAAGCGCGTGCGCGCAAACGCCTCGACTTCCGGGGCACTCTGCACCGGCCGGAAATGCAGGCGAGCCGTCTGGGCCAGGGCGTCACGACGCGCGTCGGTGTACGCGGTATCGCCTGCGGCACGCTCTGCGGCCAGGCGCAGGTACGCGGTCGCGGAGTCCACCTGGTCGCGGCGCGCGTACATGGCCCCCATGGCGAACCACGGTCGTGGATCGGCGGGCAGCAACGCCCCTGCCGCGCGGAACAACGCGGCCGCCGAATCCACCTGCCCCTGCTGTTCGTTGCGCTGTGCGGCCGAGTACACGTCCGCCCACAGCGCATGGCGATACCGGTCGATGTCCTGCTCGCACTCGGGGGCCAGGGCCGCCGCGCGATCGAATGCCGAGTCGGCCCCGACGGCGTCGCCCATTTCGACGTAGTAGCGCCCGAGGTAATACCAAGCCGCGGGGTTCTGGTCCTGGCCGTCCTGCGTGAGTGAGCGGGTGAGCACGTCCAGCGTCTGCGACAGCATGCGATCACGCTGGGTCGGCTTGTCGTAGGCCGTCTTGAAATTCACTGGCACGGAATTGAGGCGAAAGTGCCCCGGCTTGATGTCGCAGGGCGGCTGCGGACCCACCCAGGCGGTCTGGGCGACGCCAGCGAGCGGCACCACCGCAAGCATCAGGCCCGCGATCAGGATGGCGCGCATACGGGACAGGATGTGCGTCTCTGCCGGGGCTGTCAACCTCGCAGCAGCCGCCCAGGGAGCTGCACCAAGACGAGCCGCGGGGTCCTGTGTGAGACCCCGCGGTGGGAAGCAGAGCGGGCGACGGGATTCGAACCCGTGACGTCCAGCTTGGGAAGCTGGCATTCTACCCCTGAATTACGCCCGCCGGATGGCGCAATGTGGACGCGCCGCCCTTGGCCTGTCAAGGCAACAGCCTGCCGTCACTCCCGCCGGTAACGCCAGACGGCGATCCCTTCCCCGGCGCCGCTCGCGAGCACCTCGTGGGTTGCGCCGGGCTCGAGCGCGGGGACGGCGACCGTATCGCTCGCGACCACCTCGTCATGCGCGTTCAAGAACTCGACGATCAGGTTGAAGCCCGGCTGCGGGGCGTCACGCAGGCTGGTCACCAGGGCGCGCCACGTGGCACCGTCGGGCGCGAGTTCGAACGACGTCACGGTGACCTCGGCCGACAAGGCCGAATCCATGAGCTGCAGGTACGACAGCGTGGAATCGGTCTGCCCCTGCAGCTGCAACGCGGCTGCGTGGAGCCGCAGCACGTTGCGGTTCATCGGGTCGGCCCGGTACAACCGGCGCGTCACCCCGGCCATCCTGGCCGAGTCGGCCAGCCGGTAGTAGGCGTTCGCCAGGTTGAACAACCCGTCCCGGTCATTGCCGCCGCGCTTCAGGCCGACCTCGAACGCCCCCGCGGCCCCCGCGTAGTACTTCCGGGCATCGGCGCGATAGGCCGTCATCGAGTCGCCGACGGCCGTGCGGCACGCGGCGACCACCTGGCGCATCTGCGCTCGCGTCGGCTGGCGCGCGTCCCGGCACTGATCCACCAGGGCCCCCGAATCGGGCTCGGTGGGGGCCGCGTTGAACATCGCCACGCCGGCCGCGAAGATGTGTCGCGGCTCCGCCTGCTCGGCGTGATCGAGCAGCCGCTGGTAGGTCGCCAGGGCGGAGTCCTGCCGCCCCGTCTGCGCATACGCGGTGGCGAGCCCGGCGAGCGCCTGCACGTCGTCGGGATACTCAGCCAGGAATTCCTTGAACGCGGCCTCGGACTCGCTCCAGCGCTGTGCCTGGTTGTAGACGGCGCCGCGATTGAACATCGCCTCCCGCCGCTGGCGCACCTGCTGGCTGTCGCTCCCCGCGGCGGTGCGGGCCGCCGCCGCGTAGTAACTCGCCGCTGAATCCAGTTCACCAGCATTGGCAAACAGCGTGGCGATCGCCGACAGGCCATTCGGCTCTGGGTAGATCACGGCGGCGTTGCGAAAGTAGTGGATCGCCGAATCCGTGGCGCCTGCCTGGTAGGCCTTCACCCCCTGATTGAAGACCGGCGTCCAGATCTGGCGCCGCCACACGGCAATGTCCTCAGCACATTGCGGCGCCAGCTGCTCCGCCTTGCGGTACGCCGAGTCCGCGCCCGCCAGATCTCCCACGACTCCGAAGTAGCGACCCAGGTAGTACCACGCTGCAGGGTTGTCGTCCTGCCCCTTGTCGAGGAGGGCGTCGTGCAGCACGCGATCAGCATCCCGCAGGCTGCGCTCGCGCTGGTCCGCGTACTTGGTCTCGGCCGCGTTCTTCAGATACAGCACGGCGCTGTTCACAAGGAAATGGCCCGGCTTGAGCTCGCAGCGCGGCGGGGCCCACTGCCCCGGGAGGGGGCGCGCGGCCAGCAGGGCCACACTGAGCACAACAGCGGCGTATCTCACGGTCATTCCTGCTCCTTCACGTTCGCGATCCTCGCTTCGGCGTCGCGCTGCACCGCGCGCGCCACATCGATCGGCGATCGGCCCAGCGCGGCGGCCGCCGCCATGACATCATCGTATTCGGGCTTCACCCGCACCCCACCGCCCGGCACGCGCAGCAGCTTCGCCCGCGCCGTCACTCCGGGAGCGACCTGCACCGTCATCTCGTCGCGGGACAACGTTGCCCGCTCTGCGGTCCACCACCGCAATCCCGCCGTCGTGCTGTTGCGAAACAGCGCCTCGCACACCGCCTCCCGATCGGACGGCCGCATCAGCGCCTCCACCCGCAACCCCGGTCGCCCCTTCTTCATGTGCACCGTCCACGACTGCACGTCGATCGCTCCCGCCGCCGTCAGCGATTCGCGCAACGGCTCGACGTACTCGGGACTGAGATCGTCGAGGTCCGCCGCCAACACGATCACCTGCCCCGCCTCGGGCACCACCTCCGCAACCGTGATGCGCAGCGCGTTGGGATAGGTGGCCGGATCCCGCTCGCCAGCACCCCAGCCGCTCGCCAACGGACGCCATCCTGAGGGCGCGGGGCCGTCGGTCAGCACCCGCAGCAGCGCGGCCCCAGTCGGCGTCGTCGCTTCGCCCTCGACCGGTCCGCCGCTCGCGACGGGGATACCTTCGAGCAGCAGCCCAGTCGCGGGGGCCGGAATCGGCAACTGACCGTGCGCGGCGCTCACCCATCCGGCACCAACCGCCGCCGGAAGCGCGTGCACGCGCTCCACGTCGAGTCGCTCGAACCCCTCCATGGCGCCGACGATGTCGAGCACGGCGTCCACTGCCCCGATCTCGTGCAGATGCACCCGCTCCGGGGCCACGCCGTGCACCCGCCCTTCCGCCTCCGCGATCAATCGGAATGCCGCTTCGGATCGCTGTTTCACCCTCGGCGTCAGCGGCGCGCCCCGGACCAGCTCGATCAGCTCGCCAATGTGCCGACCGTGTGGCTGCGGGGGAATGTCGAACCGCACCTGCCGGCAGCGCAGGCCACAGCGATGCACGTCGCCAATTGCAACGCCTACACCCTTCAACCCCAGTCGGCCCGGAAGGTCCCGCAGCCACGTGTCGCCGACACCCAGGTCGAGCAATGCCCCCAGGGTCATGTCGCCGCTGATCCCCGCCGCCGGATCGATGATCGCGATGCGCATAGGCCAGAAGCGTAAGAATATAAACGAGTTACGGCCTGTAGAGCCACCCGGCGCCAGTGTTGAACACGACGATCCGCTCATCCGGCTCCACCTGGCCGCCAGCGACCAGTGCGACGGCGCCAGCGAGGGCGGCCCCTCCCTCCGGACTCGCGTCGATGCCCTCGAGGCCGTGCAGCGCCCCCGCCGCGGCTTGGAGCGCGTCGTCCGACACCGCGATGGCGCCACCGCGCGACTGACGCAGCGCCCGCAGCATCAGCCGCCCGCCGAGCGGGCTGGGAACCCGCAGTCCCATGGCGGTCGTGTGGGGTCGTTCCCACGGCTCGCAGCGGTCGGCGCCGGCCGCGAAGGCGCGCACCACCGGGGCGCATCCTTCCGCCTGCACGGTGAACATCCGGGGAAGCGGTCCCTGAATCCACCCGGCTTCCCGCAGCTCGGTGAAGGCCTTCCACATGCCGATGAGGCCAGTGCCACCGCCGGTCGGGTATACGATGACATCGGGAAGGGACCAGGCGCACTGCTCGGCGAGCTCCAACCCGAGGGTCTTCTTGCCCTCAATGCGATAGGGCTCCCGCAGCGTGGATACGTCGACGGCTCCGGTGGACGCAGCCACGGCGCGCGCACGTGTGCCGCAATCCCCGATGTGGCCGTCGACGAGCTCCAGCTCCGCGCCGAACCCCCGAATCTGATCGAGGATCACGGGCGGGGTGTCGCGCGGCGCGACTACGGTCGCGACGGCACCCGCCCGGGCCGAGTAGGCCGCCAGGGCGACGCCCGCATTACCGGCGGTGGGCACGACGAAGCGACTCGCGCCCGCTCCCACGGCACGGGTCACCGCGGCCGACAGACCGCGCGCCTTGAACGAGCCCGTGGGGTTGAGACTCTCATCCTTGACGCTGAGGTGCGGCAGGCCGTGCCGCGCAGCGAGACGGGGAACCGACAGCAGTGGGGTGCCCCCTTCCCCCAGCGAGACCGGCGCTTCGTCCTCGCGCAGGGGCAGCCACTCGCGCCAGCGCCACAGGCCGCCGACCCTGATCCCGAGGGCGCCACGCAGCGCAGGTTCGGGCAGCGACGCATATCGCACCAGGTACGGCGCGCCACACGAGGGGCACACACCGTGGAGGCCCTCCGCAGCGCGCTCGTCGGCGCACTCGGAGCAGCGCAGTGTCCAATGCAGCCTCATGCGCCTTCGCTCAAGCGTTGCAGAATTCGCTCGGCGAGCCGCCACGAGAACCCCGGCAGCGCGGCAATCTCCTGGGCTGTCGCCGACCGCACGCCGGCGAGCGATCCGAACCGCTCCAGCAGCGCACGCCGCCGCGCCGACCCCACGCCCGGGATCGCCAGCAGCTCGGAGGTGATGGTGCGTTGCCGGCGACGCTTGCGGCTGTATGTCACCGCAAAGCGGTGCGCTTCGTCGCGAACCCGCTGGAGCAGCCGCAGGCCGGGACTGCGCCGCGGCAGCCGCAGCGGTTCGGCGCGGTCAGGGAGGAACACCTCCTCCTCCCGTTTGGCGAGGCTCGCGATGGGCAGTGTCGCAAACCCGAGCGCCACGGCCGCGCTGCGGGCCGCGCCGAGCTGGCCCCGACCCCCGTCCACCACCAGCAGATCGGGAATGGGCGCGCCTTCGTCCCGTCGGCGCCCGAGATAGCGCGTCACGAGCTCATGAATGGCTGCATAGTCGTCCGGCGTCGAGGTGCCCCGGATGCGGAACCGCCGGTACTCGGCTTTGCGGGGCCGTCCGGCCTCGAACCAGACCAGGGACCCCACGGTGTCCCGTCCCTGCTTGGTCGACACGTCGACGCAGACGAGCGACCGAGGGACGGCGGCGAGGCCGAGATCACGTCCCAAGGCGTAGACCGGATCCGCCGCACGCTCTTCGATGTCGAAGGCCTCGATCAGCAGACTGTCGAGGAGGTGCCGGGCGTTCTGGTCCGCGAGCTGTACCAGCTCGGCAGCGGTTCCCTGCCGCGCGACGCGCCAGGACGTCCCGGGCGCCAGCTGCTCGATGACGGGGAGGTCGTCGGGCGGCAGCGGTAACAGCACGCGCGTGGCGCGGGCGTCCAGCGGAAGGTAGTACCGGACGAGGAACGCGCTCAGCACGGCCCCGTCACTCACCCCCTCCACGTGCTCGAGAAAGCGATGCTCGCGGGCGATCACCCGGCCAGCACGCACGCGCACGATCGCGCCACAGGCGTCGTCGCCGTCGCGCGCATACCCGATCGCGTCAGCGTTGCCGCCGCCCACCAGCTCGACCGCCTGGGGTCGCTCCACCTGCTCCAGCCATCGCAGCACGTCCCGCAGCTGGGCCGCGCGCTCGAAGTCCTGGCGTCCACTGGCCTCGTGCATGCGCTCGCGCAGGCGGGCCCGCACCGCCACGGTATCGCCCTCGAGGAATACCAGGACGTCCTCGATCATGCGGGCGTACTCGGCGCGCGACTGGTACCCGACGCACGGCGCGCGGCAGCGGGCGATGTGGTAGTCGAGGCACGGTCGCTCCGGAGAGTCCTCCGGCAAGGCATAGTGACACGACCGTACGGTGAAGAGGCGCCGGACCACGCGCAGGGTCTGACGCAACGTGGCCACGTCGGTGTACGGACCGAAATACCGGGCACCCGGCAGCGTGACCCGGCGCACCACCAACACGCGGGGAAACGGCTCGCCGAGCGTGACGGCGATCTGGGGATAGCTCTTGTCGTCCCGCAAGCGGATGTTGAAACGGGGCTGATGCTCCTTGATGAGGTTGTTCTCAAGCAGCAAGGCCTGTGCCTCGCTGGGCACGATGATCGTCTCCAGGTCACGGAGCTGCCGCCGCAGCGCCTCCTGCTCCGGCGTGCCAGCCGGATCACCGCTGACGTAGGCGCGTACGCGATCGCGCAGACTCTTGGCCTTGCCCACGTAGAGCACTTCCCCGCGCCTGCCCTTCCACAGGTAGACGCCCGGTCGATCCGGCAACGTGGCGAGCTTGCGAGCGATCAACGACGGCGCGTCCACAGCGCCTGAGCCTCCGGGTGACGCAGCAGCAGCGCCGCGCCGAGATAGACGGCACCAAACACTCCCACGGCCAGCAGACCCCGCGGCACCGGCCCGGTCGCGGCCGCGACCGTGGCGGTTGCGACGCCGGCAGCGGCGGCGGCCAGCGCCGCCGCGCCCGCGGTGGCGAGGTACCGGCGTTCGAGGGCCGTCAGGATCTGCCCGGTCCGGCGATCGAGCGTCGCCAGCTGGAGCACGAGGTTGAGAACCCCGCCCGTGGAGGCGCCGAGGGCGATCCCCACCGGACCGAGGGGCCGGATCAACGCGATGGCGCAGCCGGTGGACACCACCAGCGACACGATGCTGATCCGCACCGGGGTCCGGGTGTCCCGCAGGGCGTAGAACCCGGACGCCAGCAGTTTAGCGCTCGCTGACCCCAGCAGCCCGATCCCGTAGGCGGCGAGCACCGCACCGACGAGGTGGGTGTCGTTGGTGCCGAAGCGACCCGTCTGGAACAGCAGCGCCACGATCACCGGTCCCAGGGCCACGAACGCAAAGGCGCTGGGAACCACGAAGAATGCGATCCGCCGGAACCCCGCCGCCAATCGCGCCCGCAGCGCCTCGGCGCCGGCGGCATCCGCGTCCTCGGACAACGCCGGGAGTGACGCCGCGGCCACCGACACGCCGAACAGCGAGATCGGCAGGGTCTGGACAAGCTGCGCGTATCCCAGGCTCGCCACGCCGCCGGCGCCGGCGAACGATCCCAGCTGGGTGTCGATCACGCCGGAGATCTGGGCGACGCCCGCCCCCAGCACGACCGGCGCCCAGGCGCGCAGCACGTCTCGCGTCCCGGGGTGGCTCAGGGTGGGCCGCAGCGACATGCCGGAGCCGACCAGCCGCCAGCAGGACGGCAGCTGCACCGCCACCTGCAGCACCGCCCCGACCACCGTTCCCCACGCCAGGGCCAACGCCAGGCGGTGCAGCCGCTGGTCGATCGGGAGCGCAGGCGTGACCAGCCATGTTGCCGCTGCCACCATTGCGACGATGCCCGCGACGTTCCACAACGCGGGGGCCGCATAGGGCAGGAAGAAGCGGCGATGGGTATTGAGCACACCCAGACACCAGCCCGACACCACCATCAACCCGGTCATGGGAAACAGAATGCGGACCAGCCCGATGGTGAGCCGTCGCGTGGGGGCGTCGAACCCCGCCGCTACCGCGGTGGTGACGGCCGGCGCCGCCGCGATGCCGAGCAGCGCGAGGAGGCCCGTGGCCACCAGGAGCAGCCCCAGCACCGCTCCAGCCACTGCCCGCGCCGCCGCCCGATCCCCACGCCCGTGCAGGGCCGCGTACACGGGAATGAACGACGCGGAGAGCGTGCCCTCGCCGAGGAGATTGCGGATGACATTGGGAATCCGCAGTGCGGCCCGAAATGCATCCGCCGTGGTGCTGTTGCCGAAATAGTGCGCGAACACGCGCTCGCGCACGTACCCCAGGACGCGGGTGACGAGGATGCCCGCTGCAACCCGCCAGGCGTGGCGCGCGCCCGCCGCCACCGTCAGGTGTCTTTGTTGCGGGGAGCTTCGAGGAGGCGGTTGACGAACTGCACTTCCTCGCGCATCCCACCCAGCGTGCGGCGCAAGTCGTCCAGTTCGCCCTCCAACACGTCGACCTTGCGCTGGAGGTCACGTAACTCTGTCGCGGTGAGATCGACCGGACCCTCGAGGCGGCGTGCCCAGGAGCGGCCCAGCGGGCTGTCCACCAGGATGGCAGCGAGCACCACAACGAGGGCGCCCACCAGCACGACCGACAGAACGAACATACCGGATTCTACGACGCCGCCATCCCGCGCGCTACCTCCGCGGCCAGTTCATCGAGCAGCACCGGACCGTGGCGAACCAGGAACGACGCCAGGGTGACCACCCGCTCCTGGGGTCGCCCATGCGGGTAGAGCGCGGCCCGGGCATGGGTGATCTGCCGCAGCACCGTATCACGGCTCCGCTTGAGACTCGCTACGACCTTGCGCTCCACGCGCCCGAGGCCCGACAGCGCGGCGTTGCGGGCGCCGAGCACGGCGCGCTCGAGCGTGGGATCCACTGCGGCCACGGCCGCGGCCAGCGCCCCGAAGTCCCCATGGAGATGCCCACGCGCGCTCGTGAGGGCGTCGGCGATTCCCGCCGGCAGCGACTCGCGCACCAGGCGGCCCTCGAGCTCCCCTGGCGTGCCAGAGAAATCCTCCAGGGCGAGCCGGTGTTTCGCCAGCACTCGGGCGATGCGGGTCTCCACGATGACGCCGGACCAGCGCGGGACAGGGGCCTGCGGCGTCACGCCGTCGGCCACCGCCCGGTACAGCGGGGCGGCGTCGGGCAGGTACTCCAGCTCGGCGGGCCCCGCAACGTAGGCGACGGTGGGCAGCAGCACCGCCTCGACCACCGGGCGCAGCAGCACGTTGGGCGAGAGGCGTTCCGGCTCACTGGCGGCGATGCGCGCCAGCGCGTCCCGGGTGAAACGCTCCCCGCTGCGGCGCGCCACGAACGCACCGTTCTCCCGCCGCAGCCGATCGCGCCCGGCACCCGCTTCGAGCAGAACGGGTGTCAGTCCGTCGGGCAGCGTATGGTCGAGGCCCGCCAGCACGGTGGCTGCGGCCGCCGCCTTGGGAGCGACGTCGTAGGCGCGGAAGACGGCGAGTCCACGCGGCCCCAGCAGCGCGTGCAAGGCGTCCGCGCAGGCATCGGCGAGCGACCGGTCGCCGCGATAGGCTCGGCCGAGCCAGGCGAGTGTGTCCGCCTTGAAGGGGGAATCCGGCGTGGCCGCTGCCAGCCGGTCCAGCGCCTGAGTCGCCTCGGGACCACAGGGCTCGCGCCACAGCGGGCGCTGCGGTGCATCCGCTGCTCGCTCACGCAGCACGACGTCGGCGACGTCGCCCCCGGCATCGATGAACGACGTGTGGTTCGCCTCCCGAAAGTCGTGGTCGTCGCCCGCCACCCAGAACACCGGGACCACAGCCGTGCCCCACCGCTGCTCGAGGCGTTGCGCCAGCGCGATGCAGGACAACGCCTTGTGCACGGTGTAGAGCGGGCCGGTGAACAACCCCGGCTGCTGCCCAGTGGTGACCGCCAGGACCGGGCCGTCGGCCAATCGGTCGCGTCCGGGACCCGGGAGCACACCCGCCAGGACGTCGGGCGCCACCGGGCGCGACACCTGCCGCTGCGGTGGCGTCCCTCGCGCGGCGAGGGGGGTCGTAATGATCTGCAGCGTCACGCCGTCACTCGGCGACTGTCTCGGCTTCGAACACCAGTACCTCCGCGTCAGCATGGCGCCACGCGCCATCAGGGAGCCCTGCCTTGCGGCATGCCGCAACCAGGAACGCCGTGGCGTCGAGCTCGTGCTCCAGGGCGACCTGCGGCAGCAGCACGCCGGCAGCCGCGCCGTATCGCACCAGCACGCCGTGTCGGCCGATCGATACGGCCGCGGGATCGACCGGCGAGATACGCCGCGGCGGCGCCAGCACCGAGATTTCCACCGCGATTTCGCTCAGCTCGCTGGCGCTCAGCGGCGGAAACCGCGGGTCGTCGAGTGCCGCCGCGGCCGCCGCCGCCCGCACCAGGTCGCCCACAGGGCGGTCCGCCCACACGTCCCCGACGCAGCCCCTCAGCACGCCGGCTTTCCGTAGCGTGACGAACGCCCCGCGCCGCAGCTCGGCCGCCCCGCCCGTGGGCGACCGCGGCGGGGTACTGCCGGCCACGGCGGCCTCCAGGGCCGCCCGGGCGAGACGCAGCAAGGCCGCCCGGTCCGCGGCAGCGAGCTCAGGGTCCACGATGGTAGGGCTCACCGCGACGAATGGTGAAGGCCCGGTAGAGTTGCTCATACAGGAGCACGCGCGCGAGATCGTGGGGCAGCGTCAGCGACGAGAGGCTCCAGACGCGGTCCGCGGACTCGAGAACGGCCGCCGGCAAGCGATCGGCGCCGCCGATCGCGAAGGCTACCAGCCGTCCATCCCGATCCCATTCGGCGGTGCGCGCCGCCAGGTCGCGCGACGACCACGATTCCCCGGCGCGGGACAGCGCCACCAGACGCCCTTCGTCGGGCACCGCTGCCAGCACCCGGCCGTCGTCTTTCACCTCACGCTCGTCCACCCGGGCGTACCGCCGCAGGCGCCCGAGATAGTCGTCACACGCGGCGCGAAGCGCTCGATCCTTGACACGGCCGACCGCGACGACCAGGAAGGCCATCAGGCATACATGCCGCGGAGCTTGTGCATGGTCGCAACGCGGTCGATGGCAACCATGTACGCGGCGATCCGCATGTTCACCTTGTACCGGTCCGACCAGTCCGCGACCTCGTCGAACGACCGGGTCATGATCGACTCCAGGCGCCGATTCACGGTCTCCTCGTCCCAGAAATAGCCGCCCCGATCCTGGACCCACTCGAAGTAGCTGACGGTGACTCCTCCGGCATTCGCGAGGATGTCCGGGATGACGAAGACGCCCTGCGACTCGAGAATGTCGTCCGCCAGCGCTGTCGTCGGACCGTTGGCGCCTTCGCAAATCACCTTGGCGCGCACTTTCACTGCGTTCTTCTTCGTGATGACGTTCTCCAGGGCGGCTGGCACCAGCACGTCGCAGTCGAGCGTGAGCAGTTCCTCGTTGGTGATCGTTTCCGCCTTCGGGTATCCACGAAGGTGGCGGCGTTCGGCCGTCCATGCGAGGAGATCCGGGATATCCAGGCCCTTGGCGTTGAAGTACGCACCGGTCTTGTCGCTGACGGCGAGGATCCGCGCACCCTCCTTGGCCATGAGATCGGCCGCGACCGAGCCGACGTTGCCGAATCCCTGTACGGCGACCCGGGCGTCGGTCATCGCCAGGCCCAGCCGCGCCAGGGCCTGGCGCGTGACCAGCATGCACCCGCGCCCCGTGGCCTCGCGCCGCCCCAGCGACCCCCCCATGACGACGGGCTTGCCGGTGACGACCGCCGTGACGGTGTGCCGCTTGTGCATCGAGTAGGTGTCCATGATCCACGCCATGACGCGCTCGTTGGTGTTCACGTCCGGCGCAGGAACGTCCGAGTCGGGACCGAGCGTGTCGATGATGCCCGACGTGTACCGCCGCGTCACCCGCTCCAGCTCGGCCAGCGTCATCTCGTTGGGATCGCACACCACCCCCCCTTTGGCACCGCCGAAGGGGATGTTCACCACCGCGCACTTCCAAGTCATCCACGCGGCGAGGGCCTTCACTTCCTCGAGCGTGACGGCCGAATCGAACCGGATGCCACCCTTGGCGGGCCCGCGGGAGGTGTTGTACAGCACGCGGTACCCCGTGTATACCTCCACTTCACCGCTGTCTCGCAGGATCGGCACCGCCACGATGATTTGCTTTTCCGGTGTGCGCAGCACCTTGTACAGACCCGGATCCAGCTCCAGCAGCTTCGCCGCGTCGTCGAAGCGCTCCATCATGGATTCGAACGGATTTTCCTCTGCGAGGAACGTCTCCTTGTCCGGACGGATGACCTCCGTCGCGCCCATCACCGGTTCGCTCACGATTCCTCCGCGCTCCGCCGCGCCCGCGACAGCTGCTCGTCCAGCAGTGCCCGCATCACGTCGCCGCCCCGTTCCCATTGCACGGTGAGCAGCGCCACCAGCGGTTCCCGAGCAGCGACGGGCCACTGGTGGCGAAGCTTCACGGCGTCCTTTTCGGTGACGATAAGATAATCGGCTGCGGCGGCGGCCCGCACGAGGCGCGCCACGTCGCCCGGCCGGTAGGCATGGTGATCCGGGTACGTGATCTCCTCGACGTCAGCCCCCAGGGCTCCGATCTGTGCCCCGAAGCTCGCGGGGTCGCCGATGCCCGAGGCAACCACCACGCGGCGGCCCCTCAGCGCCTCCAGGCCCTCGGGCGCTGCCGTGCGCATCCCCACCAGCTCCCCCAGGCCCAGGTGCGCGACGGCCACCGCCGTCCCCGGCACGCGGCTGGCCACCCAGTCGGCGAGCCGCGCGGCTGCCGCGGCCGGCACGCGCTTGCGCGTCACGACCACCAAGGTGGCCCGTCGCGCTCCCCCCCACCCTTCCCGCCACGGCCCGGCCGGGAGCAACCACGGGGCGGCCACTTCCTGCTCGGCGGCCACCAGCAGGACGTTCATATCCCGTCGCACGTCGAGCCGTTGAAAGGCGTCGTCCAGGACGAGGATGCGGGCCCCCAGCGCGCGCGCCCGCTCAGCCCCCGCCCGGCGGTCGGGATCCGCCACCACCACCGCTTCGGGGGTGAGACACTCGTGGACCAGCACCTCGTCGCCGCCGTAGCCGCGCAGCAGGATCCCCGGTCGCACGCCCTGGATGAGACACCGCTCGGCGATCCAGGAAGCCAGTGGGGTCTTGCCGGTTCCACCAACCGCCAGATTGCCGACCGCCACCGTCGGCAGCGGCAGCTGGTGAGCCGCAAGCCGCCCACCCTCATAGGCACGGGTCCGCACGGCTACGACCGCACCGTAGAGCGCCGACGACGGTAGCAACAGCGCGCGCACCGTGCGCGCCCCGACTGAGCGACCCAGCCACAACCAGCGCGTCAGCCGCCGCAGACTCACGGCCCGTGGGTCACCGCGTGCAGCTGCCGTTGCAGTCGCTCGGCGGCCTCCCGGGCCGCGGGCTTGCCGGGCGGCACGGCAAACGGCTCCCCGTACACCACCTCGATGCGGGCGAACGGCCTGGGCACACAAAAGCGGTCCCAGGAGCGGAACCACCATGCCCACGCCGTGCGCGCCCCGACGGGCACCAGCAGCGCTCCGGTGTGCTGCGCGGCCGCGACGATGCCGGGCTTGACGCGTTCGGCAGGTCCACGGGGCCCGTCGGGTGTAATCGCAACCTCGGCGCGCCGGCCGAGCGTCCGCACGACACCGAGCAGTCCGACATCTCCCCCGCGCCCGCTCGATCCCCGCACCGAGGGAAACCCCCATCGGGCACCCAGTCGCGTGAGGTATCCACCGTCGCGGTGACGGCTCACCAGCATGACGATGCCCTGATGCCGATGGTGGTACAACAGCGGGAGGATGCGACTGTGCCACAGGGCGAAGACAAGCGGGGCACCAGATTCCCGTGCCGCACGCAGATGCCCGCCCTGGCGCACCTGGAACCGCCATGTGGCGGCGAGCAGGCGCAGAACGACGACGGCGAGGATGAACGCGGCAGACTCGACCCAACGACGCGTCACGCCAGCAACTCGAGGGCCAGGTCCGCCACCCGCTCCGCCGCTCCCGGCTGACCCAGACGCGCTCGCACCAGCGCGAGTCCTTCCCGCTGGCGACGGGTCGAGGGATCGTCCGCGTCGAGCAGCGGCGCGACCGCGGCCGCCAGTGCCGCCGGCGTGGCCTGTCGCTGCAGCAACTCCGGCGCGACCTCGTAGCCGGCGACCAGATTGACGAGACCCGCCCACTGGACGGTCGTGATCCGCCGCGCGATGGCATACGACAGCGGGTGCAACCGGTAGGCGATCACCATCGGGACGTCGGCCAGCGCCGCTTCGAGCGTCGTCGTGCCCGACTTGCACAGCCCCGCGTCGGCCGCAGCGAACACCAGACTCGGGTCGCCATAGCGCACCACGATCGGTCCGGGGTCGGGGTAGCTGGCGTGCGGAATGCCGGCGGCCACAAGCTGCACTTCCGGGCGTGTGGCGAGCACCCGCAGCGCCGCCGCGCGGAACGCGGGCCAGTGGCGCCGCACCTCGATACGGCGGCTGCCCGGGAAGATCCCGAGAGTGGGACGCGCGGCATCGAGTCCGAGCGCCTGCCGCGCCACGGCCCGGGCGGGAAGTGGCGGACGGTCCTTGAGGGGGTGACCCACGAACGTCGCCGCGATGTGGCGCGACTCGAAGAACCGTTCCTCGAACGGCAGGATGACGGCCACCCGCCGCACGGCGCGAAGCCATCGCGCGCGCCTCGCCCCCCACGCCCACAGCTGCGGCGCGATGTAGTAGAGCACCGGGACGCCCGCCGCGGCCACGCGCGCCGCCAGCCGCAGGTGGTAGCCGGGATAGTCGACGAGCACCACCAG
>QKHC01000044.1 GCA_003251175.1 Gemmatimonadota bacterium
GAGGGCCGATCGCAGGCGATCGACAATGTCCTCCACCCGCATGTTCGAATGTGACTCCTTGCCAGTATGCACGCCCGCGGCGGACCGAGCCAGAGGGACAAGTGCCCGCGGACGGTCAGCGGCACCTGCGGCCGTTCACCCCCCATCGCAAATCAGCATCATCTCTCCCGCGTTGGATCGGCCATGCGTCCGAGAAACAGGATCGTGCCGCTCTTCCGATCGCGGATGGCAAACAAGAACGGGTGGTCGGCCCGGAAGACCGGCACTGCCGGCGGCCTCGGGGCCTGGAAGGAAGCTGTGCACAACGTCTCAAGAGCCGTGGCAGCCGCGGCCTCCGTTCCCTCCTCGTTCGTCTCCACGAAGGCCTTGTGGAAGGCAGCCGACAAGAAGAGCGATTCCTCGTGCGGCGGCTCACGACCGTTGATCCCGGAGAAATCGGCGTGAAACCGAGTGAACGCGAGCGGCATGCCGAGCGCGGTGAGTTGCGCGCCCAGGTCGACAGTTCCCCACGTGAGCGTGAACCGCGGGAGGAAGAGCTCGACGCCGCGAGTCACCATTTGCGTCACGCACTCGTCGAGCACCCGCGCGGAGACTCTCTTTTCGAGATCCCACAGTCCCTCCTTCCGATCCGGAAGGAGCACTAACATGGACAGGTCACCGCCCCGGTAGGCCAGATCCACCGCCTGGTAACCTGCGGCCTTCAGGTATCTGACCGTCTCGTGCTGGTACATCAGCGGTACCTGCACCGTCCCACCGCCTTCCACATGGAACGGCTCGTCGCGTGTGTCCGTCCTGTCGAACTGGAGCACCCACTGTCCCTTGAAGTAGACGGCGTTTGCCAAGACCAGGCACGTCTCAGCGTCCAAGCCACCCGAGGGGATAAGATCCTGGATCCTCTGCCTGGTCTCGTCTTCGACCCAGTGATTGATCCGAACGCGCGCAGCCTCCGCACCGCGACGGAAGTCGACGACGTTCATGCCACCTCTATAGTGGCGGGCGATGAGGTTGAGAAAGTCGGGCTGGAGCGGCACACCATCTTGACACCAGAGTGAGTTCGCCACGCTCAACTCGTACTGCCCGCCGCCAGCTGCCTTCAGCCGCTCGATGATCTCGGCGAAGGCGACGTGCAGCACCTCGTCCGAGGACGAGATGCGGAGCGTCTCTCTCATCTCCGCGGCCGTCTGGCCCCGAGCTCCTGCCTGTGTCATGCCAAGCGCCGCGCGAACGCTGAACGGCGAGAAGAACAGGTTTTCGGCCCGTTGCCGCAGGTGCCCGTACATCGCGAGCGCAAAGTCGTTGTTGTTATCTGCAAATGATGCTGGCCCGACGGGTTGCGCACGCACGCGCGACAACGCGGAACTGGGATCTGGTTCCATGCCTTTCGCCCCGACCAACCCGCGGAGCCATGCGCCGAACCCTGCCATGTTGCCCTCCAGGAAGCGGCCTAATGTTGCTGCGGCGTCGCTGGCGGCCGGCGCCGGAGCCCGAGGTTGACCACTCCGCCGAGAGCGCCAGCCAGCAGGGCCAGCCAGATGACCCTCGGAGTCCATGCCCATCGCAACCCGAAGGCCGCGTCAAGCGAGTACCCGCCGGGTCCGGTCAGCGCAAACCGGACCGCTGCGATGGAATACAACAACGGGAGTTCGACGCCATTCGTAGCCGCAAAGAGCCCGTTCCGCCAGTGGACGCTGATCGCCGCAACGACCATCACCGCAAGCATCATGGCTGGGCCGACGGGGCCGAAGAGGCCCAAGGCGATCAAGCGGCCGCTCGCGAGCTCGCCCAGCGCGGCTGCCGTGGCGAAGCCACGAGCGGGTCGGAAGCCAAGTTGGCTAAAGAAGTCGCCGGTCGCCCGCAGGCCATGACCACCGAACCAGCCGAAGAGCTTCTGGGCGCCGTGCGCAGCCATCAGAAGCCCAACTAGGACCCGGGCAATCAGGAAGGCGAGATTGTGCAACTCCGTGTTGGGCAGATCTTGAGGTTGCATGCGACTCCTCCGAACGTGCTCCCGATGTTGTAATCATCGCTGAAGTGCGAACGCGGCGGCGAGGGCCGACCGGAGCCGCTCCGCGGTGTCCGTCACACGCTACCCACCTCGCCGCTCCACCTCGGCCAGGGCCTCGCGGGCTTCGTCGATCAGGTGGCGCACCTCGGGGTCGGGATTGGTGAACGTCTCTGAGAAGATCTTCCAGTGCCGGCGCGCGTCTTCGAGGCGGCTCATCCGCGCGTAGAGCACGACGAGGCGCTGATGGGCAAAGGCGTGAGTCAGGCCACGCAGTCGCAGGTCGGGAAGCCAGAAGGCGGTCCATGCACTCGCGGCGAGATCGACTTCCCGGAGAAACCGGTCAGGGCCGAGCGCCTGGGCGATGGCCGGGTCGAGCACCTTGAGCGCCACATGGCGGCGGGGGTGCTGCTCCTCAGCGAGCCAGACCGTGGCCATCCCGCCGCGCCCGAGCTCGCGCTCCAGCGTGTAGCGGCCGGCGAGGGCCGACCGGAGACGGCTGAGGACGTCATCCACGCGACGCCTCCCGAGTCCCGGCTGTGTGCCAGAGTATGCATCGCACCGGCGTTGCTCCACGCCCTGCCTGGTTTGCCACAATGTTTGCCGGTCAGCACCCGCCAATGAGCTCGAATGGTGTCGCAAGAGGGCAGTACCGCACTACAAAACGAGGGGCCCGCTTGGGACCCCTCGTTTTTTCAGTCCGCTGCTCTACCAACTGAGCTACCTGGCCGGGCTAGGCAGGCGAAGAACTTAGCAAGCCCTCGGACCCGGTGGGAGGGGCGGGCCGGGCCTCACCGAGGGACCCTACGCGCCTCCCCCGGCACCGAAGATTCAGATACGCAACGCCCGCGTCGCGTCGGCTAGGTCGTCCCCGCCGGTGTGAAGTCCGAGAACCTGAACGTGTACGTGTGCGCTACGGCGTCGTAGTCGGCGCTGAACTTCTTGGGATACCGGACGTTCGCCGCCCCACCTGGGATCTCGGGGATGTCCAGCGTAAAGCTGTGCCGCTCCAGCAGCGCGGCGCTGGTGATCATCGGCTCGACGAAGATCGGTTGGCCCGCATAGTAGCCCAGCACCATCGTCTTCTCAAACGGCGCGGTGGACGCGAGCTCCGCGGCCGGCAGCGCATGCATCCCCATCCCCGGTACGCACAGCCCGACGAGATCCCCGATCGGCTCGATCGTCACGTCGGGCAGCTCGTAGCCGGCGGCGAGCTGCGCGGGCTTGGTCGAATCGGCGCAGTCGATCGCCTGCACGTTGGCCCCCGAAATACTGTAGAAATGGAAGTCGAAGTGCGGGGTCAGGTACGGACCCGGGGGATGACCGTGGGGCTCCCAGAACACCGTCAGTTCATCGAAACCCGTGTTCGCGCTGACAACCTCGGGAAGCCGCAGGACGGCCGCGGGCACGGGCGGCCACTCCATCGGCGCCTCGTCCGGAGCGTTCTCGACCATCGGCAGCGGGACCGTCGCCCCGAAGGCGAGCAATGTGTTGCCCGAGACCTCGCCCCAAGTGCACACGTCGGTGCCGTTGACCGCGTGACACTCCCCCTGCACCATCCGCGGCTTGGCGCACCCCGCGAGCCCGAGCAATAGCGCGGCGGTCGCAGCTGCGGAGAGGTACTGAAGCGGCGGGCGGGCGGTTCGGTTCATACGGTCCCCCTCGGATAGAGCCTCGCGCATGGGCGCGCGGCCAAAGCCTAGAGAAAGATTCGGAATCAGGCAAGGTCACCCCCCGGCCGGCGCCATGCATCTGCCGTCGCTTTGCCGGCCTTCCATCCGGAGCGTAGCTTCCCCGACATGCCCGCGTCCCCGTTCCCCAACCTGCAGGTGCTGACGCATCCGCTGATCCAGCACAAGCTTTCCCTGCTACGGGACAAGCGCACCCCGACCCGCGACTTCAAGCAGGCCATGCTGATGGCGTTCGAGGCGACCCAAGATCTTCCACTCGAACCGGTGGAAATCGAGACACCCCTCGAGCGCATGCAGGGCGCCATGGTCGCCGGCAAGAAGCTGACGCTGGTGCCGATCCTCCGGGCGGGCCTGGGGATGGTCGAAGGCATCGCGAATCTCATTCCCTCGGCGCGCGTCGGCCACATCGGGCTGTACCGTGACCACGACACGCTCGAGCCGGTCGACTACTACTTCAAAATCCCCTCCGGGGAGCAGGATCGGGCCTTCTTCGTGCTCGACCCGATGCTCGCCACCGGCGGCTCGGCGGTGGCGGCGGTGACCGCCCTCAAGAAGGCCGGTGCACAACGGATCCGGTTTCTCTGCCTCGTCGCCGCGCCCGAAGGAGTGCGGCGCCTGCTCGACGCCCACCCCGAGGTTCCCGTCTACGCCGCCGCGCTGGATCGCGAGCTCAACGCCAGAGGCTACATCCTGCCCGGGCTCGGCGATGCCGGAGACCGCCTGTTCGGCACCCGCTGAGCCCACGCAACCCTGCCGCACCCTCCTGTGTCGGAGGGAATGAAGAGCGCACGCCGCGAACCGGATCCGGAGTGCCGTGGACGACCGTGAACTGATTGCCCGCGTACGCGCCCGCGACGGCGCGGCCGAGCGCCTCCTGTACGACCGGCACGTGGACCGGGTGTACCGCCTGGCCTACCGCATGACCGGCGACGCGGAGCTGGCACGCGACTGCACGCAGGACACGTTCGTGCGCGCGTTCGAGAAGCTCGCTTCGTTCCGCGGTGACGCGGCGTTCGCCACCTGGCTGCACGCGGTGGCCACGTCGGTGACGCTGAACAGTCTGCGCAAGATCCGGCGGTTGCGTCGCTATGAAACCGACCTGGAGGCGAGCGAGACGGTCGCGACTGGCGTCCGCAACGCGGAGCCCGATCTCAAGGACCGGCTGCGGCAGGCCATCGATGCGCTGCCGGAGGGATACCGCACGGTGTTCGTGATGCACGAGCTGGAGGGCTACACGCACGAAGAGATCGGCGCCGCGCTGGGCGTCGAGGTGGGCACGTCCAAAGCCCAGCTCTCCCGCGCGCGCGCACGGCTGCGCGAAGCGCTGGCCGATTTTGCCGGGGAATGGGTGCCATGACCTTCGACGACCGGGACGACCTGTTGGATGAGCGGTTGCGGGAGTTGGCGAGCGACTATCACCAGCCGCCGGAGCCGCCGCGCGAGGCGATGTGGGCCGCGATCGCGGCGCGGCGTGAAGACCTCCGGCACGTCCGCGTGCAGCGCCTTCGCCGTGCGGGGACCTGGGGTCTCGCGGCGGCCGCCCTGCTCGTCCTCGGCGTCGCCCTCGGTCGGTGGTCGGCGACGCGGACGCCCACGGCCCCGCCCGTCGACGCACCCGCCGCCGCTGTCGCGCCAGCGCCGCTGCAGTTCGCGGCCACCCAATACCTCACCCGCACCGAGACGCTGCTCACCGCGGTGCGATCGGGGGGCCCCCCGCCCGACGACCAGTTCCTCGCGACGGCGCGCGAGCTGTTGATGATGACCAGGCTGCTGCTCGATTCTCCGCTCGCCGTGGACGATCCCGCGTTGCGGGACCTGCTCAGCGACCTGGAGCTGGTCCTGGCGCAGGTGGTCCAGCTGGCCCCGGCGACGTCGGACCCGGACGAAGTGGATCTGATCACCGAAGGAATGAACGCGCGTGGTGTGCTGGCACGACTGCGGAGGGCGATCCCGTCCGGCCCGGCGGCGCTCAGCACCCAAGGAGCCTTGTGATGACCCCGAGTTCGCTGTTGCTGGCGGCGGTTGTCGCCATGACCCAGACGCCGACACAGGTCGGCACCGATACCATCCAACTCCCCGGCCTGGGCACTGGCCTCGCCGAGGCGCTCGCCGCGGCGGGTGAAGGCATCCGCGCCGCCTCCGAAGGCATGCGCGCGGCGCGCCTGGGGCTCGACGAGCTCGGCGCGGCATGGACCGTCACGCAGGATCCGGCCGATTCGCTATTTCGGACAGCGCGCCGAGCTCTGAACCGCGGCGAATACCGCCGCGCCGTCGAGCTGTTTCACGACCTGGTGCAGCGCCATGCACGGTCCAGCTACGCCGGCGACGCCCTGTACTGGGAAGCGTTCGCGCTCTATCGCCTGGGCGGCACCACCGAGCTGCGCGCGGCCAACGGCCGCCTCCAGGAACAGGGGCGGCGCTACCCGGACGCCGCCACCCGCAAGTCGGGCGACACCGGCGCGCTGGCCATGCGCATCGACGGTGAGTTGGCGCGCCGTGGCGACGCGGACGCCAGCGCCCGGGTGCACGCGGCTGCCCAGGGTCAGGCCACCAGCGCCGCGCGCGCGACCGCATCGTCGCAGCGCTGCCCGGCGGAGGACGACGACGACGACCCGCGTGTGGCGGCGCTCAGCGCGCTGCTGCAGATGGATGCGGACAACGCTCTCCCGATCCTCGAGCGGGTGCTGGAACGACGCGACGACTGCTCGGCGGGCCTGCGCCGCAAGGCGGTCTTCCTGGTCGCCCAGAAGCGCAGCCCCCGCACCGCGCAAATCTTGCTGGAAACGGTCCGCTCCGATCCGGACCGCGAGGTGCGGGAGAATGCCATCTTCTGGCTGTCGCAGGTGCCCGGTGACGAGACGGTGGCGATCCTCGACTCGGTCCTTCAGGACCCGCAGACCACGACCGAGATCCAGGAAAAGGCCGTGTTCGCACTGTCGCAGCAGTCGTCGCCCAAGGCGTCGGAGCGACTGCGCGACTACGCGGCCCGCGATGGCGCACCCGTCGCGATCCGCGAGCAGGCGATCTTCTGGCTGGGGCAGCGAAAGTCGCCGGAAACCGGTGCGTTTCTCCAGGGCCTGTACCCGCGGCTCACCGAGCCCGAGCTCCGCGAGAAGGTGGTCTTCTCACTCGCGCAGTTGGGCGGCGAAGAGAATACGCGCTGGCTCCTGGCGCTCGCCAAGGACGCGCAGCAGCCGATCGACGCCCGCAAGCAGGCCGTGTTCTGGGCGGCGCAGAGCAAAGCGCCGTTGACGGATCTCATCGGGCTTTATGATGCGGTCCCGGACCTCGAGATGCGCGAGCAGTTGATCTTCGTGTACTCGCAGCGCAAGGACCCGGCGGCGATCGACAAGCTGTTCGACATCGCCCGGCGGGATCCCAATCCCGAGTTGCGCCGCAAGGCGATCTTCTGGATCGGTCAGTCCAAGGACCCGCGCGTCCCGCAGTTCCTCAACGACCTGATCAACGAGCCGTAGCGCCATGAGTGCCACACAGCGTGTACCGATGGGCGCCGCCATCCTCGCGGCGGCGCTCGCCGTCACCGGACCGGCGGCGGGGCAGAACCTCGCGGCTCGCGTGGCGGCCGCGCCCGACGGCCTGGTGCGGTTCAGCTTCAGCGCCCGGGCGGGTGTGGTGGGCGACGGTCGGGGCGGGATCACCTGGCCCTGCGCTGACGAATCGTGCGGACGGCGCCGCGAGGCCGGCCGCGTTGCGGCCGCCTGCGACTCGGGGCCGGTGCGCGTGACACTCACGAAACGCGGCGACGCCGTGCTGGATGCCTCAATCCGCGTCAGCGCCGTCTCCCCACCGGAGGCCGGCGCGACGGACCTCGGGCCCGTGTCGACTCGTGCCGCGAGCGCATATCTGACCGCGCTGGCACGAACGGCACCAGAGCGGGTCGGTCGCGAGACGGTGTTCGCGGCGACCCTGGCGGACAGCGTCACCGTGTGGCCGGATCTGCTGGCGCTCGCGCGCGACGAGACGGTCTTGCCGGGGACCCGCACCGCGGCGGTCTTCTGGGTCGGTCAGACGGCCGGGGTGGCAGTCACTCGGGGACTGACCGAGCTGGTGGGCCGCTCCGACGCCGAGCGCGAGATCCAGGAGGCCGCCGTGTTCGCCCTTTCCCAGCGGCCCGCGGACGAAGGGGTGCCGGCGCTGATCGGGGTGGCACGGGACCATCGCGATCCCCGGATCCGCCGCCAGGCGATGTTCTGGCTCGGACAGACACAGGACCCGCGCGCCCTCGCGTTTTTCGAGGAGATCCTGACCGGCTCCTGAAGCCGCCCCCTCGCGGCCCCACACCGGGGTACCACCCCCCGGTATACTTCCGCATGGCGTCCGCGCTGCGTCGCACCGGCACGCTCCTCGTCCTCGCCATCGTGCTGCTCGTTGCGGCGTGGGCGGCCGTCGTCGCGGCGGTGTGGGTGGTGGGAACCGAGGACCAGGCCGGGCCGGCGGACGCCATCGCGGTCCTGGGAGCGGCCCAGTACAACGGCCGGCCCTCCCCCGTGTTCAGATCCCGTCTCGACCACGCCGCGGCGCTGTATCGCGCCGGCCACGCGCCCGTGATCCTGGTCACGGGTGGCGTCGGGCGCGGCGACACACTGAGCGAAGCCGCAGTGGGCGCCCGCTACCTCGCCGCCCAGGCGATTCCCGCGAGCGCCATCGTCCCGCTGCCAGCGGGCGCCGACACCTATGCGTCGTTGGCGGAGATCGGGGGTTGGTTCCGCGGCCGCGGCTCGCGTCGGGTGTTGCTGGTGAGCGACGCCTTCCACCTGCTGCGGCTGCGGATTCTCGCGACTCGGCTGGCGCTCGACCCGCGCACGTCTCCGGCGCCGGCGTCACCGATCACGGCCAGCCCGCGTCTCCACGTCGCTCACCTGTTGAGCGAGGGCGTGAAGGTCCCGCTCGCGTGGGTGCTCCAGCGCTAACCACCCGACCGAGGATCGCCCACCGATGATGCTCGCCACGCAGCGCGTCTACGCGGGACGCGTAATCAACCTCGATATCGACACCGTGCGCTACCCCGACGGCTCGCAGGGGGAGCTGGAGATGGTGCGGCATCCCGGGGCGGCCGCGGTGGTGCCGGTGCTGTCGGACCCCGACGGCGCGGACCCCACCATTCTGCTGCTGCGTCAGTATCGGTACGCCGCTGGCGGGACCCTGTGGGAAATCCCTGCCGGGCGACTCGCCGATGCCAGGGAAGACCCCGCGGCCTGCGCGCGCCGCGAGCTGCGCGAAGAAGCCGGCGTGACGGCGGGGCACCTGACCGCCCTGACGACGATCTGGACGACCCCGGGGTTCTCCGACGAGTCGATCCATCTGTTCAGCGCGAGCGATCTGCGCGCGGACGTGGCGCAGCGCGAGCGGGACGAGTTCATCGAAGTCGCCACGCGGCCGCTCTCGGAGGCACTCGCCATGATCCGCGACGGGCAGATCCGCGACGCCAAGACGATGGTCGGCATCCTCTTCTTCGCTGGGTTCGTCGCAGGACGATGACACGCCCGTTGTCCACGAAAGAGGACAGGTCGGGAAACCGTGGCCAATTGTAATGCGTTGTTTAACAAGCGGTTAATGATTTGGCATCCCGGGAACACTTCGTGCCGTATTCATTTGTAGGGCAGCGCACGTGCGCGGCACCACCCGGAGGGGGCTGAGCCATGCGAGCAGTACTGAAGCAGATCGCAGGGACGTTGCGGGTCGGTCAGCGACCTCCACTGGAGGAGCTGGACGATGCGCAGATCGTGCGCCAGCACCTCGCTGGCGATCCACAGGCATTCGGCATCCTCGTCGATCGCTACCAGACCCGCCTGCTCAACTTCGTGCATCGCACGATCGGCGACCGGGAGCGCGCGGAGGACCTGGTACAGGAGGCGTTCATCCGGGTCTTCCGGCACCTGCACCGGTTCGACCAGACCAAGAAGTTCTCGACGTGGGCATACACGATCGCGTCCAACCTCGCGAAGAACGAGCTCCGCAATCGCAGCCGCAACCCGCTGGTGCTGTTCCAGGCGATGCGGGACACTTGGGATTCCGATCACCGCCCGCTGCAGTTCGAGGACCCGGGACCGCAGCCCGATGCCGAGTACCGGCGCCGCTACCTGCGGGAGTCCGTCGATGCCTGCGTGGCACGGCTGCCGGCCCACCATCGCGAGGTGTTCGTGCTCCGCGAGATCGAGGGGCGCAGCTACCAGGAGATCGCGGAAATCACGGGATGTAACCTCGGCACGGTGAAGAGCCGGCTCAATCGCGCACGCACCAGTTTCGCCGAGTTGATGGCGCCCCTGGTCGACTGAGTCACGGCGAGTCGGCGCGCTGGAACCCCGGCCCCACGCGGTGGTAGAATACCGCCAGGATGACGTGCGACGAATTCCGGTCCCGCTACGGTGAGCTCCGCGACGGCCCCACGACGGCTGGCGGCGACGCAGCGCGGTTCCGGCGTCATCTGGCCGAGTGTGAATCCTGTCAGCGGTTCGATGCCGCGATATGCCAGGGCATCGACGCGCTGCGCACGGCCACTTTGCTGCCCCCGAGCAGCGGCTTCCGCGGGCGGCTCGAGGCGCGCCTTGCCGCCGAGCGAGCCGCATGGGAGCAGCGCCGCACCCCGATGGTGCTGCGTCTCGCCGGCGCGCTGCTGGTCGCGGTCGCGGTGACGCTGGTGGCAAGCGATGCGCTCCGCGATCACCGGGCGGCAGCGGCGGCGCCGCTGCCCCCAGTAGTCTTCCCCAAGCCGGTGATCAATCCCGGGGTCCCACTGGTCACCTTCCAGGACCCCCGCGCCACGGTACTGGCGGGGAACACCCATCCCTACGGAACGGCGTTCGTCGGCCCCTCAGCGACGCGACGCTGACGACCTGCCTTTCTCCCCCGGGGAGGCGGCGGTAACTTCTCCCGGTTATGGGGAGTCTCACCGTTGATGCGCTCTTTCGCGGGCTTCGTACGGGCGCGATCGAGCCAGTGTACTATCTGTACGGCGCTGAAGATGCCCTCAAGGACGACGCGATCCGCGAAATCCGCGAGCGGGTCCTCGAGCCGTCGACGCGCGACTTCAACTACGACGAACCCGATCCGGCGGGGGTGGACGCCGAGCGCCTCGATGCCCTGCTGAACACGCCGCCGATGCTCGCCGAGCGACGCCTCGTGGTGCTGCGCGGGCTCGCGTCGCTGCGCAAGCGGCCGCGGGTCCGCGAGGCCTTGTTGCGCTACACGTCGGCGCCCAACCCCAGCTCCGTGCTGGTACTGGTGGACTACGCGCCAGCCGAAGCCGAGCGTCTACCCAGGGACAAGTCCACCGATACCCTCAAAGCGCACGCCACCAGCGTGGACTGCGCACGCCTGCCCCCCGAGCGGGCCGTCCGCTGGGTGGCCCACCGTGCGAGCCGACTCGATCTGGCGCTCGAGCCCGCGGCGGCCGCGCATCTGGTGGAGGCGCTGGCGAGTGACCTCGGGTTGATTGCGCAGGAACTCGAGAAGCTCGCGACGGCGGTCGCCGGACGCCCCGCCACCCGTGCAGACGTGGAGGCGTTGATCGGCGTGCGTCACGGCGAGACGTTGCCGACCCTCGTCGCTGCAGCGCTGGAGCGTCGCGCCGTGGACGCCGCGCGGCTGGTCGATCCGGTGTTGAGCCAGCCCGGGATGAGCGGCGTGCGCGTGGTCATGGCGTTGGGCACTGCGCTGGTTGGCACGGCGCTCGCCCGCGCCGAGCTGGATCGCGGCACCCCGGCGGCGCGTCTCGAGGGTGTCGTGTTCCGTCACATCCTGGCGGCACGCCCGCCGGCCCTCCCGGCCTGGAAGGACAGCGCCGCGCAGTGGGCCGCATGGGCCCGCCGTTGGCGCCTGGCGGAGCTCCGGGCGGCCCTGACGGAAACCCTCGCGGTCGACCGCGCGCTGAAGAGCACGCGGCTGTCCCGGGAAGCTGGTATCGTGACCGAGCTGGTCCTCAGCTGGGCAGCCCTGCCACGGGAGGCAGCGTGACGGCCCGCCGCGTCCTCACGCTCGCCGCGGTCGGCCTGCTCGCCGGCGCCGGTGTCGCGCGCCCCCAGACCGACCTTCGGTTGCGCGAGGCGGTGCAGCTGGCACAGGGCGGCCAGCTGGACTCCGCGCGTGCGCTGGTGGACGGGCTCCTCAGCGCGCTGCTGCCTACCGATTCGGTGTACCCCGAGGCGCTCTACACGGCCGGGCTGCTGGCGTCCGACGCGGCCACCGTGCAACGCCTGCTGCAACGGGTGATCGTCGAGTACGAGCGCTCACCGTGGGCCGATGACGCCCTGCTGCGACTGGCCCAGCTCTATTTCGCGCAGAACGACCCCGCGGCCACGGTACGGACGGTGGACCGCATGCGGCGAGACTTCCCCGATTCCCCCCTGCTCGCACAGGCGGCCTTTCCGGCCGCCCGTGCCTACTTCGAGCTGCGGGATGAGCCGCGTGGCTGTGAGATGATCGCCCTCGCGCTCGACGGCGCGGGGGACAACGTCGAGTTCCGCAACCAGGTGAGCTTCTACGCGGCCCGGTGCACATCCGGTGGGGGCGGCGAGACGCCCGCGCCTCCGGCCACCGCGACCCGCTACGGTGTGCAGGTCCTGGCCGTGCGGACCACCGCGCAAGTTGACGCGATGCTGACGCGGCTGAGCGAGATGGGCTACACGGCTCGTGTCGTGCGGGATGCCAGCGGGTTCTTCAAGGTGTGGGTCGGTCCCTACCCCACCCGCGACGCGGCCCAGCGCGTCCAACAGCGTCTGCGCGCTCAGCTGGGCGGCCAGCCGTTCATTGTGGAGGACCGGTGACGCCGCGCGTGGCGGACCGCGCCGGCCCGACGGGCACCGACACGCCGCTGATGCAGCAGTACCGCGAGATCAAAGCACGCCACCCGGACACCATTCTCTTCTTCCGGATGGGCGACTTCTACGAGATGTTCGAAGACGACGCCAAGCTGGCGGCACGCGAGCTTGGCCTCACCTTGACCGCCCGGAACAATGGTGGCGCCGCCGAGGTGCCCCTCGCGGGAGTTCCCGTGAAGGCCGCAGCCGAGTACCTGCGACGGCTCGTGGCCAGCGGCCATCGGGTCGCGATCTGTGAGCAGGTCGAGGATCCGAAGCTCGCCAAAGGCCTGGTGCGGCGCGAAGTCGTCGAGACGATCTCCCCGGGGGCGGTCCTGGCCGATGATTGGCTGGAGCAACGCCGCAACAACTTCCTCGTCGCGGTGGACGCACGGGGCGAGGGCGCGGGTATCGCCGCGCTCGATCTGACGACGGGCGAACTGGCGCTCGAGACGGTGCCGCGCGCCGAGCTCGCCAGCGCGCTGGCCCGCTACGAGCCACCCGAGCTGGTCATCCCCCGGGGCAGCGACGTGGGGGCCGGGACCGGCCCGGCGCGCACCGAGCGCGACGGGTGGGAGTTCGACGCCGAGCTCGCGCGGGAGGATCTGGCGCGCACTTTCCGGCTCGCTTCGCTCGACGGGCTGGGCATCGACGCCAGCGACGCACCGGCAATCGGCGCGGCTGGGGCGCTGCTGCGCTACGCGCGAGAGCTGAAGCCGGGCGGGCTGCCGCATCTGGCCCGTCCCCGCATCGTGCGGCGGGGCGACGTGCTACCGCTCGATGACATGACGCGGCGCAACCTCGAGCTGATCGAGCCGCTGCGCGCCGGCTCGACCGGAACGACACTGCTCGACGTGCTCGACCGCACGCGCACGCCGATGGGCGCCCGCCTACTGCGTCGCTGGGTGCTCGCGCCCCTGGTCGATGCCGCCGCGATCGCCGGTCGCCTCGACGCTGTCCAGGTGCTCACCGAAGATGCGGCCGGTCGCGATCGCGTGCGTGACGCGCTCGACGACGTGCGCGACCTCGAGCGGCTGGCCGGGCGCGCGGCACTGGGCCGCGCCACGCCGCGCGATCTCGGGGTACTGCGTGACTCCATCGGACGGCTGCCGGACGTTGCCGCCGCCATCGCCGCGCTCGTCGGGTGCGATCGGGCGGAGGCGTTGCGGGCCGCGGCAGGGCTCGACGCGCTGGCGGATCTCGGTGAGACGCTCGCCAGTGCCCTCGTGGACCGCCCGCCGGCGCAGCTGGCGGACGGCGATGCCATCCGACCCGGCTACGACGCCGAGCTGGACGAGCTGCGTGATGCCCGCGACGGCGGGAAGCAGTTTATCGCGGCCCTGCAGGAGCAGGAGCGCCGCCGCACGGGCATCGCGTCGCTCAAGGTGGGCTTCAATCGCGTCTTCGGGTACTACATCGAGATCACGCACACGCACCGGGATCGCGTACCCCCCGATTACGAGCGGCGCCAGACACTGACCGGCGCCGAGCGCTACGTCACGGCAGAGCTCAAAGAGCACGAGGCGCGCGTGCTCGGCGCCGAGGAGCGGATCGGCCGCCGGGAAGCCGAGCTCATCGACGGCATCCGGCGGCGGGTGGCTGACGCGATCGACCGCATCCAACCGCTCGCGGCGACGCTGGCGCGCGTGGACGTGTGGGCAGGACTCGCGGACCTGGCCCACCACGACCAGTACGTGCGCCCGGAAGTGAATACCGGCTTCGATCTCGTCCTCGAAGGCTGCCGCCATCCCGTGGTCGAGCGGACGATGCCGCGCGAGTCGTTCATTCCGAACGACATCCGCCTGGATCGCGCCGGGCGGGTGATCGTGCTCACCGGTCCCAACATGGCCGGCAAGTCCACGGTGCTGCGCCAGGTCGGGCTGTGCGTGCTGCTCGCCCAGATGGGTGCATTTGTCCCAGCTCGCCGTGCCGTGATCGGTATCGTGGACCGCCTCTTCACTCGCGTGGGCGCGTCGGACAACCTGGCGCGGGGGCAGTCGACCTTCATGGTAGAGATGAGTGAGACCAGCGCGATCCTGCACGGCGCGACAGACCGGGCGCTCGTGTTGCTCGACGAGATCGGGCGCGGCACGTCGACCTACGACGGTGTGGCAATCGCGTGGGCCGTGACCGAGTTCCTGCACAATACCATCGGTTGCAAGACGATCTTCGCAACCCACTATCACGAGCTCACCCAGCTGACCGAGGAGCTGGAGCACGCCCGAAATTGGAACGTCGCGGTGCGCGAGGTTGGCGACGAGATCGTGTTCCTGCACCGGGTCGAGGCGGGCGGCGCGGATCGCTCGTACGGGATTCACGTCGCGCGCCTCGCCGGCCTGCCCGGGCCGGTGGTGGCGCGGGCCTGGGCGGTGCTGCGGTTGCTGGAGGCGGGACATCACGTAGCGGACCAGACCGTACCTGCCGCACCGGATGCCTCCCAGTTGGCCCTGTTCGCCGCTGCCGGGCCGCCCCATCCCGTCGTGGCCGCGCTCGAGAACCTCGACGTGGATGCGCTCACACCCCTGGAAGCGCTGAATCGCCTGGCGGCGTGGAAGCGAGAGCTGGAGCAGCAGGCGTGACACGGCGCGTGCTGACCGCGGCGGTGCTGCTGACCCTGTGTGCCTGCGGGGGTGCGGAGACCCCAGACGGCGGAGCGCCCCCACCGGATGTGGACGTGCCGGTGGCGCTCAACGCGGATTCCCCCTTCAGCTATCCCCCGACTCTGTACGAGCAGCAGATCGAAGGCGAGGTCGTGCTGCACCTCTACGTGGATTCGACTGGACGCCTGGTGCCCGAGTCGACGCGGATCGCCGAACCGAGCGGGCACCCTGGCCTCGATTCGGCGGCGCTGGCCGGGGCGCCTGGCCTGCGGTTCGCCCCGGCCACGCGGCGCGGCGTGCCGGTGGGCACGGTGTTTCTCCAGCCGGTGCGCTTCCGCCGTCCGGATCCCGCCGCCCTGTCGCCCGGAGGCCGCTGATGCCGCCCCACGACCGTCCCTACGATGACGTGCTCGCCACCATTGGGTGGACCCCCCTCATCCGACTCAACCGGGTGGCGCAGGGCATCCGCACCCCCGTCTATGCCAAGGCGGAGTTCTTCAACCCTGGCGGCTCGGTCAAGGACCGCATCGGCGTGGCGATGATCGCAGCGGCGGAGCGGGAGGGTCGCCTCAAGCCGGGCGGCGTGATCGTGGAAGCGACCTCGGGCAACACCGGGGTGGGGCTGGCGATCGCCGCAGCCGTGAAGGGTTACCGGTGCATCTTCACCATGCCCGACAAGATGTCGCAGGAGAAGGCCCGGCTGCTGCGGGCCCTTGGTGCCGAGGTCATCATCACGCCGACGGCTGTCCCGCCCGATCACCCCGACAACTACATCATGAAGGGTCGCGCCATTGCCGCCGCGCAACCCAACGCCATCTTCGCCGACCAGCACTACAACGCGGTGAACCCGGACGCCCACTACCGCACGACCGGCCCCGAGATCTGGACGCAGACCGAAGGCCGGGTGACACATTTCGTGTGCTCGCCGGGCACCGGCGGCACGGTCAGCGGCGCGGGACGCTACCTCAAAGAGCAGAACCCTGCCGTGCGGATCATCGCCGGCGATCCCGTCGGATCGATCTACGCCGAGTACGGGCGCACCCATCAGAAGGCCGAGGGCGCACCCTACAAGGTCGAGGGTATCGGCGGGGACAAAATCCCCACCTCGCTGCACTTCGACGTGGTGGATGAGTGGATCACGGTGAGTGACCGCGATGCCGTGTTGATGGCTCGGCGCCTGGCACGCGAGGAAGGTCTGTTCAGCGGCGGGTCAACCGGCGTCAACGTGGTCGCCGCGCTGGAGACGGCGCGACGGGTGAACGACCCCGACGCGCTGGTCGTCACGGTGCTGTGCGACACCGGGGAACGGTACCTCTCCAAGGTCTACAGCGACGAATGGCTGCATGAGAATCAGCTGGTCGAAGTGCAGCACATCACCGTGGCCGACCTGCTCGCTCACAAGGACGGTGCGGCGCCGCCGCTGGTGCACGTGGCGCCAGCGGCGACGGTGCGGCAGGCGCTCAACCTCATGAGCACCTACGAGGTGTCGCAGCTGCCGGTCCTCGACGGTGACAACGGCGTCGGCGCCGTGTCGGACCAGGACCTCATGGCGCGGGCGCTCGAAGACGCCTCCGCGCTCGATCGCCCGGTGAGCGAGCTCATGGGGCCACCCTACCCGATTGTCGACGACGACACACCGGCGGAGCGCCTGGCACTGCTCCTTTCGCGCGAGACCCCCGCCGCGCTGGTGCGCCACGACGGTCGGGTCACCGCGATCGTCACCCGCTACGACCTGCTGCACCAGCTCGCCGGCATCCGCTGATGCGCGTCGCCGTGCTCACCGGGGGCGCGACGGGCGAGCGGGCCGTTGCGTTCGCCAGCGCAGCCCAGGTGGTCGCGGCGCTGCGCGAGCGGGCGCACACCGTCACCGTGGTGGACACGGTGACCGGGCCCCTCGACGAGAGCGCCGAACGGACGGCGCTCTCGCTCGCGGTTGGCCCGCCCGCCGACCCCACCGTGCTCGACGCCCGGGAGCGACGCTTCCTCTCGGAAGAGCTCGCGCGCACGGCTGCGGTGCGCGAGGCGGACGTGGCATTTCTCTGCCTGCATGGCGGCCGGGGTGAGGGCGGAACGATACAGGCAATACTGGACACGATCGGCGTGCCATACACCGGCAGTGGGCCACTCGGCAGCGCGCTGGCAATGGACAAGGACCTCTCCAAACGCCTCGTCAGCGCCGCCGGTGTCCCCGTGCCACCGTGGTGCCTCGCGCCCGTACCGGCGAGCGTGGTCACGGCCACCGTGGGGTGGCCGGTGATCGTCAAGCCATCCAAGCAAGGGTCGTCGCTGGGGATGAGCCTCGTGGACTCCGAGCGGGATCTCGACGCTGCCATTCGGGCAGCGCACCAGCACGACGACGAGGTGCTGGTTGAGCTGTTTCTGCCGGGTCGCGAGTTCACCGTCGGGATTCTTGGCGAGGCCGCGCTGCCCGTGGGCGAGATCGTGCCGCCCGACCGTCTGTTCGACTATGTCGCGAAATACACACCGGGTGGCTGCCGCGAGATCTTCCCCGCGCTGGTCCCCGGAGAGCTTGCGGAACGGCTGCAGACCCTCGCGCTGACCGCCCACCGAGCTCTCAAACTGCGCGGTTTCTCACGCATCGACTTCCGCCTGGGCGCCGCGGACGACATCTTCTTTTTGGAAGCCAATACACTCCCGGGCCTGACAGGGACCAGCCTCCTGCCCCAGGCTGCCGGAGTCGCAGGCATTGGGTTTGCGGACCTGTGCGAGCGAATCTGCCAACTCGCGCGGAACGCCCGCGCGGGGGCGGGGATACCTTAGGCATGATGGGCGCGCAACGGACGTCAGGCATGACCCCTTGGGTGCGGCGGCTCCTGGTCGCCAATCTCCTGGTGTACCTGCTGCAGTTGACGGTGTTCGTGGACCCGAAGATTTTCGCCGTCCTCGGGTTCGATCCGGTCACCGCCGTGGCGCGGCCGTGGACGTTCGTCACCTATCTCTTCCTGCACGCCGGCTTCCTGCATATCACCTTCAATCTCCTGGCGCTGTTCATCTTCGGGCCGGCGGTGGAGGAGCGCCTCGGCAGCTCGACGTTCGTCGCCTACTACTTCGCCTGCGGGTTCGGGGGTGCGCTGCTCTCGTTCGCCCTCGCGTTCGTCATTCCCACGGGCCTCATGGTGGGCGCCTCCGCCGCCATCTACGGCGTCCTGCTGGCGTACGCGTGGTTCTGGCCCAACGACGGGATCTTCATCTTTCCGCTTCCCTATCCGATTCCGGTGAAGTGGGTCGTCACGTTCGCTGTGGCCTTGTCCCTGGTGGCCGCGTTGGCGTCGCCGCACGACGGGGTGGCGCACCTGGCCCATCTGGGCGGGTTCGGCGCCGGCGCGCTGTTCCTCAAGGCGCAGCAGTGGCGTAGCGGTGAGCGACCGCGGCGGCGGCCGGCGCCGCTCGGGGTGCTCGTTCACCCCGGGCCTCGCGCCGCCCAGGCGACGCAGCCCGCTCCGCCGGAGCCGCCCGCGCCCCCAGCCGACCCGCCGCAGGCGGAGATCGATCGCCTATTGGACAAGATCTCGGCGTCCGGAATTGAGAGCCTGACGCCGGCGGAGCGGCACTTCCTAGCGGAGATGAGCCAAGTCTACCGGCGCAAGAGTAGCGATCGCGAGCAACTCCGGGAACGCGACTAGCGGTCCCCTCCTGCCTCATGCTGGCGCTCCTCGCCCTGCTCGCGGTCCAAGGCTCCGCGCTCCGGGCGGAATCATTGCTCGCCGCTGGCGACGCCTACGCAGCCGCGCAGGTGATGGAACGTGCCGTGCGCCACGGCAAGCCCGACGCCGCCGCCTACCTGCTGCTGGGCCGTGCGCACTACGCACGGTCGGTGGTGGGCCGCTACGCCGCGCTGCGGGCCTTCCGAGCCGCCGCGCACCTCGCCCCCGACGACCCCGCCCCGTTGTACTGGCAGACGGAGGTGGGCCTCTACCTCGGCAGCGATGAAGGAGAGCGCATCGCGCGCGATGCGCTCATCGCGCTGTTCGCGGCAGTTCCCGATTATCGCGACGCCTGGTCGCGCTTCCGTACGCTGTTCGGGAACGCCGACATCTGGCGCCGTGCCGACGCCGCGCTGGCACGCCACCCGGACAGCCGGGTCGCACTGGTGCGGCGGAGCGAGCTCGCGCTGCGGCTCGAGCAACCGGAACGGGCCACCGCGCTCCTGGAGCGCGCCGAGCGTCTCGGGGAAACGGGCGTGGAGTCGCTGGTGCTGCGAGCGGAAGCGCGCTTTCTGGCCGGCGACCCCGCCGGCGGCGAGGCATGGATCGCGCGAGCGGTGGCCCGCGCGGCCGACGACACCAGCGACGCGCTGTGGGACCGGTTCTGGCCGATCGCGTCGCCGCTCGAACGCGCCACCTACGACGCGACCGCACCGTCCGAGCGACCTGCGTTCTTTACCGCCTTTCTCGACCGCCGTGATCCGAACCTGCTCACCCCGGAGAACGAGCGGCTCCCGGAGCATTTTGCGCGGCTTGCGTACGCGCGCCGCCAGTTCCGGTTGCTGCATCCCCTGAGTCAGTACCACCACTCGGCGGGTGCGCGCGCCCGGTCGGCGCTCCGGTCTCGCGAACTCCTCGCCGAGCTGAGTGCGGCCGTGCCGGGGGCGTTTCTCGGCACTCCGAGCGACCGCGCGGTGGCGGAGGCCGGCCTGGGACCTGATCGCCGCGCGATCACGGAGGCCGTAGTCGATTCGACCACGGCGTATTTCCTGGCAGGCCTCGACGCGCGGGGGCTGATTTGGGTGCGTCACGGCCCTCCCCAACAGCGCCTCAACGGCACCCTCGATGCCCTGCGCCCGCTGGTGGATGGCCTCCGGCTCCTCGACATGGAAAGCTGGGTCTACGACACACCCCAGGGACCTGTGAGCCTCGGCTTCCAGCGAGCCAGCGGCGGCGCGGGGTGGGGCGATTTCCTCTTCGAGCCGATGTCGGCACGGCAGCTGCGATGGACCCGCGCCCTGCTCCGCACCGACCACACCAGCCAGCCGGCCCGGCTCGAGGCGCCGTTGTGGCTGGTGTTCTTCCGTGGCGCTGGCGGCTTCACCGACGTTTATGCCCGCGTCCACGCGGACACGAGCGCGCTCGCGTTATGGGATCGCCTGGGACGGTCCCGGGCTCGGATGCGCGGCGCTGGCGTGCTCCACGCGTCGGCCGGCCCGGGCACCTACGACGTGGGACTCGATTTCGCAACGGGCGCCGACCAGGGTCGCATCCGCGGCACCCTGGTGGTCCCCGACCTCGCCGCACCCTCGTTGACTCTGTCGAGTCTGCTGCTGGGGGCAGCGGCCACGCTCACCGATCGCGATGAGACTCTGGCGGCGATGCCGCCCGATCGCACATTCGCGGCCACCGGCTCGCTGGCGGCGTATGCCGAAGTGTATCACCTGCGCCCGGACTCACTGGGGCTGGTGCGGTATCGCGCGCGCTACACCATCGCGCGTGAGCGTTCGCTCGTCGGACGCCTGCTCCACGGCTCGGAGCCGATCGTCCTCGAATTCGATCGCGAGACTCGCGCCGGCATCACGGTTGCCGAGCAGTTGGTGATCGACCCCGGCCGGCTTCCCGCGGGCCGCTACCGGGTCAGCCTCGAGGTGACCGATCTTCTCGCGGTTGTCAAGTCGGCCACCGCCGCGACCGAGATAGTGATCCGCTGATTGCTCCTTGTCCCCGTCGAGGGGGTTCCCGATATTGGGACGGCCGCGCCCCATGCTCGTCAATCTCGTCCCTGAATTCTTCGCCGCGCACGCCGCGCCCGACCCCGTCGCCGCCTACTACGCGTATCTCGATCGCCATCGCCCGGTGCTCGCGAGCTACTGGCGCAACTACGTCCTCGACCTCGATTCCCCGCACGTCGAGTCCGTGGTACGCGACACCATGCGGGCTGACCGGTCCGACTTGCGGCGCCTGCTGGACGACGTCGATGTAGTCGAGATCGCTGAGGATGCATGTCGCCGCGCCGAGGAGATGCTGGAGATCGACTGCCCCGTGGATCTGTATCTCATGGTGGGGGTGGGCGCCGCGAACGCCGGTGAGCTCGTCGTCGGGGGGCGCGGTGTGGCGTTCGTCTGCTTGGAGCATTTCACCGGCCGAGCCAATCCGGAGACCCGCGGGCTGGGCCTCCCGGCACATCTGCTGCCGCTGTGGATCGCCCACGAGCTCGCGCACGTGGTGCGCTACACGTCGCCGACCTCGCGTGCCGAGCTCCGGCGCCTGGTGCACGAGCTCGACGGGCAGTACGACTACTGGGAAACGGGCTCGCGAGCCACGCTGCGCGAGCTGCTGGTCAACGAGGGTGTCGCCGTCGCAACTTCCCGGGCCGTCGCCCCGGGGTTCGCGCCGTGGGAGTATTGCGGATACGCGCGCGCGCAGCACCGCCGGCTGCGCGAGCTCGACGCCTTTCTGCGTCGCGTCGTGATCCCCGAGCTCGACGCGCGCGGTCTGGGCTATCGCCTGCGCTATCTCTCCGGCGGCATGAGTGCGTCGTCGCGGATGGTGAACGGCCGGGTGCTGCCCGAGCGCGCTGGCTACTACGTCGGGTGGCGGCTCGTCGAATCGTTCGTCGCCGCCCGGGGCGTCGCCCGGGCGGTCCGCGCACCAGCCGCGGAGATCACCGACGCCGAACTGCAGTTCGCGGGCGCACAAACCGCGTGACCCCCCGCCGGGTGGAACGGCGCGTGAACCGCCCGCTACGGGAGGTGCTCGACGAACTCCTGGCCCACGCTCGGGACATCGCGCGCCGTGCCCGGACGATGTCCCCGACGGAACTCGAGTACGCACAGGAGCGCCTCGAGTGGCTGGCGGATGAGGTGTGGCGCACGGCGACGGCGCTGCACCCCGATGCGTAGCGGATCCGGCGTGTTATCTTCCAAGCCCCATGGACGCCCGCGGACACTTCAAGGTCACCGTGACCAAAGAGGATCTGGTCTTCGCGGCCGCCCACTTCATCACGCTGCCCGGGCACCGCTGCGAGGCCCTGCACGGGCACAACTACCGCGTCGGGATCGTCGTCGAAGGTGAGCTCGAGCCCGAGGGCTGGTACGTCGTCGACTTCACGTTGTTGAAACGCGTGTTGCGCGATCTCACCGCCGAGCTCGACCACAGGGTGTTGCTGCCGCAGCAGAATGCCCGGATCGGCCTCACGGTCGAGGCCGATCGCGTGACCGTGGCGATCGACGGCGCCGCGCGGTACGTCTTCCCCCGGTCGGACTGCGTGCTGCTCCCGCTTCCCAATACGACCGTGGAGATGCTGGCGCAGCACCTCGTCGCTCGCGTGCGGCAGGCGCTGGCGGAGGGAGGCGTGCACCCGACCGCCATCGAGCTCGAGGTGGAGGAGAACTTCGGGCAGTCGGCTAGCTGCCGCGACGCTGCATCCTGACGGGGCGGGTGATGATGGCAGCCGAGACCGTATTCACGGACACCGAGATCGCCCAGCGGCTCACCGCTCTCCCGGGCTGGCGACACGCCGGCGGGATGATCCACCGCACCTACAAGACCGATGGCTGGCCGACGACGCTGCTGCTCGTCAACGCCATCGCCTTTCACGCCGAAGCGGCGGACCATCATCCCGACCTGCAGGTGAGCTGGGGGCGAATCACGGTGAGCCTCCGCACCCACAGCGCGCGCGGCATCACCGCCAAGGACTTCGAACTGGCGCGCCGCATCGAAGACATCGCGCTGTGGCGACCCGGCCCGGAGAGCGCCCTGCGCGGGACACCGCGGCCGTTCGTGATGCCGGCCGACCCGGTGTGACGCACGCGGCCAACCACCCGCCGCCGCTCATCACGCCGCTCGTTCCTGCCCCCGACCCGGCCGACGCGTGCGCCCGGCTGAGCGGTCTCCCCCACCGTGCGTGGCTCGACAGCGCGATTCCCCACCACCACCGCGGCCAGTACTCGTTTCTGGGCGCCGATCCCTGGACGACGGTCACGGCCGACCAGCGCGACCCGATCGCCGCGCTGCGCGACGCGCTGGCGCCGCACCGCCGCGATCCCGCGCCCGATGTGCCGCCGTTCCAAGGTGGCGCCATTGGCTACTTCGCCTACGAGTTCGGGCGCCGCCTCGAGCGGCTGCCGTCCCCGCGCGCTGACGACCTCGGGCTCCCGGATATCTGGTTCGGTCTCTACGACTGGGCGATCACCTGGGATCACGCCACGGCACGCGCCTGGCTGATCTCGACCGGCCTGCCCGCCACCGGGCCGGCGGCGGCGCGGCGGGCACGCTCCCGAGCCGGCATGGTGCTCGATCGCCTCGCGGCGCGGCACCCGGCGCCCTCGCACCACCCCGCCGGGCCTGCGCCCGCCGCGCCACCAGGCGAGCTCCCGACCGAGCCGGTGGCGCGACTGGGGTACGCCGTCGGATCAGCCATGAGCGAAGCCGCTTATCACCACGCGGCCCGGCAGATCCGCGACTACATCGCGGCCGGTGACGTCTTTCAGGTCAACCTCACGCACCGCCTGGCGGCGCCCCTGCCCGTCAATCCGCTGGCGTTCTACCGGCGGCTGCGACGCGTCAATCCGGCGCCGTTCGCCGCCTACCTCGAGCTCGGACCGTGGGTCGTCGCCAGCGCGTCGCCCGAGCGATTCGTGCAGGTGGACTGGCGCGGCCGTGTGGAAACGTGCCCCATCAAGGGAACCCGTCCGCGCCGGGCAGACGATCCGCGTGCCGACGCCGCCCTGGGGGCGGAGCTGCTCGCCAGCGAAAAGGACCGAGCTGAGAACGTGATGATCGTGGACCTGCTGCGCAACGATCTCGCACGTGTCTGCGCGCCGGGCTCCGTGGCGGTACCGGAACTGTGCGCGCTCGAGTCGTTCGCCTCGGTGCACCATCTCGTCTCGACCGTCGTCGGGCAGCTGGTGCCCGGCCGCGACGCGCTCGACGTGATCACCGCGGCCTTCCCCAGCGGGTCGATCACGGGTGCACCAAAGATCCGCGCCATGGAGATCATCCGCGAGGTGGAGCCGGTGGCGCGCGGCGTCTACTGCGGTGCGATCGGGTACTGCAGCGTCACGGGAACGCTCGATACGAGCGTCGCTATCCGTACGTGCACCATTCGGTCAGACCGTGTGTACTTCGGCGTCGGCGGGGGGATCACGGCCGATTCCGATTCCGCACTCGAGTACAGCGAAACGCTGGACAAGGCTCGCGGCATCGTGAACGCGCTCGCGCCCGCCTGACCAGCGACGGGGATCACTTCCCCACGCAAAACGACCGGAAGACGGCGTCGAGCACGTCGTCGGGTGCAACGACCCCGATCAGCTCGTCCAGGGCCCCGGTGGCGGCCCGCAGATGCGTTGCCGCGGCGGCTGCGTCAATGCCAGCGCTGCGCGCGGTGCGAAAGGCATCCAGCTCCGCGAGGGCGCGGGCCAGCGCGGCTCGGTGACGAGCGCGCGTCACCACCGGCTCGACGTCGCCGCCCCCGGCCAGCCGGCCGAATGCGGTGGTCGCCAGCGCGTGGCGCAGCGCCGCGAGTCCCTGTCCGGTATGGACCGACACCCGCACCGCCGCACCGGGGTGCCCGTCCGGTGGCACGACCTCCAAGTCAGCCTTGGTCGTGACGCGGACCACCGGCGCGGTGAGGTCGGCGAGGAAGCGCTCGCCCGCGGAGGAGTGAGGCACCTCGGGCACGCGTGGGGGCTCGCAGTACAGCACCAGGTCAGCTGCGCCGAGATACCGTCGGCTCACTTCGATGCCCAGCGACTCGACGACCGACGCCGCCGCACGCAGCCCCGCCGTGTCCACCAGTCGGAACGGAAAGTCCTCGATCACCACCTCTGCTTCGATGGCGTCCCGCGTGGTGCCCGGCAGCGCCGTGACGATGGCTCGCTCGACACCGAGGAGCGCATTGAAGAGGGACGACTTGCCGGCGTTGGGCGGCCCCGCGATGACCACCAGGGCACCAGCCCGCAGGCGTTCCCCTTCAGGGGCAGTCGCCAGCAGCCCCGCCACGCCGCTGCGCACCCGCTGCCAAGACGCTTCCACGCGAGCCGTGTCGACGGGTCCGTCGTCTTCTTCGGGGAAATCGATGTCGTAGGCGATCAACGCCTCGAGCTCCACGATGCCGGATCGCAGCGCGTCCAGCCGGCTCGAGAACCCCCGCTCCAGCTGGTGCAGCGCGTGGCGCCGCTGGGCGGGGGCGCCGGCGTCGATCAGGTCAGCGGTCGCCTCCGCCTGCAGCAGGTCTATGCGCCCGTTGTGGAGCGCGCGCCGCGTGAATTCCCCGGGGGCAGCGGCGCGTGCGCCCGCCGCCAGCAGGGCGCCGAGCGCCGCCGCCGGGGCGCCGAGCCCACCATGCGTCGTGATCTCGACGGTGTCATCGCCGGTGTAGCTCGCAGGTGCCGCGTAACAGGCGGCGAGCACGTCATCGATGAGCTCCTCCGTGTCCGGATGCAGCAGGCGGGCGCGGAACACCCTACGCGCCGGTGCGGCGCGGAACGGGTGCAGACAGCGCGCGGCGACATCGAACGCGCCGCGTCCCGACAATCGCAGCAACGCGATGGCACTGCGACCGGGTGGGGTGGCCAGCGCCACGATGGGGTCGCTGAGCATCGGTCTTCAGTGCGTGCTGACGCCCTCCACGCGCCGTCAGGAAGCCGGACGGCCTGCCTGCTTCAGGCGCCGCTGCGCGATGAGGTACTGTTGCGGGATCGAGAACAGATTCTGCACGGTGTAGTACAGGTTGAGACCCGAAGCGAATTTCAGAAACAGCACCGTCATCATCACCGGCAGAATGTAGAGCATCATGGTCGATTGGGGATTGGGCGGCATGCCCCGCTGGCCGACCTTGGTCACCGTGAACATCGACAGGCCCATCACGACGGGGATGATATACAGCGGATCGGCGCGCGAGAGATCGGGCAACCAGAGGAACGGGACTCCCCGCAGCTCGATGGTGTTGGCGAACACGAAGAACAGGGCGAAGAGGATCGGGAGCGGCAGCAACATCGGCAGGCACCCACCAAACGGGTTGACCTTGTGCTCCTTGTAGAGCTTGAGCATTTCCTCCTGCAACCGCTTCGGATCGTTCTTGTGGCGGTCCTGGATGTCCTTCATGAGCGGCTGCACTGCCTGCATCCGGAGGCCTGATTCCATGGCCTTCTGGTTCAGCGGCCACAGCGCGACCCGCACGAGAATGCCGAAGATCACCAGCACCCATCCGTAGGCGAGGCTCAGCCGGGTGTGCATCCAAACGAGGATGTCCACCACGAACAACGAGACGGGGTGGATCAGTCCGCGGAGAAAGCCCCCGTACGGGTTGGCATCGTCCAGTCCATGGCCGATCGCGCCGAGCCGGCGGTGATCGAGCGGCCCGACGTACACCTGATAGGCGAACGCGCCGGCTGGGGGGACCGGCAGCGTGGCGGTGACGTTGGCCCGCGTGGCCATGCGACCGGAGCGCGGGCCCCCGACGGCGCGTGCGCCGCCGAACGGCGGCCATCCCTCGTCGATGGCCAGCGTCGCGAGCAGGAAGTACTTGGATTTCAGCCCGACCCACTCGAACGGCCCGGCAAGATCGGCGACCTCGCCCGGGTCCAGGGAGCGAAAGCTCTTGCTCTCGGTCTTGGCGGCCTTGGTCACGACCGAGTAGTGGCGATAGTCGTCGCTCGAGTCCACCTCGACCGAGCGCAGCCCAGTCCCCAGCCCCAGTGCGAGCACCGCCCCTGACGAGCCGAGGCCGGCGACCTGGCCCTGGACGGCGAACCGATAGTCCCCGGCGGCAAAATGGTACTCGAGGGTCACCCGCGCGCCCGCCCGCTCCGCGACCAGCGTGAGGCGGTCGTCCCCGACCACGCGCAGGCGCTGCTCGCTCGGCGTGAAGGACCAGTCCGCGAGGGAGACCGTGTCGCTGCCGAGCAGCAGGGCGTGGGTGAGTATCGGGGCATCGCCGCGAACCAGCTGCACGTGTCGCCCCGAGTCGCCGGGCGCAAACGACTGATACCGTGTCAGTTCGGCCCAGATGAGGGCGCCGCCCTGCGGGTTGAACCCCAGCCGGTAGAGATCCGACTCCACCCAGATCGTGTCCGCCGCCGCGGCGACCGTGGCGGCCGGCTCTTCCGGGAGCGGGGGCTCTGCGGCCCGCATCTGGGGCGGTAGTGTGCGCGCATCCCCGGGGAGCGCAGCGTCCGTCGCCGCGGTATCGGAGGGTGCCGGCCGGGGTGGCGCGGGCTTCGGCGGCCACAGCAGGCTGGGCACGACGGCCACCAGGACCATCAGCGCGATTGCGAGAATGACGCGGCGGTCCACGCGGCCTCAGGGCACCGGGTCGTAGCCACCCGGATGAAACGGGTGGCAGCGCAGGATGCGCCGCACTCCGAGCCAGCACCCCTTGAGGGACCCGTACCGCTCGATCGCCTCGTAGGTGTAATGCGAGCAGCTGGGGGTGAACCGACACTGGGTGAGCATCAGGTGCGACAGGGTCATCTGGTATCCCCGAATCGCCAGTAACGCCAGTGCCTGGGGCCAGCGGCGGAGCGGGATCATCGCGCGCGGGCGAGCACGCGCTCCAGGTCGGCCCGCAGGTCCGCGACCGGGGCGGTGTACGCCCCCCGTCGCGCCCGCACGATCACATCCACGGCGGGCAACGCGGCCAGCGGGCCGCGCCGCGCGACTTCGCGCAGCCGCCGTCGCACCCGATTGCGGGCCACGGCGCTGTGCTGAAACCGAGGCACCACGACCGCCAGCCGCGGGTGGGTCAGAGTATTGGGCCGCCATGCGACATCGACGAATTGGGCGTGGACCCGTCGCCCGGACGACCACACGGCGTCGAGGTCCGTCCGGCGCGTGAGCCGCAGGCGCCGCGGGAACCGCTCGCCCGTCTATGGGCTCCGGTGTTTCGACGGCAGGCGGACGGTGAGGCGCTTGCGGCCTTTCTTACGGCGGCGTGACAAGACCGCGCGACCCCATTTGTCCTTCATGCGCGCGCGGAATCCGTGCTTGTTGATGCGCCGCCGATTGCGCGGCCGATACGTCGGACGACCCATTGCCTGCCTCTCGTGAGGGGGGAAACCTACACGCCGCGCTCACGACGGGTCAAGGTTGACTTTCCCCAGAGGGGCCCGTACCTTCGGGCCGCCCTTGCTGATCCTCCCGCTGCGGTCTATCTCATTCGTCTGATGGAGCCGGTCAAGGAAACCTGGAAACGCCTGCTCGATGAAGTGCGTGCGGATTTGCCGGAAGCCACGATTCGCACGTGGCTCGAGCCGGCGACCCCGCTCGCGCTCGACGACGGGCGACTGATCGTCGGTACCCCCGATCAATTCGCGGCCGAGTGGAACGAGACCAAGCACGCGGCCGTGCTGTCACGCGCAGCCGAGCGCGTGCTCGGGCGCCCGACTCCAGTCGTGTTTCGTGTGCAGGAGGAGCGACAGCAGCGACCACAGATGGACTTCTTTGTGGCCGCCAAACCCTTGCCGCCGGGACCCGCGGCGCCGACGACGCCGCTCAACGAGCGCTACACCTTCCGGACGTTCGTCATCGGCAAGTCGAATGAGCTGGCCGCCGCTGCCGCCTACGCCGTCGCCGAAGCGCCGGGGAAGACCTACAATCCGCTGTTCATTTATGGCGCGACCGGGTTGGGCAAGACCCACCTCATGCAGGCGATCGCGCACACCGTGCTGGAGCGCCGGCCGGATACACGTGTCTTGTACCTCGGCGCCGAGCAGTTCATCAACGAAGTGATCGAAGCAATGCGAGAGCGGACGATGCCGGAGTTCCGGCGCCGCTATCGCAGCGACGTGGATCTGTTCCTGGTCGATGACATCCACTTCCTCGAAGGGAAGGAGATGACCCAGGAAGAGTTCTTCCACACGTTCAACACCCTGTTCGAAGCGCACAAGCAGATCGTCCTCACGTCCGACCGGCCTCCGAAGGAAATCCCCGGACTCGAGGAACGGCTGATCTCGCGCTTCGAGTGGGGGATGGTGGCTGACATCGGCCACCCGGATCTCGAGCACCGGATCGCCATTCTCCGCAAGAAGGCCGAGCAGGACCATCTCGAGCTGACGATTCCCGACGACGTGCTGCGGTTCATCGCCGAGCACGTGCGCTCGAGCGTGCGCGAGCTCGAGGGGTGCATCATCAAGCTGCTCCTGTTCGCCTCCCTGAAGAATCGTGAGGTGACCATCGAGCTGGCCCGCGAGGCCCTCTCGGACCGGATTCGCCAGGGGGACGATGCCGGCACTTACGGACGTCCCACGCCGTCTATCGACCGCGTACAGGAGGTCGTCGCGCGCCGCTGGGGCGTGACCCCCGAAGGACTGCGCTCCAAGGCCAGGACCAAAACCCTCACCATTCCCCGCCAGGTTGCCATGTATCTCGCCCGGGACATGCTGGGGATGCAGCTCGTCGAGATCGGTCAGGCGTTCGGAGGTCGCGACCACTCCACCGTCATCCATAGCGTGGACAAGGTCGAATGGCAGATGGTGCGCGACCGCAATTTCAAGGAGCGCGTGGAGTCGGCGCGTCACGAACTGTCCGCACCGTAGCCAACATTCGCCGCGGGATATGTGGATCACTGTGCATCGCGTGGTCTAACGGGGCGATGATCCGCACTGGATCCACAGTACCCACATCGGGTGCACAGGGGGGCTCACGCGGAAACGACGCAGGCGCACGTGGATAGCTCGGACACCCACAAGTCCCCATAGCCTACTACTACTACTAGTCTATTACTTAGCTAGCGTAGTAGCTTCCTTCGGCTGGAAAACTCGAAGCCGGTGACCCCGGGGAGCGTAATGAAACTCACGATTACGCGGGAGCAGTTGCAGGAGGGGCTGACGGCCGTCGCGGCAGCCGTGCCGACGAAGACCACCCTGCCGGTGCTGTCCAATGTGTTGGTGGAAACGACCAAGCAGGGCCTGCGGTTGTCCGGAACCGACCTCGACATTGCCGTCAGCACCACGGTGAGCGCTGACGTGGATGCCGAAGGGGCTGTGACGCTCCCGGCAAAGAAACTCAGCGACATTGTGCGTGAGCTTCCGGCTGCGCCGATCCGGATGACGGCAGCCGGGGAACAGCGTGTCTCGCTCGAATGCGGGCGCTCCAAGTTCAAGCTGCTTGGCTTGCCACGTGAAGAGTTTCCCGCGTTCGCCCCCGTCAAGTTCGACAAGGCGTCGAAGGCCCAGGCTGCACTGGTGCACAAGCTGATCAGCCACGTGGCCTTCGCGGCATCGACCGAGGAGAGTCGCCCGATTCTCAACGGCGTGCTGTGGGAGCTGCGACCCGATCGCATGCGCATGGTGGCGACGAACGGGCATCGGTTGGCCCGGATGGATGTGCCCGCGAGCGGCGGCACCACCGCCGATCTGATCGTGCCTCCCAAGGCGTTGGAGCAGGTGCGGCGGCTGTACGCAGGTGATGCCGAGTTGGAGATCGCGAAGAGCGAGAACCACATCGGCTTCCGCAGCGGTGGCACCCAGGTCTACTCCCGGCTGATCGAAGGTCCGTACCCCAACTACGAGCAGGTCATCCCGCGGGAAAACGACAAATCGGCCACCGTGGACCGGGTGGCGATGGCCGGGGCGCTGCGTCGCATGAGCGTGGTGGCGAGCGATCAGACCCACCGCATTCGCCTCGCCTTCGCCGGCGGCACGGTGAAGTTCTCGGTGCAGACGCCCGATCTCGGTGAGGCGCAGGATGAGCTGGCGCTGACCTACGAAGGCGAGCCGCTGGAGATCGGATTC